>JBBRRK010000223.1:0-6122 GCA_038200765.1 Nitrospirales bacterium
TCGGGCGCTTGACGGTCACACGCCGGATGGAGTGTACTTTGACAACCTGCCTGCACGGCGCACCGCCGCATAGGCAGAACACCGCGAGGCGCCACTTAAGAACTGGAACATTCTGTCCAAACAAGCGGGGCCCCCTCTCCCCTTGCGGCGGGGCTCAACGGGCGTCCCACAAACAGGGCAGGTTATTGTAGTGACCCTTCAAAAGGCTGTGTAACTCGCGTTAGAACGCTAGGAGGCGTGAGATCGGGTGTGGATAGGGGCATGGGGGCCTCGAAGGGAGGCGTATTGTAGGAGGGTGGCGAAGGAAGGCGCAAGGGTCGCAGGCGGGAAATGGTTGTATTCCTGTTAAGCTCGACCACCCAGAAATGGATAGAGGGCTGTGTGAAGCAGTCCCGTCGTATTATGTGCTGCCAGTGGGTGAGGTTTCTTTCACATGGCCCAGATCCTTTAGAATCTCGATGAGGTCCTGGACTACGCTCAACGCCAGCTCTGGACTCACAGGTCGTCCTTCCTCTAATGTATTCTCTGGGTGGGTACGTTTATAGATGAGTCGCAGCTTTTGGCAGAGGGTGAACGTGAGCCAGGATAGAGGAGGTTTCCCGGCCTTCAACTGTGCAAAAATGTCTTCCAGTTTTGTGTGGAAAGGATCGTTCGGGGGTTTGCTACTCTTTTCCGTGATGAGAACCTCTGCAATGTCTTTGGCTCTAGCGATAGCGCCTCTGAAAGCATGTGTGATGACACATCGTTGCAGCTCATCGTAGTGACTCGCGATTTCTTCTTTCCGAGCAGCGTTGGACAAGCGATGGGCCGGAAAGGACGGTGAGCGATGGCACGAGCAGGGCGCAAAGATCGGGGATTGCTCAGTAAGAAGGATTCGACCGGCAAGACAGTGTGGCATGTACGGCTCTACCACGAAGGGAAGGAACGGCGGTTCGGGAGTTTTTCGACCAAGACGGCAGCGCGAGATTTCTACGAGAAGGCCAAGCAGGAACAGCAGACTGGGAGGTTCTTTCCTGAACGGTATCAGCACGGCGGGAAAGAGGCGGCCTCGGTCGTGATTGCGAGCTACCTCACCACGCTCTCCACCAGCGGCAAGAAGCCCTCGACCATCGCCGTTGAGAAGTACTATGGACAATGGTGGACCAGCCGCCTGACAGGGAAGACTCTGCACGCCGTGACTCATGCCTTGCTTGACCAGGCGATGGAAAACCTTGCTGCGGCGAGGAAAACCACGCAAACCATCCTCCATTACTTGAAGTTTATCCGGCATATATTCAGATGGGCGATTGGGAGAGGGGTGATTGAGAAAAGCCCCTTTGCCAGCGTCAAACTCCCCACGGTGCGAGCAGGAAAAACACGCTTCCTGTCTATCGAGGAAGAGGCGCGGCTGTGTGAGGCAGTGGGGCAGCCCTATGACAGCTGGATTCGGTTGGCGATCCTGACCGGCATGCGGAAGTCTGAGCAGTTTGGCTTGCGGTCGGCCGATATCGACTTGGATCGGGGATTGATTACCCTCTCCACCCACCAAGAGCGGCTGTGTGCAGTACATCCACTTGACGGAGGAAGCCAAGGCGATCCCTCACGGATAGATTGCGGGCAATACGTCCGTGTGGGTGTTCCCCTCGCAGAACCCCGACACGCACCTGGACCACCACAACTTCTATGCTCGGGTGTATCAGCCCGCACTCGTGACGGCAAAGCTCCCCGGCGTGACCTGGCACACCCTGCGTCATACGTTCGCCTCACGGCTGGCGATGAACGGCCAGGCCCCCAGCACCATCGCCGCCTTACTTCGGCACAGTGGAACGGACCTGGTGGCGCGATATGCCCACCTCTCCCCTACCCACTTGCAAGGGGCGCTTGAGGGCGTTTCAGGGTTTGGGAAGGTGAAGAAAGAAAAAGCGGAGACTGTGACGGAATCGGGGCAGGAGGAGCAGAATTCAATCCCAACCGTGACGGGAACCGGAACCGAGCAGAAGGGGCAACACGCGGAGGAGACACAAGCCGTTGAAACTGTTGGAGCGGGCGATGGGATTTGAACCCACGACAACTTGCTTGGGAAGCAAGGACTCTACCACTGAGCTACGCCCGCTCGCTGAGTCGAATCCTACGCTGGCCTCTATGCCAAGTCAAGAAACCCCTGGCAATTCTCCCCTCAGTTCAACCAATGCAAACTTTCGTCGACCGACCTTCAGGCGATAGGCGCGTCCGGTCACAATCGGTAACACAGCATTCGCATCGCGCTGCTTCTGTTCATCGACCTCTAAGCCACCCTGAATAATGAGCCGTCGGGCTTCACTCTTGCTGGGGACTAAACCAGTCTTCGCCACCAAATCGACGAGGCTGATTATGTGCCCATCTCGGAGATCGGCTGTACTCAACGTCAAGCGAACATCCGGCTCAGAGGGAAATTCGCGCTCGGAAAACTTCTGCTGAAAGCCGGCACGGGCTTGTTTCGCTGCCTCATCTCCATGGTATCGAACCACAATCTTTTCCGCGAGCGACTGCTTGGCCTCCATGGGATGAGCGGCCTTCACTGTGGGCAGATCTTCGGTGGTCAGGAGTTCGTAATAACGAAGCATGAGCGAGTCGCTGATCGACATCAGCTTGCCATACATGTCGTTCGATGTATCTTCCAACGCAATGTAATTCCCGACACTCTTACTCATCTTCTTCACACCATCTGTCCCTTCGAGCAACGGCATCGTGATCACGACTTGTGGCTCCTGCCCATGATCCCGTTGCAGCTCACGCCCCATCAGCAGATTGAACTTCTGATCGGTACCGCCTAGCTCGACATCGGACTTGAGCGCCACGGAATCGTAGCCCTGCACGAGGGGATACATGAACTCATGGATACTGATTGGTTTCTGCTCGTGATACCGCTTATGGAAATCGTCCCGTTCAAGCATCCGCGCGACACTGCTGTGCGCACTCAGGTGGATCAATCCTTCCGCGGTCATCGTACTCATCCACCGGCTGTTGAACTCCACCAGGGTCTTCGCAGGATCGAGAATTTTAAAGATCTGCCGCTCGTAGGTCTTGGCATTCTCCAATACTTTTTCTTTCGAGAGTGCGACGCGCGTTTCCGATTGTCCGGTCGGATCGCCGATCATGCCGGTGAAATCGCCGATCAAGAAGATGACGTGATGTCCCAGTTCCTGAAAATGCTTGAGCTTGTGGATCAAGACCGTATGGCCTAGATGCAGATCCGGCGCGGTCGGGTCAAAGCCGGCTTTCACACGGAGCGGCCGGTTCTCTTTCAAAGAACGCGTCAGCTTCGATTCAAGTTCAGCCCGCTGGATCACCTCCACGACTCCGCGAAGGATCAAGTCGAGTTGACGGGAGAGTTCGCTCATGTTGCGTTCTTTCGTCTGCCTAAAAGTCCGGCATCCGTCGGGACCGTCACCAATAGACGAATCTGCTCAAACTTCTTTTTCCCAATCCCTTTGACCGACCGCAATTCATCGAGAGAATGAAAGCCTCCCACCGACTGCCGATACTCCATGATCCGTTCGGCCAACTTGGGGCCGATCCCTGGCAGCGCATTAAAATCCTGCTCCGTCGCTCTATTGAGATCGAGGAGGTCTTGGTGCGATCGTTTCGGAACAGCGAAAGCGGATGGATCATCCGTGACCAACGCGACAGAGGACGGACTCACCGCCGTGGCGCGTTTGCCGCTGGAAACCATCTCAGCCTGCGTCTCCTCAGACGAGTTGGCGACACGATCTTGCTCACGATCGAATGAGGTCGGCACGGTCCACCCGATCCAGAACACGACTCCCATAGTCGCGGCGAACATCCCGAGCTTGAGGAGCAACGATTGCCACATTATGGCGCCCGCTTTCGCGCTTGGTGAATTGCTTTCCCTTCGACATCTTCAGCCGCTTCCATCAGGCCTTCGGCCAGCGTCGGATGGGCATGGATCATCTCTGCCATTTGCGTTACCGTCGCACCGACTTGCATCGCCAAGGCCGCTTCATGTACCAGATCAGCGGCGTGGGCTCCGACGATATGCACACCAAGAATTCTTCCGCTCGGCGACTCGGCAATGATCTTGAACAATCCAGTCGTATCTCCTGTCGCCTGCGCCTTCCCCAACCCGGCATATCGAAAACGTCCCACCGTGATAGTCTGGTCGGGGTTCTGCCCGGCAGCCTGAGCTCGTTCACGGGCTTGCTGTTCCGTCAGGCCCACGCGACCAATCTCCGGTAGGGTAAAAATTCCGGCAGGGATGACGTCGTAGCGGATCGTTGCCTGATGCCCCATGATATTCTCGGCTGCGACTTTCCCCTGAGCCGACGCCACGTGCGCGAGCATGGCCTTGCCGACCACATCGCCGATCGCGTAGATCCCCGGCACAGTGGTTTCCATCCGCTCGTTGACCAAAATTTCCCCTCGCCTTCCCGTCGGTACCCCCACCTGCTCCAGTCCAATGCCTCGGCTATTCATCCCTCGCCCCACGGACACCAGGAGCTTCTCCGTCGCAACCTGCGTACCGTCTTTCAGATGGGCGATGACAGTCGTCGGTGACCGTTCCAGCCTATCCACGGTGGTCCCAGTCAGGATCGTCACGCCGCGTTTCTTCAGCTCACGCGCCGTCGTCGAGGAAATGTCGTCATCCTCCAGAGGAAGCACACGCGCCATCAATTCAACCATCGTGACTTCCGTCCCTAGACCGCTATAGAGCGCTGCGAACTCACATCCTTCCACACCGCCACCGACGATCAGCAGACTGGCAGGAATGCGATCGAGATCCAGGAGGTGCTGGCTCGTGAGCAGCTGTTGTCCGTCGATTGGAAACTGCGGCAGGTTCGGCCAAGACGACCCAGTGGCAATGATGATCGCATCAGCCTGAATGTCCTGTGATGCGCCACCGGCTCCGGTCACTGTCACCGTCTGCCGATCTCGCAGCGATCCGGTTCCCTGCACATGCGCGATGTGCCACGCCTTGAAGAGCGTGGCAATGCCCTTCACGAGAGTCGCCACCACTTCATTCTTTCGGGCGACCATTCGAGCGAGATCGAACGTGACTGGTCCTTGGACGAGCAGCCCCAGTTCATCGGCTTTTTTGACCTTGTCGCCGAGATCGACGACCGATAGGAGGGCCTTACTGGGTATGCAGCCCCAGTTCAAGCAGACGCCGCCAAGTGCATGGGACTCGATGACGGTGACGCGGGCCCCAAGCTGAGCCGCTCGGATCGCGGCGACATAGCCACCAGGTCCTGCGCCGAGAATGGCAATATGCTTCTGGGACATCATTGAGTCATCGGCTCATCGCCGATTGATTCATTGCGGGAACTCACCAATGATCCAATCACATGTTGGTTCAATGTTTCAGGCCGGCAAGAAAGACTTCATACTGTGTGGCGGTCATCAGTCTGTCCACTTCACTTACGCTCGACAGATCGATCACCACCATCCAACCCTTGCCATAGGGATCGGAGTTCACCACTTCCGGATGGTCCTTCAAGTCGGCATTGACCTTAGCAATGGTGCCGCTCACCGGCGTGTAGATTGTAGAGGTCGTCTTGGTCGATTCGACCTCACCGATCTGCTGGCCGGCCTTGACGACAGCGCCAGGTTTCGGCATATCAATGAAGACGATATCGCCCAATGCATCCTGGGCAAAATGACTGATGCCAACCGTGGCCTGCGTGCCGCTCATACGCACCCATTCATGCTCTTGGTGGTACCGGAGGTCGTTCGGAATCATGCGCGCGCTCCTTGTGAAGAAGGCCAAGGTTCAGGTGACGTGGAATGGAGGCATGTTCTCATCGCGCCACACCCTCAACCTGGATCCTGACCTGGGAAATTTTATCGCGGAATCGTAGTGGTCCGACGCCTCTTTGTCAAGGAATCACAGGCCTGTTGTCAACCCACTTAGCAATGTTCTCTTTCTCCCCCAGTAGCAATGTCCAGGTGATGTTCCCGCCCCCGTCGCCTGTGTTCGTCGCTCCGGCCGCGGGCGTCGGCGCCACGGATGATCTGGCCTCGGCGTGACCGGGCGCCGGAGTGGGTGGCTCGGTGTACCCGCCGCGATCTTCACGGGCCGAGACGTGATGGCGTGAACGCCGAGCGGTCGCCCCTGGTGAGTGATTCGCCTGCGCCCATCCACGGGC
>JBBRRK010000224.1:0-6109 GCA_038200765.1 Nitrospirales bacterium
GACTGCAATCATGTGGGTGACCAGTGCAGGAAACTCTCCGCTGCGCTTCAATGGCTCGGCAATCGTTTCCCCTTCACGGATATTCTGTCTGGCCCCCTCGACCGCATACTCCAGCACACGATTATTCATCACACGCTTCGCGACGTCCATGGCATCCAACAACTGCACACCGCTCGCCAACATGGTAGCCAAGGTGCTCGTGAGCCGGGAGATGGCGACCATTCTGGCTACTTCGCCCATGAGGGGAATCTTTAACAGCCATCGGTCAACCGTGAGCTGGCCCGCTTCCGTTTTCATCGCTCGACGCGCTGCCCACGCGATCAGACCCACCCCCCCAAGTATCACCGCCCAATAGTCTGCAAGAAAATGGCTGATGTTCATTAGCACGATGGTCGGCCAGGGGAGGGCCTGCCTCAAATTGGTAAAGACGGCGGTAATTTTCGGTACAACAAAAGTCATGAGAAAAAACAGCACCGAGACACCGACGATCAACATCAGGGCAGGATAGAGCACGGCATTCGTCACTTTATGCTTGAGCGCCAACTGTTTTTCCAGAAACTCCGCAAGGCGGAACAAGATCTGATCCAACGCCCCGCTGGCTTCACCGGCTCGCACCATGTGCACATAAATCTGGGAGAACTCACGAGGGTAGCGCTCGAGCACCGCGCTATAGGACGCTCCTCCGCGGATTTCTTCGCGGATATCGGCCATGAGGCTCTTCACGGGTTTCTTCTCGGTTTGATCGACCATCACCCCGAGCGCCTCGACCAGGGGTAGCCCAGCCACGAGGAGGGTCGCCAGCTGCCGGGTCATCATGGCCACATCGGTCGTGTTGAGGGCAGGGGAACGGCCGATTCCAGCAGCGGATTTGCCGGACGTCCTCGTGGGCGCGCCGGTCGCGGCCAAGCCTTGTTCCACCATATCGGTGGGAAAGACACCGACCTTCCGCAACTTGACGCGCGCAACCTTCGGGCTCTCGGCATCGATGATGCCGGTTGCGGCTCCGCCGTCGTTTCGATAGCCTTTATATTGATAGACAGGCATCCTGCTAAATCTCGACTTCCTGCTGGGTAATTCGCATCAATTCTTCGGTCGTCGTGACCCCATGAAACACCTTTTCCGCCCCTTCATCTTTCAGTGTCACCATCCCCTTGGCCATCGCGGCTTGACGAATCGATCCCGAGTCTGCCTTGTTGCCGATGAGGCGGCGGATCTCATCATCCAGCACAAGGAGTTCAAAAATGCCTGTTCGGCCTCGATAGCCGGTTTGGGAACAGGCCGGACATCCGGCTCCGCGAAAGAAGGTGGGGCGTACCTTCGGTGGGACGATACTGAGCCGAATGAGTTCTTCATCGGCTGGGTGATAGGGCTGCTTGCAGTCCGAACAGACCTGCCGTAGCAACCGTTGTGCTAAGACGGCGACCACCGAGGAAGCGACGAGAAACGGTTCGATGCCCATGTCGATCAATCTGGTGGCCGCACTTGCGGCATCGTTGGTATGGAGCGTGGAGAAGACTAAATGCCCCGTGAGTGAGGCATGAATCGCGATTTCAGCGGTTTCACGATCGCGGATTTCACCGATCATGATGACATCGGGATCTTGCCTGAGAATCGATCGGAGTCCCGCGGCAAACGTCAGGTTGATCTTGGGATTGACTTGCATCTGGCCCACGCCGAGCAGCTGATATTCCACCGGATCCTCGACGGTAATAATATTCTTGTCCGGCGCATTAATCTGAGTCAATGCTGCATAGAGCGTCGTCGTTTTCCCGCTCCCGGTCGGCCCGGTCACAAGAATGATGCCGTGCGATAACTGGATCAGCTGATTGATGATTCCCAACCGGTCCTGCGAGAACCCCATTTCCGAGAGGTTCAACAGACGATTCTCTTTCTCCAACAGACGCAGGACTACTCGTTCTCCATGTGAGGTCGGTAGCACCGAGACACGCAGATCGACATCCTTCCCTGCCGTCCGAATCCGAAATCGGCCATCCTGCGGCAAGCGTTTTTCCGCGATGTTCAGATCCGACATGATCTTTAGACGCGCGATAATACTCGCCTGCAGATGTTTGGGAGGGGTTAAGACGGGATAGAGTACCCCGTCAATGCGATACCGAACGACCAGACCTCGTTCGAAGGATTCGAAATGAACATCGCTCGCGCGCTGCCTGACCGCTTGGAAGAGCACGGAATTGACTAACCGAATGATAGGGGCTTCGTCCGTCGCATCGAGCAGGTCTGTCGGCTCGTCCAACTCATGAGCAATTTGGTCTAGGCTTTCGCTGGCTGCAATATCCTCCATCACCTCCTCTGCGCCTGCAGGACGCGACGCGTCATCGTACACGCGATTCAGGCAAGCCAGGAGCGAGAGGCTGGTCGTCAGCACCGGTTTGATCGGAAGCCCCAGCAACAGCCGGAGGTCGTCCAATGCCGCCGTTTCCATGGGATCGGTCGTGGCCACAAGCACAGATCCATCCTCTGTCTTGAGAGGGAGCACGTGATAGCGGCGGGCAAAGTGGATCGGGACTTTCTTGATCCATTCATGGTCAACCTGGCTCACATCAAGATGTGAGAGCCAGGGAAGGTCAAATTGAATGGCCAGCGCCTGGAGGAGTTGCTCTTCGGTAATCGCCCTGATTCGGACCAAGATCTCTCCGATGCGCCCCCCCTTAGTTCCTTGAATATTAATGGCCTCAAGCAACTTGGCTTCGGACAAGCCGAATTTGTCTTCGAGGATCCCTCCTAACAATGGACGACCGCTATGTTCGCCGTTCATCACAGAACACCAAATGGAATGGAAAGTTCATCCCTGAAAAATCCCATCGGTCTCGGGGCAAGGCTCTAACCGTTGGAAGTTCAAAGAATACTCCTCCAATCCATAGATGACAAGGACGAGCCTCTTCCAATATACGATGAGTCTGGAGCCGGGTTGTATTTCCAAGGAGCCTGAGTCTGAGCGGGTGCCGTTCTGAATCGGGGATGATGGGAGGCAGGGTGATCGACAGGGAGCGACACGGCTGCACACGATCGCGCAGGTCAATGCGTTTCCTGACGGGATTACGGATGGGGCCTTCCGCGTCCCTAAGACAGAGCGGGATCAGTTTATCGAGCGGATGCGCACAGGGTTTGGCTATGCGGAACATGAGAAGTTAAAATCCGTACCCGATGCCCAGCAGTATCTCAACGTGGGGGTCACCGTGGAACAGCTCGATCCCCTCGCGTCAAGGCTGAGCGACAATGAGGCCGACTTGGCGCTGCACCATGCACGCAGGACGTTGTTCCAGACCATCTCGCCGGCATGCCGGACATGGGCATGCGCACAACCCGCACGGCAACACGATGGAGCATGGGTCAACCCGACCGAGGCAGAACAGGGTTCAGGCATTCAGACTCACCGACCGTCGTTCAGACTCATTTTCGGATTGGAACATACTGGATGGCGGGATTCTCACGATGGAGCCGTACATTCGACTACTTCCCATCATGGTAGGGCACGCCGCTGTCAGATCGCTCGCCATCTGCAGTGAACACTACTCAAAGCGCAGTCACAATCATATGAATTTATGAGGCTGATAGTCAGGCAGTTGCTGGACCTTCCGTTAGGAACATGACCGCTCCCCCATTCCTCCTGAAAAAAAGAATAGGTATTCTCATTTGGCTGGTATATAACGGTGCAAATATAGTAACCCGCATTCAATGAGAACACCATCTCTGTTGTCAGGTCGTAGGAGTGTCTTTTTCATACTGAGTGTCCTTGCCTCTTGCATGAGTCTGGCTGTGACCGCATGCGAGACCAATAGTCCTCAATCAACAAGCAAGACGGAACTAACCTCCGTGACCAAGATGAAGCGGTCATTTGTTTCCGGTGAAGTCCTGGTGAAGTTCAAGCCGTCCGTGTTTCAGGAACGGGTAGATGCCATTCTTAAAGAAAGCGGAACGGAACTGATTACCGTAATTAAGGGTATCGAAGTTCACCATGTTCGAATTGTGGGCAAGGAATCTGTAGAAACAGTTGTGAAACGCCTATCGACATTCCAGGAGGTTGAATATGCCGAGCCAAACGTCCTCTCGCGAACCGAGCGGTAGATCCACCAAGCGATCTCGCTGGATGCGCATGGGCGTGGTCTCGCTCGTGGTGTTGGCCGGCACGTTGATGCTTTGGAACGATGCCCGCACTGCCGATACCAAACGTGAGAATAGAGGATTCAATCGAGTGACGGGAAGCTCGGTGGAGCCGGCGCAATATGTACCGGGGGAAGTGATCGTCAAATTTTACGACAGCGCCTCCAAGGCGACGGTCGCGGCGGCTCACGCCCTTGCAGGAGGGCAGACCATGAAGTCCTTTGCCGGTGGTGTGGACAAGTTTGATCATTTGAAATTGGGTCAGGGCGAAAATGTGGAAGACGTGCTGGCGAAATATCGCCAAAACCCGGCCGTCGAATATGCCGAACCGAATTATATTCATCAATTAACAGCCATTCCTAACGACACGCAGTTCACATCGCTCTGGGGTCTTCACAATACCGGGC
Source organism: Nitrospirales bacterium (assembly GCA_038200765.1). GTDB lineage: Bacteria > Nitrospirota > Nitrospiria > Nitrospirales > Nitrospiraceae > Palsa-1315. The sequence goes on from JBBRRK010000224.1 coordinate 4,530, forward strand.
AGAACGTGAATGGGATAGCTGGTGCAGCAGATGTCGATATCGATGCGCCAGAGGCCTGGGATATCACCACCGGCAGCTCCAATGTGATCATTGCGGTCATCGACAGCGGTATCGCCTATGATCATCCTGATCTGGCTGCCAACATGTGGACGAATCCGGGGGAGATCGCCAATGACGACATCGATAACGACGGCAATGGACTTATTGACGATTTCTTCGGCTATGATTTCCGCTACAATGACAGTGAGCCGATGGATCCAATCGACCTGACTGTCGGCCTTACGGAAGGAAACCCAGGACACGGAACCCATGTGGCCGGCACGATTGGGGCAGTCGGCAACAACAATTCCGGTGTCACAGGGGTCATGCACCGGGCCAAGCTCATGGCTCTAAAAGCAGGGGGGGTGGACAATGGTTTGACCACTGATGCCATCGCCCAGGCGATCAGTTATGCAGTCAGCAAGGGCGCTCGTGCGATCAATGCCAGCTTTGGCCGAACTGGCCCCTGCAGCCCGACAGAATATGCCTCACTGAGTGCCGCCAATACAGCTGGTGTGATGTTTCTCGCAGCAGCCGGCAATGCCGGTTCGAACAATGACGTTACGCTACAGTTTCCCTCCGGCTATAGTGTCACAACCTCATGTGGCCCGGCCCTGCCAAATGTGATTTCTGTGGCAGCCATTGATCAAACAGGAGCCAAAGCCAGTTTCTCGAACTTCGGCGCCACCTCGGTACAGATCGCGGCTCCGGGAGTGAATACGAACAGCACTAAGCCTACCAGCAATACGACGACTCTGTTGCCCCATAATTTCGATTCCAATCCTGCCGGATTGGGCTATACGTTCAGCGGCGCCAACAATTCCTGGAACATCACGAATGCCGCATCCTTCAGCACCCCCACCAGCCTAACTGACAGTCCCGCCGGAAACTATCTTAACAAGACCGATTCCTTTGCGACCGGTCCTGTCTTCAGCACGGTGGGGCAGCGCGGCTGTCGGCTCGAAAGCCGACTGCGTCTGGCGACGGAACTCGACGTGGATGGAATTCTGATCGACGTCTCCGGAAACGGCGGCACCACCTGGTCGAGCGAGAGTGGCTGGACCGGTTCAACAAGCGGGGCCTTCCAGCGTTTTACCATGGCAGAGTTGCCGGATCGAAAATCCAATGTCCGATATCGTTTTAATTTCATTTCGGATGACAGTATTGTCGATGACGGAGTCTATCTCGACGACGTGCGAGCCTATTGCGTGTCTGGCACGCCTAGTGCCACGACCGACTATCAGTTCTTAGCCGGCACCTCAATGGCCACGCCGCACGTGACAGGAGTGGTCGGCCTCCTGCTGGCTGCTAATCCGAACCTGACAGTGACGCAGATCAGAAATGCGATTCTGAACACCGGCGATGCCTCGTCGCTTCTGAACGGCATCGTGTCGAGCGGCCGCCGGCTGAATGCATTCAATGCGCTGAACTCCATAGCCCCGACATTTACCGTGATGGTTGCCAAGGATGGCACAGGAACTGGAACAGTGACGTCAACCCCAGCCGGGATCAATTGCGGGGGTGACTGTAACGAACAATTC
>JBBRRK010000225.1:0-6102 GCA_038200765.1 Nitrospirales bacterium
ACTGGTAGGCGGAACAGGGATCGAACCTGTGACCTCTGCCTTGTAAGGGCAGCGCTCTCCCAACTGAGCTATCCGCCCGATTTTCTTAGCAACCTTGGCGGATGCTACCAACTACCCCATATCCTTGTCAATCGAATCTCGCACTCTTCTTGCCGTTTTCGGCTGCTGCGCACTCCGCTCATGTGAGCCGTGTCGCCTCAGTTACACTTTTTGCTTCTGGCGCCGGTTGTCCCGAGGGAAATACCTGTCATGCACCCGCTTCAGGCGTCCCCGTTCAATATGTGTGTAGATCTGCGTCGTCGCAATATCCGCATGGCCGAGCATCACCTGAACAGACCGAAGATCCGCGCCGCCTTCGAGCAGATGCGTCGCAAACGAATGTCGAAGCATGTGCGGCGAAATAACCTGTCTAATCCCAGCCCGCTGGGCACGACGGCGTAGCAACTTCCAAAAGGCTTGTCGCGTCAACGGCCCGCCCCGCCTCGACACGAACACATACCGTGAAGCCCGTTTCTTGAGAAGACGCGGCCGCGCCCCTTCGACATACTGCAGCAGCAGCTGCCGAGCCCTCTCACCCATCGGCACGAGACGCTGCTTTGCGCCCTTGCCCGTAACCCGAAGATACCCGACATCGAGATTCACCAGCGCCACTTCAGCCATCACCAACTCGGACACGCGAAGCCCTGTCGCATAGAGCAACTCCACCATCGCGCGGTCACGCAGGTCTTCAGGGGTCGGGACTGCCCCCAGCTCCAACAATGCGACCACGTCTTGCTGCGACAAGGTTTTAGGCAGTCGAACGCCCCGCGATATCCGAGTCAGACCAATGGTAGGATTCTCCTCGATCATCCGTTCCCGTATCAGAAACTGAAGCCATCCACGAATAGCCGAGAGACAACGTAGGGAGGAGGCACGAGACAACCGTGCCTCGTGCATAGAACGGAGAAATCCCGTCAACGTCTCGGGCGTCAGAGGTCCAAGCGGCACGACACCGATTCGATACAAGTAGGAATGAAACTTACTCAGGTCGCGGCGGTAGGCTTCGATCGTATTGACGGAGAGACCACCCTCCACCCGAAGACGGCTCAAATATCGCTCGGCTAACGGGTGTAACATCATCTTCGCCATGGTAACCAATCGCTCAGATGAACACAACGAACCTGGTGTGGGGTTTACCTTGACACCCCACAGGGTTTCCGATAGTAGTCACATGCGAATGACATAGCCGTCAGACCGCCAGGAGCTCATGGCCCCCCCGTTGCTATCGCTGTCTTCACATCGCAGGTACGCCCGTTCGGTCCGCTGGTGCTATGCGCTTGCACTTGTCTGGAGCCTACTCTGGCCCGTCATGGGGTTCGAGCTCAATTCGCCCGTCTATGCAGAATCAGGGCCCGCGAAGCCAGCGGGCCATCCTACGCTGAACCAGGCGAAGCGCCTGATCGACGCAGGCAAGGCTGAAGAAGCCCTCACCATACTCCGTCGTTTCCTGGCCACCTCTCCAAAACCCGAGCTGCTCGACGACACGTATCTTCTCCTCGGTGCTGCCCTGCACCACACAACACAGTATGGGGAGGCCTTGAAATATTTAGTGCTATTGCAAACCGAGTTCCCCGACTCAGAGGTGACGGATCGAGGCAAACTGATGCAGGCCCGAGTCCATGCGTCGATGGGCAACCTCGACCTTGCCCTGCCGATCTTGACCGGCCTGCGCAATCTGTCAAAAGATGACGCCACGAAACGCGAAGCCCTTCGGCTGAGTGGCGACCTCTATGTCCAAAAAAAAGACACGACCCACGCCATTCAGGCCTGGCTCGATGAAGTGGCCGCGGGAACCGAAGACCAAGAGGAAGACGTGCGTGCCCGCATTCGCGAGTTGACCAGCGAGACATCCGACAAGAAAGTCCTGGATCAAATCCGAAGCACCTTTCCGCACAGCTTTCCTGGCGATCTCGCATCCCTCCGACTCATCGATCTCTATATCGGTCGCGGAGAGGAACACCAGGCCATACGGCAAATCCAACAATTTCTCGCGAATTTCCCAACTCACCCACAGGCAGCAAAAACGTCGGAACTCCTCGTCACGCTCCAAGCCAAACAAAAATCCAACCAGTTTTTCATCGCCGCCGTCCTGCCGCTCTCAGGAAAACTCGCTCCTTTTGCCGGTGAAGTGATCAGCGGAATTCAGCTCGCCGTGGAAACTAACAGAGACCGGGCAGGAAGTCCCTCGGTTGGTCTCATCGTCAAAGATCTCGAATCCGATCACACCTCATTTTTGGACGAATTTTCCGAGCTGCTGAACAACGATCGCCCCCTCGCCGTGATCGGCCCACTCCTCTCAAAAAATCTTCCGGTCATGGCTGAACTCGCCGAGCGCGCCCACATCCCGCTGATCACACCGACTGCGACCTTCCCCAACGTCAGACGCCTCGGCAACTATGTCTTCAACACGGCGCTCACGTATGAGCTGCAAGCCAAACGAATCGCAGACTACGCCATCAACGAGCAAGGCTTCCGCCGATTTTGCATCTTACATCCCGACACAACGTATGGCCGCGAATTGGCCCGGCTCTTTGCTCAAGAAGTGCGCCAACACGAAGGGGAAGTGATCGCCGTTGAATCCTACAAAGAAGGCGAAGCCGATGTAAGTGCGCAGCTCAAACGCATGAAAGCAGAGGACCTCAAGCGATACGGGTTGTCCGTGCCGGTCGATCAGACGAAACTCACCGGGAAACTGACAAAGCTGGATAAAAAAGTTTTCTATACGCCGGGCTTCGATGCGATCTTCATTCCGGGCCGCGCAGCCGACGCCGGCATCCTGACAGCCCAGCTCAATTTCCACGACATGAAAGTGCCGTTTCTGGGCGCAAATGGATGGAACTCCCCGGACTTCGCCCGCACGGACGATTCATCGGTCGACGGCGCCGTGTTCGTCGACGGCTTCTTTGTGGATAGCCAGACCCCGTCCGTACAGGACTTTGTCGCCCGGTACAGAAAACGGTTCGACACCAACCCGACGCTCTTTGCGATGCAGGGCTACGATGCCGCGAAATTGGTGCTCGATGCGGCGCGAAAAGGCGCCTCCTACGGGGAAGCCGTCCGCGATCACCTCCTGACACAGCCGGACCTCTCCTCCCTGGCGGGACCAGCGGCGTTTGGACCGGATGGGACATTGAATCGTCCGCTCTTTCTCATACAGATCAAACGAGGCCGATTCCTTCAAGTGAACTAAGAAAGCCGATCACATGAACTCCTTACCACAGATTCTCCACACCCTTTCCTACATGGGGCTTCCGCTCCTCTTCGCCATGGTCTTGCACGAATACGCCCATGGCTGGGTCGCCAATCGGTGCGGCGACCCAACCGCCAAGCTCCAGGGCCGACTCACCATGAATCCGCTGGCACACATCGATCCCTTCGGAACCATCATCCTGCCCTTGCTCTGCCTCCTCATGCCCGGAGGATTCTTCCTCGGCTGGGCCAAACCGGTCCCAGTCGACCCAAGCAATATGCACCAACCACGTCGGGACATGGCGCTCGTCGCGGCGGCAGGACCGGCGATGAATCTCGCGCTGGCCGTCGGCAGTGCGCTGCTCTTCGCGCTCCTCCTATCGATTGATCCCACAATCGGAAGCTCTCTGCCCAAATCGGAAGAGACCTCGAACACGTGGCACCAAATGTTCCTCCAGCCGATCGCCGCAATGTCAGTCTACTCCGTCTTAATTAACGTGCTCCTCATGCTGTTCAATCTGCTGCCGCTCCCCCCATTGGATGGCGGAAGAATTCTCACGAGCCTTCTCCCAAACACTGCGGCGATGACACTCAGGCGCGTGGAACCTTACGGCATGTTCATTCTGATGGGACTGATCATATTGGACCCGCAGATCCATGTGATCCATACCATCGCGGGAACCTTGACCCACAGTCTCTCCAATTCAATTCTCTCTACCGCCATCGGCCTTGGAGCAGGAGACACACCGTGACTACCCCCAGGAAAAGAGTCCTCAGCGGCATGCAGCCAAGCGGGCTGCTCCATCTCGGCAACTATCTCGGCGCCTTGGAAAATTGGAAAGGGCTTCAGACCGAGTTCGAATGCTACTTTTTCGTCGCGGACTGGCATGCACTTTCGACGAACTATGCCGATACCAGCCGCATCAGGGAATTCGTCCGCGAGTTGTTGATCGACTGGCTGGCCGCGGGCATCGATCCCGCAAAAGCGACGGTGTTCGTGCAATCGCGTATCCCTGAACATGCCGTCTTGCATCTCTTGCTCTCGATGATGACGCCCATCTCCTGGCTGGAACGGAATCCAACCTATAAGGAAAAACAGGAAGAGATAAAGGAACGCGATCTGAGCACATACGGATTTCTTGGCTATCCGGTCCTCCAAGCCGCAGACATCCTCATCTACAAGCCAAATTTCGTGCCGGTTGGGAAAGATCAGCTGCCGCATCTTGAACTCACCAGGGAGCTGGCCCGGCGGTTCAATAGCCTCTACAAACCGGTGTTCCTTGAACCGCTGGAGCAACTCACCCAGTTTCCGAAAGTGCTCGGCACGGATGGCCGAAAGATGAGCAAGAGCTATGGCAACACGATCAACCTGTCCGACGCCGAACCGGTCGTGCGACAGAAACTCAAGACGATGGTCACAGACCCTGCCCGAGTCCGGCGCCACGATCCCGGAAACCCGGACCTCTGCCCCGTGTACGATTTTCATAAAATATTTTCATTGCCGATGATTCAGGAGCAGATTAATACCGAATGCCGGACCGCCGCCATCGGCTGTATCGATTGCAAGAAACTCGTCGCCGATCGAATCGTGGAACGCATGACGCCAATGTGGGACGCGCGCGCGCGCCTGAGCAAAGATCCCGCATACCTGAACGACATCGTGACCGAAGGCAGCCGCCGGGCCGGCGAGGTCGCCAAAGCGACACTCCACGACGTGAACGAGGCAATGAACATCTAACGGGCTGCGGAAAAACTCAGTTTACGCTCAAATCCCGCTGTGCTCTTACGCGTGGCGTTGACACATGAACAACTCGTAGGATGCTCAAAAAGGCCGTCCAGCAAGGCCGCTGCGAGCGAAGAGGCGAGGCGTACGCTTCGGTATGTTGAGCCTCTGAGCGATGCGAGAACGCCGCTGGCGGGCCTTTTCAGCATCCTGCTTAATGGGGTTGGAAGATAAGGAACGGCAAGCTGTGGCAAGGAGGGCTCGTACTGTGCGCCCTGGTTGAAGGACTCTCAGGCTGCGGAACCTGGATGCATTCCGACAAACAGTCGGTCACCATCTTCACCAACCCGCCGGAAACCCCAGTCGTCATTGACGACTACCTGCATCTCACAGCCCCTGGCACAGTCACTCTCAGCCGCAAAGGCAATACTCGGACTCGTTAGGATGACAAGGATTTTATTGATGACTCTAAAACGGTGGGCCTGGGAAGGGGTCGGGAGTCTTTGTTTGTTACGGCTTGGTCCACCACAGCCAGAAGCCGCGCTCCAATCTCTTGTGCATTCTGTGCGCCCTGCTAAAATACCGTGGGATGTCCAACTTATCCCGTGATTCGCTTCAGAGCCGGCCACTTTGCAATCATTTATAACAAAGACCCCCGACCCCTTTGTTCTCCTGAGTTGGCGATAATTGGGCTGGGGAGGGATCAGCACACAATTTTAATTGGTAAGATTCCTAACCCCTATACTCTTGAGGATCGTTCCTCTAACCGTTATGGCTTGGTTAGGCTTATGCGTGACCTGCGATGAACTTCATGAATCTTCGGGCTTATGGGCCGGATTTTTCTGTGGACGAGTTTCTCGCCGAGCACCGACTCGACGTGAGTTCCATTTGGCGCAAGGGTGACGATCGACACTCGGGGCGTAAGCACGAAGACTCTGGCTTTGACATTGGATTTCCGGATGCCGCCTCTTGGGTTGTTGGACTCCCAGTCATTCGCGCCTTCCTTGATTCCGAGGGTGTGTCAGGCTTAGTTGACAATTGACGAAGCGGCCCCGGTGTGGTGCAGTGATCGTTGCTCAGACCACCACCACTCCACACCAAAGTCAAGGAGCCGCTCCATGAAAAGCGTAGTCCAGATTCAGAGACAAGGC
>JBBRRK010000226.1:0-6065 GCA_038200765.1 Nitrospirales bacterium
CTCGTCTGGCCGTGTTGGTCGAATGTGGAGTGTTGAGGAGTGAGCAGCCAGCGGTCACTGCCCTCCGCACGAGTTTTGAGCGAGCCTGCACTATCGCAACGGAGTGATCTCGTCCCATGAGGGCTCTCTGCGCCATCGCCGTTCTGTTCCTAACGGTAGGATCGCCTGGAGAAGGGTGGGCTGAAGACGCCATCGGTACGAGACCGCTCCTGACAATAGCGCGCAACGATCTGTCTGCCATTCTGCCTCCGGACTGCCATATCCTGATCGACCCTCATCCCATTGAACAGTTTCTTGATGCCCTGGATGGGAGCCCTCCGAACTGGGGTCTGGTCTCCGGCCATGGCAATCACGATTCTGGCCTCGATGAGCGGTTGTTCACACTCAATCGGGAACGGGATGTAAGGCGTGAAGGGAAGGAGGCGCTCCAGTGGACGGTGGTCTTTCTGTGGTCAGCGGAAATCTCGCGCTACGATCCAATGACGGGCGGGTTTAGCGTGGCAATTGGGCCGATCTTCACGTCGACCAGATGGGGTGTGGTTCGATTCAAACCTGAAGAAGCCCCGAGTAATCTCGTCGTGACTCCTGATCCAAGCACCAGTAAGGTTTTCCACCGACAGCGTGATGCCGGACGGAAAATTGACATTGAGATTGCTATGGTGGGGCGGCTCATTCCCGAGGAATCCCTTGTCTATGATTTTTCGCATGATGAAGAAGGCGTGGGCATTATCATGCCGGTGGTGAGGATTGAACGGCTTGAGTATCTGCTGGCTCGGTAATGTCCAGCATCCTGCTAGACGGCGTCCTTTGCACAGCGAAATCCTGTGCCACTGGGTCGGCTGTCCATCGTGCCCCAGTCTCGGTCGCTCGTGCGAAGACTGATAACCGGCTTGAGCCAGGACCCGCCGCGCATCGCTTTGATCGTCCCGCGAGGAGGGCCCTGAGGGTCTGAGAGAGGCGCCTCTCGGTAGTAGTTCGGGTTATACCAATCCTGTACCCATTCCGCGGCGTTGCCTGCCATGTCATGGAGTCCATAGGGACTCATGCTTTCTGGAAAGCTCGCGACCGGCATCGTGAGTACTTCTCCCTTCACGCCCTTCTCTTTTGAAATCTTCGCTCCCTCGCCCATTATCCAGAAGGCCTCCCAGTCCGTTCCGCTCTGAAAGTCGATGGTGCGTCCCGCCCAATAGCTGGCGCTGTTGGCCTTCTTGAAGTCCCACTCATTTCCCCATGGGTAGCGACGGCCATCGGTACCGCGCGCGGCCTTTTCCCATTCCGCCTCGGTCGGAAGGCGCTTGCCAGCCCAGGTGCAGTAGGCCACGGCATCCTCCCAACTAACGTTGACCACGGGATGAGTACCGATGCCGGGAAGGGGTGTAGTATTTTCCCACAATGTGGAAGCAAGGTTCGAGTGTGCGGGCGCGCGGTGTCCGGTGGTCAGGACAAATCGTGCATAGACATCGTTCGTGACCTCGTAGCGGTCGATCCAGAATGATCCGATATAGACGAGGCGTTGTGGCTGTTCGTCAGGAAGTCCATCGCTGTCGAGCGGGTTCCCCATCAGGAATTCTCCGGCTGGTACCAGTGCCATGCCGTCTGGTAGAGGCGCGCTGAGAGCCGGTGGCTGATTGCTGACGATTGGAAGGAGTGAGAGGAAAAGGGAGATCAGTGCGGCAATACAGAGCGGATTCACCGTGAGGTCTTTTTCAATCCACAGGCTTTGGCGACGGCGTCGCGATAGGCCTGCCAAAGCGTGAGACATTTCTTGAGGCAGCTGAGTACGGCCTGTTGCTGGGTTCGTGTTGTGGCGTAGTTCACGACCATGGCATAGGCATCGTGACGGTGTCCGGCTTCGACCATTTGGTGCGCACGAATCAGATCCATAGCATCGGGGGACAGACCGTGGTATTTCACCAGTGGGTGGCGTTGGACGATGGCTTCGATCTCTTCGGCGGTCTTGGGCTTGGAGGGGTCGGCGATTTCGGCGCGATCCTTTACGCTGCCTTCCACGAAGACAGTGAGGGCCGCTGCTCCGATAACCCAGTCCCGCTTATTCGAGACACGGTCGAGCCACGCACGGTAGCGCCGACTGGCCGGTAAGAGGCGCACGGTTTCAAAGTCGCGTGCCGGGAATCCAAGTCCTGCCATCATGGTCAGGAATAGTTCTGGGTGCGATTTTCCCAGCGAGAGCCCACCGGTGTCTTCTTCGTAAATATTATCGGCGAGCATTCGGCGGATCGGGGCCGGGGGATTCTGCCCGTGAATGTGTGCCAGGAATACAGGGAAGTCACGTACGTATACGCCATATTCCTGTTGGAAGTGGCGCTTGAGTTGATCGACAGTGACCGTTCCGTCGGCGAATGCCGGCCAGGCCCAATGATGCTTACGGCTCATAATACGCAGGAGTTCTTCTCGGAATCGACTTTTGGTCATAGAGCGTGTCATATCTGTTGCCTTCCTGGTGAGCGGCTCGATACAATTCGATAGCGTGGAGGTGCGTTCATGAATCAGATCACGATTCAAAATCCAGAAGACATTCTATCGATGCTGGCCGAGGTGTCCCTACGTGGGTCTGGTTTTGTCACGGACTGTCTCCTCGACTATGCGTTGGAGGAAGGCTTCACGGAGCCGATCTTTCTCAATGCCAGCGGAGAAGACCCCGATGCGTATTTTAAAGGCCAATCTCCTGCCTGGGCGGTGTATCAGATCCGAGAATGGAAACGTGTGTTGACCGTTTCGGGCGGTTCCGGCAAAGAGCGTCGCGTGCAAATTACAGAAACTCCATAACCCTTGCTGAGTGTAAGAGGGAATGCAGCGAAAAAGCAATGAAACGACGGAGGGTCAATTGCCTGTCGTCGGTTTGAGGATGGCGTGTGCCCAATGCCGATGATTCGACTCACTGAGCCGCAAAGCATGGGCGAGCTGGCAATGATTATGAGTCTGCTGGAGGGCAGCGGGATCGCCTACATCGTTCAGAACGAACATGTGAGTAGCTTGTATCCAGGACTCCCCATTCTCAACTCGAGTGTCATGGTTAACGCGTGCGATCAGGTCTATGCGGAGGTGTTGCTGAGCCTACTGCGGTTGGAGGTAGGTGATGACTCGTCGCAGCCGTGAGCTGATACGTGCGGGTGTGAAAAGCTGTGTTGGCCCCCGAGAGCTTTTACGGTTCACATGTGTGGGACAACAGAAACACACTCTCGTAGGATACTCAACAAGGCTGTCCAACCAGGTGGTAGCAAGTGAAGGGCCAAGGAGATACAGACCGCATTTCGGGGGGGCCATTTGTCCCGAGAATGGATCTTGGCGAACGGATACGCGCTTCCATTGATGGCAACTTCCGAGAATCTCTTTCCCTACGGTGAGGGTTTAAACGATGCGAGAACGCTTCTGGTGGGCCTTTTCAGTATCCCCCTACGGTCGCGGTTTTGGGCTGTGTGGGTTCGACGGAGACTGAATAGGGAGCCGTTCACCTGAGCCTTGAAACCACCCGCCGATGAGGTTGCCCTCTTCAAAGTACAGATAGCGGTGTTTCACCACCGCGGCGCTTTCCCAATCTTCAAAAATCCATTCCTCGCGACGGATGCCTTCCTTGGTGAAGGTCGTGTTGATCGTTTGTGGTCCTCCCCAGGCCTCTAACACCTGTTCTTTCGACATCCCGACTATGACCCGATGTTCCGCGATATGGTTTTGAAAGCCCGGGTCTTTGAGTTGTGCGATGAGTGGCCAGATCACCATGATTAAAACAAACAGGCCAAGCCCGGCGTAGATGATAACCCGAACCGATCGTCGGCGGATGAAGGGGGTTGGTTCTTCCAGATCGGGTGGAGAAGCGTTCATGGATTCATGGGTAGCCACGGTGATGTGAGACATAATGCGCCGCATCGTAGCAACGTAAATTGGAGAGAGTCAAGCAAAGTGAAACAGTTTGTCTCAATCTAATCAATGAGATAGGGAGAGTATGTATACTTATGGTGATGGGTCTATTCAGAAATGAGATGATTCCAGGAGATCGACGAGACCACTTTCTCGTTGATGGTGGTACGGTTGCCATTATTTTGGGAGCCCTGCTCCTCTTGATCAGTAGCCTTCTATTATCGGGGGCCGCTTTTGCCACGACCATCTATTCCTATGTTGATGAAGGTGGTACTCCGGTTCTGACCGACAACTTCGAGCGTATTCCCGAACGGTATCGTGCGAAGGTGCAAGTGACTGAACAGGCTCCCAAAGGCGCAACCGATCATTCTGCCGCTGTAAGACTACAACAGAAGATTGCTGATTGGGCCCACAGCCAAGATGGCATGCTCGGTACATTCACTCCGAGTATTTCTGGGTTGACTCCCTATCAGTCTAAAGTTCTCACCTTCGGGGGTATCGCCGCGGTGGTCTGCCTACTTGTCAAACTTCTTATACGAAGCCAAGTTACCAAGTTTTTGTCACTCTGGTGCTTGATCATGCTGGGCTTGACCGTTCCTGTCTTGTTCTTTACCTCGCAGGATGCCCCGCTGGATCGATTAACTGGTCAGGCGGGGAAGATACAAGAGAAACAGCAAGAACACCTCCAGCGCGCACTCTGATCCCTGCATGTCCTCCTCATCGCTGCGTCATGAAGCCCAAGCGGGCGGGTGCGTAACTGCGTACGGTTACGACAGTATTTCTGAGTTGAGCGCCTGTGACTTCTCTCTCGTGCCTAACACACGATTTGGTTGTGGGCCCATAGGCGGCCACAAATGCGTCGAGGGCCTGACCTAATTCCTCGACATCTCAAAAGCGGGTAATCGTGAACGCCCTTCTGGTAAGGTCCCAAAGCAGACTCCAACTTGGTTGCGCCAATTGTCCGACGTCGGCGTGAAATGAACCATGAATTCGGGTGTGCTGCCGACCACGGATCGTTCCATTTGTGATGGCAATTATTGTCCAGGGTCACGTGAATATTCTTGCCTTCGGGCATCTCTGCCATCAGATGATCCATGTAGTCCAGAAACGTTAGTCAGCGGTTTTGTCGGGTGATGTGCGTGGGGATCTCACCGATGGCGACTTCCAGTGTGGCAAACAGATTCAACCTGCCGTGCCGCATGTAGGTGCGCTTGAACTCGTGGACGAGTTTACCATTGGTGGTCTCCCCGGACCCGGATCCTGGCGCACGCACACACTCCGTGCACTGTCGCTGACCGAGTGGTCCTGCATACATTGCAGGATGATCGTGACTTGCTCCATCGGGCGCGCTTCCTGTGTTCGGTTCCGCGCCCACTCCTTCAGCGTCTTCCGGGCTTGCTGGGCCGCAGGGCAGCACGACGGCCGTGGCCTTCTTCCGCGCTCGTCCGCGCAACGAAAGGACTTCCGCCCGATAGGATCCGCTCAACCTTCTGTGTGGTAGCCTCCAGCCCTCCCGTCGCAGTCGCACATAGACCGGGGGGCAGCCGTAGCGTTGCTTGGGTTCGGTGATCTCTCGCATCCTCGCTCGGAGCCCTGGATTGTCGGCCAGAGACTCCGATACCGGAGCCTGTTCCGATCCAGTCTCACTCACCGACACACACGCCACTGGTTCAACCCAAAGTGCGCGACCATCCCGATGGCCGCTGTCCATTTCGCTTTTGGCCATTCCAGCTTTTTCGGTGAGCGCGTTTCGTGCCTGGGTATCGAGTGCTTGTTCTGCCACCATCTGTTTTAACTTCTGCTTTTCTTCTTCCAATCGACGTAGCTTTTCACGTCGCTGAATTCCAGCCAGGCGTATTTCGTCCGACACGTATAGGATGTCGCATTCGAGATCCCATGGTTCCGGCACAGGGCCTAGGCGCTGACCCCGACGTGGGCATCTTTCAGTGCCGCAATAATGTGCTTCTTTGTATGGCGTTTTCGAGTCATCGACTCCTCCTTTCGGCCCATCACAGCACAGGCATGGCAGCGAGAAACGGCGATTCAGTCAGCAACCTCTGTGGCGTATGGCCGATGAGAGCGCCGACGGGTGGGATTGCGTTCGATTTTGAGGGACTCATCCTCTCGCACCGGCCAGTTTCAGCCTGTTGTGGACGCTACAGAGCAAACTCCACTCCCCCGCGACCTGC
>JBBRRK010000227.1:0-6035 GCA_038200765.1 Nitrospirales bacterium
CGATTTTCAACCCCCGAAGCCTGTCGCGCTTACCTGGTTCAATGCCGGTGGCCAGATGCCTTCGTGTGCCCGACATGCTCGGGTAAGAAGGCGTGGCTGAACGGAACGCATCACGGTGTTGAGCCCAAGCATCTTCCGAGCGATTTGGATGAGTTTGTCTTTCGCTTCAACCGGCGCAAGACCCCGATGGCCGCCTTTCAAACCTTGCTGGAAATCTCGGCACAGAAAAGCCCCCATTTCTCTCACCGAATTGATGTCACCGGAGTCAAAGTAATAAGCACATATACATATTTATCAGCTCTTGTCTTAATGTGGCCTCGCAGTGACTCGATTCGGACATCGAGAGAGCTATCAAGGGTTCGGCTGTTACGCGTAATACTATAAGATATTGATAAGTTGTAATAATCATGGGTCTGTATACAGAGCAGGCCCAGAAATTGCTCTCTCATTCTATTCGGAAGAAAATAGCATGGAGTATTTCAGGGCAGAAAGGTCATCTGAATAATGGTCGCGCCCCTCACGAGGAAATCAGGAGGGCAGGTCCTTGTTATTTTGGTCACAATGAAAAATCAGGAAGAAGCTGTAAGGATTGGCGAAAAAATGGTACATGCGAAGCTGGCTGCCTGTGCGAACATCATTCCAGGAATTCAATCGATTTATCGTTGGAAGGGAAAAGTGGCCAAGGCACAAGAGGTTCTTCTCATATTGAAGTCCACTAAACCTCGGTATCGTGCGCTTGAAAAAGCGATCAAGGCGATGCATCTCTATGAAGTTCCTGAAATTATCGCGTTACCGGTTACGGAGGGTCTTGAGCCATACATTCGGTGGGTGTGTAGCGAGACCCACAGCTAAGTGTTTAGTGAGTGGGAGGATCCATAAAAATAAAGGGTTGACTGAAGCAATTTTGATCGATACACTATTCAGTAGTAGCGTAGGAATGGGGGTAGCCTATTCAGCAGGGGGTGAATGGTCATGGGGCAAATGAACGGCGCCGAAGATAATGATGCCTATACCGTCGTGATCTTTCGTGGGCTAACAGCCAAGCCACTGCGGTATAGTTTTTCTCGCAAACTTGTTAGTAAGCTATTGATAGTTGGAGCTATTTTTGTCCTGGCCAACATTCTTGTCGTCTCGCATTACGTGATTAGGACGGGCGAAGTCCATGAACTCTCAGGATTCCGTGCAGAAGCCATGAGTGCACGGGAGCAGACGGGAGCATTTTCTAGTGCCGTCGACGATTTAAAGAAGCGGTTAACCAATATGAAGGAGGTCAATCAACGGCTTCGTGTCATGTTGGGTATTGAGAACCCGAAGGCAGGGGATGTGGCTAATGGTCGAGGTGGTGAAGATACTCCCCTTCCCGATGGTAATACTCTTCCTGCCTCTGAGAAGAGCATCAAGGGTGATGCTGAGACTCTGCCTTCGGGTTCAGTGGAACTCAGTCAAAGTGCTCTGGGTGGCCCTACGAGCCCATCTGCTGGCTCAAGGAGTCTCACTGAGGAGGAGAGGATCGCCTCAATCAAGAACGGTATCGATTGGCTGACGAAAGAAGCCGCGATCCAGGAACAATCGCTTCAAGAATTGTCCTTGGCTGCCGAAAAGAAATCTTCTCGATGGGCAGCAACCCCATCAATTTGGCCGGTGAAGGGGTGGGTGACTTCTGGGTTCGGACCAAGAGTTTCCCCCTTTACAGAAAAGCCTGCTTGGCATGACGGGTTGGATATTGGAGCTGCTGCTAATGCGCCGGTTCAAGCCCCGGCTCAAGGACGAGTCACAGCAGTTGGTTTTGACCCCAAGCTGGGAATTCTCGTGAAAGTCGACCATGGATTCGGTATTGAAACTGTCTATGGCCACCTCGCCAAATCATTGGTCAAAGAGGGGCAGCGTGTGAAGCGCGGAGAAGCCATTGCATTAGTTGGCAGTACCGGATTAGCCACAGGGCCCCACTTGCACTACATGGTTAAGGTTAACGGTCAAGCCCTAGACCCCGTAAAGTACATCCTCGAATAACTCGTTAGGCCTCCCGTTTCACCGACCGGCCCGTCATCAACCGACGTGGGTTATGACCAAGGCGCGCAGTACACATTCATCCCCGTCCAACAACGGCCACCAAATCGACTCAATCCCTATGCTATACTGCTACGCCATTAGGGTGGTAGAGGTCATGCCCTTGCCTAATCTATGACAGATATTGAGATAAACCGGTCAGTGAAGGCGCATCAAATCCACGATGTCGCGGATCAGCTTGGTATTCAAGCCAGCGAGCTATTTCCATACGGAAAGCTGAAGGCGAAGGTCTCGCTTGACGTACTTGAGCGGCTTCATGCTGCACCTCTCGGCCGGTACGTACTCGTAACCGCCATCAATCCGACCCCACTCGGTGAAGGTAAGACGACAACGTCCATTGGGCTTGTGATGGGCCTTTCCCGCCTCGGCCATCGAACGGCAGTCACGCTTCGTCAGCCTTCATTGGGGCCAGTATTTGGAATCAAAGGCGGTGGAACAGGGGGAGGGCGTGCGCAAGTCCTTCCGATGGAAGATATCAACCTCCACTTGACCGGCGATGCCCATGCGGTATCTGCCAGTCACAATCTCTTATCAGCATTTATTGACAATCATCTGTTTCATGGAAATGCGCTTCAGGTAGATCCAAATCGGATCACCTGGCCACGGACATTGGGAGTGAGCGATCGGGCATTACGGCAGGTCTGGTTGGGAGAAGGGGCTGCGGGTCGCACGGGTCAGTTTGTGATTACAGAAGCGTCCGAAGTCATGGCGATACTCGCATTGGCATCGAGTCAAGCTGATTTGCGACGTAGGCTTGGGCAGATCATTGCTGGGTTCACAAGGAATGGTAAGGCAGTGCGGGCAGAAGAGTTCGGTTGTGCCGGGTCCATGGCGGTCTTGCTGAGAGAAGCATTGTTGCCGAACTTGGTTCAGACGCTGGAGGGAACTGCCGCGTTTGTGCATACTGGTCCGTTCGGTAATATCGCCCACGGGAATTGCTCGATCCTTTCCGATGCCATCGCGTTGCGTTGTGCAGACTATGTCGTCACGGAGGCTGGATTTGGGAGTGATCTCGGAGCAGAGAAGTTTTTCAACATCAAGTGTCGTCTCTCAGGATTCAGGCCGGCGGTGGCCGTGGTGGTCGCGACGCTCCGCGCACTCAAGCTTCACGGTGGTGGAGGTGCAGTCAAGGTTGGGGCCACACTTCCGGCAGGCCTTACTGGGCCTAACCAAGAGGCATTGGTCAAAGGCTTTGCGAACTTGGAACAGCATATTGCGAATGTGAAAGCTCATGGGGTGCCCGTGGTGGTGGCGGTCAATGCGTTTATCGATGACCCAGCGGCTGAGTTGGAATGGGTGCGAAAGCGGTCACAAGAGGTTGGTGCGGTGGATGCCGCGGTCTCAACCCATTGGGCCGATGGTGGGAAAGGGGCTGAAGCGTTGGCGAAGGCTGTGATCAGCGCCACAGAGAAACCATCTGCATTCAGATATCTCTATGACGCCGCATGGCCGATCAAGAAGAAAATCCAGACCATTGCGACGCAAATGTATGGGGCCTCGGCTGTGTCGTTCGACGCACAAGCCGAGCAAGACATCGACGTGGCGCAGCAGCTTGGACTCGATCGGTTGCCAATCTGTATGGCCAAGACCCCACTATCACTGTCGCACGACCCAGCGTTGAAGGGGCGACCGTCCGATTTTACGTTGCCGATCAAAGAGGTGAGAATACTTGCAGGGGCAGGGTTTCTGACGGCAGTCTGCTCAGGTATTCAACTCATGCCGGGGTTGCCCAAGAATCCGGCAGGGGAGCGCATTGGAATTGATCCTAGCACGGGCGAGATTGTGGGACTGTCCTGAAGGTTAACGCTTCTTAAGATAGCGCAAGAATTCTGAGTCTGGACTCATCACCATGGTGGACTTGTCTTTGAATGTTTTCTTGTAGGCTTCCATCGTACGAGTAAATTCAAAAAATTGAGGATCCTGCCGGTAGGCATCAGCATAGACCTTAAAAGCCTTCGCATCTCCCGCACCTCGAAGTTCTTCCGACTCCTTATACGCCCGAGCCAGAACAATCTCGCGATCCTTTTCCGCTTCTGATCGGATTTTCTGCGCTTCCTCAGCGCCTTCAGCACGATATTGTTTTGCCTGCCGTTCCCGCTCAGCTTGCATCCTGGCAAATACCGCCTTCTCATTCTGTTCAGGAAGGTCGGCGCGTTTGATTCTCACGTCCTGGATCTCGATCCCATACGCGGACGCCTTCTCATGCGACCGCTCGGTCACGATTTTCATGAGATCGGAGCGGTGATCCGCGACGATTTCCAGAAGGTCATGCCGCCCGAGTTCAACACGGAGTTCAGAGTAAATAATGTCGTTGAGCCGTTGCAGAGCTCCCCGCTGGGTTTGAAAGTTCTGATAGACTTTGAGTGGATCGACAATTCGCCATTTGGCGTAGTTGTCAAGAAGGAGGGTCTTCTTGTCTTGGGTGATCACATCTTGCGCCTGTGAGTCGTAGTCCAGCAGGCGTTTATCGAAGTAGATGACCTCTTGAATGAACGGCACTTTCACATAGAGCCCCGGCTCCGTTATAGTGCGGACCGGCTTTCCGAGTTGGACCACGATCGCATTTTGGATGATGTCCACGACGAAGAGTGGTGAGGCCCCCAGGAAAAACAACCCAACAACGACCACCAGCAGTCCAATGATAATTCCCTGCTTGGTCATGATTTATGGTCCCTCAGTGTTGGTGGTGCTGGTCATGGGTTTGTGACGATCAAGTGGAAGGTACGGAAGGATACGATCAGCTGCCTTCCCATCAATGATGATCTTTTCGACGTTCGGGAGGATTTCTTCCATGGTTTCGATATAGATCCGCTTGCTGATGATGTCTTTGGCTTGACTGTATTCTTTCAGGGTCGCCGTAAAACGGTTGGCCTCACCTTGGGCGCGATTCAGTCGGGACTGGGCGTTCCCCTTGGCCTGGTTCACGATCTGAGCGGCTTCGCCTTGGGCTCTGGGGAGAATGTCGTTGCGATAGCTCTGAGACTGGTTGATCAGCTTCTCTCGATCTTCCTTCGCATTCGTCACATCCTTGAAGGCAGCCGCCACAGCCTCGGGAGGACTGACGTCCTGGAGCTGGATGGCCGCGATCTGGACGCCGCCCTGATACTGGTCGATAAGGGACTGCAGCAATATCTGGGTATCCTGCTGGATCTGGGCTTTGCCGGTCGTCAACGCCTCGTCGATCTTGCCTTTACCAACCACTTCTCGCATGGAGGCCTCGGCAGCTTTACCAATCGTCTCATCGATTTGTGCGACGTTAAAGAGGTAGTTCGCAGATTCTTTAATCTTGTATTGCACGATGAATTCGATGGCGAGAATGTTCATGTCGCCGGTGAGCATCAGGGCTTCTTGCGCTATCATCTGTTGGCGGCCTTGCCGATCTGTGCGGAAGCCCACCTCGATACGGTGGAGTTTTTCGACTTTCGGCTGGAGGACGGTTTCGACGAAGGGGATTTTTACATGGGGGCCTGGTCCCACGGTTCGGACAGGGGTGCCGAATCGCTTGACGACGCCCTCCTCATCCGGGGCGACGATAAAGGCACTATTCCAGGCAACAAAGACGAGTAGCCCTGCCAAGGCGACATTTCTGAAACCGCTGGAGGGCATCAGATTCTTGAATGAGGGCAGCACATTTTTGAATTGAGATTGGGCCTGCCTGAGGACCTCCTCAAGCGGGTCGCTCTTCCTACTCCAAGGATCTTTAGGGTCCCATGCCATGCGATGTATCCGTCCGAAGATAATTGTGGATGATCTCGATCGGATTACCTTAGCAGACTGTCAGAAGCTTGCGCAATCCCAATAATTTCCATTTGGTCCATTTTATACATCTTGAGTTCTAACTCCAAGTGCAACACTACCGGCCCTGATGGGCTAAGGTGTTGCCATGCCACAACAATGTTACACGCACGTGAGTGACACCGATCGTGAGACCCTGAGCCTCGGCCTGGCTCAGGGCCAGTCGTTACGGA
>JBBRRK010000228.1:0-6025 GCA_038200765.1 Nitrospirales bacterium
CCGCTTCCGCCAGATAGCGACAGCCATCGTACAGCCGCTCAAGCTTGAATCCCATGTGGAGATCGTTCAACACCATTTGGGAGCCTGACGTAATGGCGACCTCAAGATCGCCGACGCCAGACCGGACCATGAGTTTGGCCATCTCCGGGGTGATGAGCGATGTTCGAATATAGCCGGACCACTCGATCTCCAATTTTTCTGCGATAATCCGTTCAAGGATTTCGGTGCATTGGGGATAGGCTTCTTTCCCGGTAATGAACTGGGCATCCGTGAACCAGAACCGTCTGGCGCCCCATTGATGGTAGTGCTGAGAGATATCCTTGACGACCATCGAGGGGGGCCGATAGCGCACCCGTCTCCCCTCAATGTAGGGGTAGAGGCAGAAGGCACATTCGTAGGGGCAGCCTCGCTTCGACTGGACCCCGATGGATTCCCCCAGATATTCCCGATGCTGCGGAAAAATCGTGGTCAGGTAGGGCAAGTCGACGGTCAGTGCATCCAGGAGGGCCGGTGAACCCTGCTGGCCCTTTCGAACGGTCTTCCCCTCCCGGAGGATGTAGCGCTCGTGCTCCAGCGACTGGCCTTCAATCACCTTGAGAATGGCATCTTCACCCTCCCCAAGAATCCCGATGGTTCCTTCAGGGAGCTTCTGAATGAGCTGATCGGCAAAGGCGGTAAAGGCTCCGCCGCCGATCATAATCTGCGCCTTCGGGAACTCCTTCGCAATCAACCAGGGATAGGAGAGCGCCGCCCGGATATGACTGTAGTAGCGGTAGAGCTGTTTCACTCCTGCAAACGAGGCAGCGATCCGCTTGAGTGGATTGCTCGCAAAGTAGAAATTAAACGCATGTTCCAGCGAAGAGTCTCCCTCGTGCGGAGAAAAGATCTGAATGTCGCGCCAGGAGAAGCAGACAAGATCCGGCTTGAACTCGGTCGTGGCGTCGCGAACCGCACTGATCCGTTGGGCATCGGGAAAGAGGGACAGATCGAGGATGCGTTGCCGCACGTCCGGCTTACGGCGATGAATAAAATCAGCGAGATAGGTCACCCCGATGGGGTAGACCTTCTTGCAGGGGAGAAATACATACAAAATAGAATTCATATACAGTTCAGTGTTGAATGTTCGATGTTCGGTGAAAGGAATGGAACATGTTATTTCGTGGCCACATGGATCGCCACGATCCCCCCGCTCAGGTTGCGATACGTGACTTGACGATAGCCTACGTCGAGAAGCATCTGCTTCAATCGCTCCTGGTCCGGGAAGTTCCGAATGGAAGCCGGGAGATATTCATAGACGCCGGTCGTGTCATGCGCCACTTTCGTGCCGATCCAAGGAAGCAGCCGGAACGAATACCAGTCGTACAGGGTCCGCAACCACCCAAAGATTGGCCGGGAAAACTCCAGGCACACAAACCGCCCACCTGGTTGCAAAATACGGTGAATGTCCGTGAGCGCCTGCCGAAGGTCACCGACGTTCCTCATGCAAAACCCTGTGGTTACGGCATGAAAAGTCCTATCGGGAAATCCCAGATGTTCAGCGTTGGCTTCGAGACACGTAATCTTCTTCCCCAGTCCCCGTCCGGTGACCTTCTTGAGCCCCTCGACCAGCATGGCATGGTTCAGGTCAGAAGCAATTACGCGGCCATTGTCCCCCATGCGGGGTTCGACCAGGAGCGCCAGATCGGCTGTGCCGGAACCGACATCGAGTGCCCGGCCTCCAGCCGTGATGGGAACATAGGAGGCAGTAATCTTCTTCCACCGGTAGTGCAGCCCAAAACTCAAGAGCGTGTTGTTCAGATCGTAGACGCCTGCGATCGACGTAAACATTCGCTGAACGGCCTGTTCACGGGCCGAGCCAGTCCAAGTCGAGACGGCGATCGGAGCCGCTGGGGAGTCGGCCCCCTTCTGAACAGGCGGTGTATCCACATGCACCATAGAGCGTGGTAGCACCCGGCTTCCAAGTTTGTCAAGGTAGCCAGCTGTTACGCTGCTTGCTATACTCGCGCGGCTATCATACAGCTTCCGACGTCATCAGGATACGCCCGCCATGACCTCGCCGACCCAGTTTCATGTTTTCCTCAGCGCCGTCTCGTCGGAGTTCCTCCAAGAGCGTGTGCAACTAGAGAACTGGCTTGAGCGCAAGGGCCTCCACGTCTCATCGCAAGAAAAGTTCAATCAAGGGGGATCGACACTCTGGCAGAAGCTGCACGATGAAGTGGCTCGTTGCCAAGCCGTCATTTGTGTGATGGGAGCGGAGCCTGGCTGGCCGTCCAGCGGAGAGTTGCCGGATGGCGCGCCGGAGCGGTCCTGTACCCAGTGGGAATTCTGGCTGGCCTGGGGCGAAGCGCCCTGGTCTCCGCCTCGTCGGGACAAGGTGTTCGTGTTCTTCCCGGCTGACCTGGACCAGCGGATGGAAAAGGCGCGCACAGTGGCGTCAGGAGATAGTAACAGGCTCCATGCGCTAAACCTTCAACAGGCACATATCGACCGGGTGAAGGACACCAATAAGCATTACAGCACATTTGTCGATACCGACGATCTGATCAAACAATGCCTGGTGCTCGATCTGCCGACTGTTCCACGGGGGAAGCCGAGCAATCTCAAGTATGGGACACTGGGGTCTCTCTTTAAAGGCCGTGACCAGAAGCTGAAAGAACTTCATCGATGGTTGACGGCTGGTGCAGGCCACGCGGCGAGCACAGGAGCCAGGCAGGTCATGTATGGGCTCGGTGGCGTAGGGAAAACGCGGCTCGCCGTCGAATATGCTCTCCGCCACTTCGAGGAATACCAGGCCTTGCTATTCGTTCCCGCGGACAAGCGTGAAGCTCTGGGCCAAAACCTTTCCACGCTCTGCGGGCCGCTCATCCTGGATTTGCCGGAACAAGATGCGAAGGAAGAGGCGGCCCGGTATCACGCAGTGCTCCGGTGGCTCCAGGCCCACCAGAACTGGCTGCTCATCCTGGATAACGTCGATACAGCCGAAGCGGCGCAGGCGGTCGAGGAGCTGGTGGGAAGTTTGAAGGGAGGAACCGTCCTCATCACCTCACGGCTGGCCGATTGGAGCAACGAGATTCCGACTCTTGAGCTCGATGAACTGGCTGAGTCGGCCGCGGTCGAGTTCCTGCTGGAGCGCACCCAAGACAGACGCGTCGCCTCCTAAGTGATGAAAAGGATGCTCAGGCGCTGGCCCATGAACTGGGCCACTTGGCGCTGGCGTTGGAGCAGGCCGGCGCCTTCATCGCGCAGAAACGATCCTCCCTCGCTGACTATCTCGCGCGCTGGCGTCAGCGCGATCAGGCCGTGCGAAAGTGGCACGATGAGCGGCTCACGAAGTACCAGCGGGCAGTCGTGACGACCTGGGACACGACGGTTGACCAGCTCTCGCCGGAGGGACTTGCTCTGCTGCGTCAACTGAGCTGGCTGGCACCTGAGCCGATACCACGATCCATCCTGCCGGACGGCCCAGCGCAAGATGCGTTGGCCGAACTCGCCAGTTTCTCGCTGGCGAAATTCGAGGAGGGTGGAGGACGGTTCCGGATTCACCGCCTCGTGCAGGATGTCACAAGAGAGCGACAAAACGGAGCGGAGAGAGACCTGTCTCTCCGCTCCATGCTGGAGATCTTCAACAAGGCGGAATATGGTAACCCTCAGGATGTGAAGTCCTGGCCGGTCTGGGATCCGCTCCGTCCGCATCTTTTCGCGGCAACAACCTATGCCGACCAATGCGGCATTGCGGACCCCACTACCAGCCTGATGAACCGACTGGGGCTCTTGCTCTTTTCGAAGGCCAATTATGTAGCAGCAGAGCCCTTGATGAAACGGGCCCTGGCCATCGATGAGGCGAGCTACGGGACGGAGCACCCCGAGGTGGCCACCGATCTCAACAACCTGGCGCAGTTGCTCCAGGCGACGAATCGGCTGGGGGACGCGGAGCCGTTGATGCGGCGGGCCCTGGCCATCGATGAGGCGAGCTACGGGGCGGAGCATCCCAGGGTGGCCACCGATCTCAACAACCTGGCGCAGTTGCTCCAGGCGACGAATCGGCTGGGGGACGCGGAGCCGTTGATGAAGCGACACCTTGTGATATTTCTGAAGTTCACAGGCTCGACGGGGCATGTTCATCCCCATCTGAAACAGGCATACAGCAATTACATCGCTTTGCTAGAAGCAATGGATCTGAGTAATGAAGACGTTGGCCAGCGACTTTTGAGCCTTGGAGCAGCGGCAGGTTTTGACGCGGGGACATACCGATCGCTGCTGACAGAACTCCTACGTTAGACCCAATCCGCTCCCGCCTTAGGTGCACACGAAGTTCTTTTCGCTGCGTCGACTGATCTCCTGAGGTTCTGCCGAGCCAGATCACATGCTCATCCCGCCCCTGATGCATAGATCATCATTAAGGGCGCCCGCGACCACAATCTCAAGAACCTCGATGTGACGATCCCTCGCGACCAGCTCGTTGTCATCACAGGGCTTGCCGGCCTGTTGAATATGACGGTGGATGATGCGGTGCAGTTCTTCGAGCATATTCCCTTCATCAAGCGGTGTGATCAAAAATGCCGATTGGATCATAGTCCTTGGCCCGGAGGGTGGCGATCGTGGGGGAGAATCGTGGCCGAAGGACCACCGAAGGATATAGCCAAGGCGAAGCGATCGTACACAGGACAGGTGCTGAAAGAAGCAGGGGTGTAGCGAGACGCCTGAGTATCCTTCGTGCTCGCGCAACGCGCGGCCTCAGAAGGGTCGTGAGGGAGCAGCCAGGTGCCCTTCTTGCTCGCAGAACGCGCACGATGAAACGGTGCTCGTTCGATGCGCGCAGTAAAGGGCAGCTTCGGCCACTCCCTTCAGGGAGGAACAAGAAATCAGCCATCCCGCCGGGAGGAAGGGATGCGGTGGCGACTCCCTCCATTGCTCTAGCCACGAAGGAATCTTCTCACCAGCCAAAGTCCAGGAGCCGACAGGTTCATCTGGTCTATCTGGTTTTTCTGGTTCACCCAAATACACAAGACAGACCAAACAAATCGGAGCTTCCAGGGATTGTCTTTATGTTGGTGGACGATTCGACAAGGCCGGATCTGACTGACTGGTTCTCGCGACCGCGGCTGATAATGCTTGTGCCTGTCGTTGAAGATGGTGGGCGACCCCGGCCCCGATCAACAAGAGGGCCGCGGAGTAGTAGACCCATAACAGGAGGAGAACGACTTCTAAGAGGGAACCATAGAGGTGGGCATACACAGTTGCATAGGTGCTATAGGTCACGAATAAGAGTTTGGCTGCAATCCAGAGCAGGCTAAACGTCAGAGCCCCGATCATCGCCTCACGCCAGTGCGGCCGCCGGCGTGGCACGAGCCGATAGAGCGCCGTGACAGCGAGGAAGGCCAGCGCAAAGGGGAGCGTATAGGTGAGAAACAGATCATGCGCTGCCAGGGCCAGGAGATCCAACCCCCAGAGTCTTGGCGCATAGCCCGTTAAGAAATTGATGATGTGAGTCGCGCCGAACGAAAGCAGCAACACGAGTTCGGTCACCGCGAGCGACGCAACGGCGATGCCGGTTGAGATGAGGGGGTGGCGGTGCCGGGTGCTCTCGAAGACGACGTTCAACGCATAGTCGAGTTCATAGGACACTAGCGCGCCGAACCAGACGAACGTCAGAAACACTGCCCACCGGACGGTTTCCAGCGCGCTCACTCGGTGCAATTCTATGACGATATGTTCTCCCAGCGAGGGGAGGAAGCCCTTGAGAAAACTGAGGAGGACCTGCTCCCCGATTACGTCCTGACTTACGATGAAACTAAGCCCGTAGAGTAAGAGAAAGACGAGCGGAAAGAGTGAGAGCAAAGAGAAAAAAGCCAGAGAGGCCGCCAGGCTGGCGCAGCCCTGTCGGAGAAACGATCGGTCGAGATTGAGGAGAAAATGCAAGAACTGCATAGGGCGTAAGGGGGAACGGGTCTGATATCACCGTAACACGAGTCGCCCTCTTGCGCACCTGTTTAGCAGGCTGCGGAAAAACTCAGTTTACGCTCAA
>JBBRRK010000229.1:0-5872 GCA_038200765.1 Nitrospirales bacterium
GGTGGTGCCCCCGGACCTTGCAACCTGTGTCGATTGTCTGGGTGAGTTGAGCGATCCGATGGATCGGCACTTCCGCTATCCCTTTCTGACCTGCACCCAATGTGGCCCTCGCTTCAGCCTCATCACGGACATTCCCTATGACCGCGCCAACACGACGATGAGCCGGTTCCAACTATGCCGGGATTGCCGGGCGGAGTATGAGGATCACCGGGATCGTCGCTTCCATGCCGAATCGATCGCCTGTCC
This sequence comes from Nitrospirales bacterium, assembly GCA_038200765.1. Classification (GTDB taxonomy): domain Bacteria; phylum Nitrospirota; class Nitrospiria; order Nitrospirales; family Nitrospiraceae; genus Palsa-1315. The sequence goes on from JBBRRK010000229.1 coordinate 247, forward strand.
GGTTTGTGGCCCTCGATTAGCGTTGTGGGATGTTCAGGGACACGAGGTGGCTCATGAGCAGGAAGCCCTACGGCAGGCCTGCGAGATCATTCGAAAGGGCGGCATCCTCGCGGTCAAGGGAGTCGGCGGATTTCAGCTGTGGGTGGATGCCAGCTCGGAATCAGCGGTGCAACGGCTACGCCTGCGCAAGATGAGACCGGATAAACCTTTCGCAGTCTTGTTCCCCTCTGTTTCAGCTGTACGAGGGTCCTGCTTGCTCACAACAGAAGAAGAACTCTTGTTGCCTTCTCCCGAAGCGCCAATTGTGATACTGCGACAGCGCGAACCGTCCAGGCTGGCCCCATCTGTGTCGCCCGACAACCTCTACATCGGCGCCATGGTGCCCTACAGCCCGCTCCACTATCTGCTGATGACCGAGTTGCAAGGTCCGGTGGTGGCCACCAGCGGCAATCGCTCAGACGAACCGATCGTGATCGACGAACAAGAGGCGCTGGTTCGACTTGCCGGCATCGCCGATGCGTTCCTGGTTCACGATCGAGCGATCGCGCGCCCAGTCGATGATTCAGTCTTGCGTGTGGTTGAGGGTGAGCGGTTGATGCTCCGGCGAGCGAGGGGGTATGTGCCTCGGTCGATCAGGATACAGGCGCCCCGTACGAACGGAAGCGCGATGGTCCCGATCCTGGCAGTCGGGGGCCACCTCAAGAACACGATTGCACTCACGTCCGGTGATCAGGTCCTACTGAGCCAGCACCTTGGCGATCTGTCTACCCTGGAGGCTTTCGAGGCGTTTCGTCACGCCGTTATTGATCTGCAACGGCTGCTTGACGTACAGCCCCAACTCGTCGCCTGCGATCTCCACCCCGACTATCGATCAACAATGTTCGCGCAGGAATTCGCCGAGCGGCATGCGGTCCCGCTTGTTCGGGTGCAACATCATCATGCTCATGTGGCTGCCTGCATGGCCGAGCATGGTCTGGACGGCGAGGTGCTGGGCGTGGCCTGGGACGGGGCGGGCTATGGCTCCGACTGCACGATCTGGGGAGGCGAGTTCCTGATCGCGGGGTATCAAGGTTTTCGACGCCTCGCCCATCTTCGACCGTTCCGCCTGCCGGGTGGAGAGACGGCCATGCGCGAACCATGGCGCTGCGCCTTCTCAGTCCTATGGGAGACCTATGGAGAAAGGAGAGCCGTTGAAGAGCTCGCTGCCCGGCACGTTGTGAAAGGGGAAGGCCACGCGCTCGCGGTCCTGTTGCGAAGAAGGATTGGTTCTCCCGAGACCACCAGCATGGGACGACTCTTCGATGCCGTATCTTCGCTTGCTGGCTTCCGTGATGAAGCCAGTTTTGAAGGGCAGGCGGCCATGGCCCTTGAGTTCGCGGCGGAACGGTATGAAAAAACTGCCCCCGGTGATGAGACGGGCTACTCGTTCGCTGTCACACAAGGTGAGGGCACCCAGGCTGGGTGGGTAGCTGACTGGCGACCGCTGATCGAGCTGCTTATACAGGAGAGACGTGAAGGGAAGAGTCCCGAGCGGATCGCTTATCGGTTTCATCTCGGGTTGGCCGACCTGATCGGTCATGTTGCGGAACGGGCCGCGTTGCCGCGAGTGGTGTTGACTGGCGGATGCTTTCAAAATGTCCTGCTGCTCCGGCTCGCGCGTCGCCGCTTGGCTCGAGCGGGGTTTACCGTCTACAGCCATCGCCAGGTGCCGCCCAACGATGGGGGGCTGTCGCTTGGCCAGGCGGTCGTGGCGGCAATGCGCGGACAGATGTGAAGGATGAAACATGTACCGCCGAGTGATGGCGTTTGATTATGACGGGACGCTTGCCGTGAATGGGGTGGTGTCCCGTGAACTCGAGTGTGCACTTGAGCAATGCCGTGCTGCGGGCTATGCACTGTTTCTTGTCACGGGCCGGCGTTTTGAGACAGTCCCACTTGGCCGCCTCAGCGAGGTGTTCACCGGTGTGGTGTGGGAGAATGGCGCGGTCTTGGTTCACACGGGCACCCGTGAAGTCTATCTGCCATTCGGGCAGCTCGATGAACGCCTCATGAAGGCGCTTGAGGACGCTCAGATTCCCCTCGAACGCGGGTTGGCCATTGCGGCGACCTGGGTGCCGCATGACCAAGAGGTGTGGCGCGTACTCAGTACCCATGGTGGCGGCGCGGCGGTCGAGTATAACAAAGGGGCGGTGATGGTGTTGCCGTCTGGATCGGCGAAGGGGGCGGGCTTAGAACGACTTCTCACCATCTGTGGGTTCTCGGCGCACAATCTGTGGGCGTTCGGTGATGCCGAGAACGATGTCTCGATGCTCCGACTGGCCGAAGTCGGGGTGGCAGTGGGGGATGCCGTGCCGGAGGTTCAGGAGATGGCCGATGTGGTCGCGTCTCGTCCGGGGCCGGCTGGCGTGCTGGAAATTCTGGACCGCTACCCCTTGGCCGGTCAGTATCTCGACGTACCCTTGCGCCGGGAGCGGCGCATTGTGATCGGACTGGATAAGGCGAACATCAAGGTGTCGCTCCCTGGATCTCGTCTCGCCGGGCGGAACCTGGGCGTGTTCGGGGACTCAGGCACAGGCAAGTCCTGGGTGGTAGGACTCTTGGCCGAAGGGCTGCACCATGAGGACTATCAGGTCCTGCTGGTGGACCCTGAAGGAGATTTCCGCGGTCTTCGGGCATTGCCGCGATTTGTGGCGCTGGAGGGAGACCATGCGTCCATGCCGGCGCCTTCGGCAGTGGTGACATTGCTGGAAACCGGAGGCGTGTCGGTGGTGTTGGATCTCAGCCGATATCCGGTTACCTTGCGCATGTCGTACGTAGCCGAGTTGGTGCGCGTGCTCCGTCCGTTGCGGGAGCGAAAGTACCGGCCCCATTGGATTGCCTTCGATGAAGCGCAGCAGCTTTTCCCGCCGAACGGTGGAGAGGCGACGGACGCTGTGGTCCCTCTGTTGGAACAAGGCGGGTGGGCCTTTGTTTCGTATCGACCTGATCGTCTTGATACGATGGTGCTCCGTTCAGTGCACCATTGCCTGGCGACACGACTGGTTGAGCCGGAAGCGGTCCGGGCGGTAAAAGAGCATTGTGGAGATTGCGGGATCCAAGAGGTGAACTTTGCAGATATCCCTCACGGCGAGATACTCTTGTGCGAGGGTCAAGTGGCTCGTTTGCGACCGGCCCTCCGCCGGGTCCCGCATATCAGGCACTTCTACAAGTATCTTGAGGTGCCGCTGCCGCCCGGCAAGCGCTTCTCGTTTCGAGGTGAACAGGCAGGTGTGGGGCAGGAAGCGGCTAGCCTCTACGAGTTCTTACAGCTCATCCCGACAGTGCCTCTTGCGAGTTTGGAGTATCACGACCATCGAGAGGATTTTTCGAGATGGGTAGAGGGCACCTTGGGCGATGCGGACCTTGCGGCGCGTCTACGTAAGCTGGCGCATCGGCAGCTCGAAGGGAAGACACTCCGGGAGGCCCTCCGGCAGACGGTGGCGGTGCGGTACGAGGAACTGAAAGCGCTACGCTAAACAGTCACGGCAAGAAGGTCGCCCAAGTCATGTCTGCTCGCCGCACTGCGTAACAGGTTGCTCACGTCGCCAGGTGCCGTCCAACGACGGGGGGCTCTCTTAGACAGGCGGTCGTGGCGGCGGCTCACATTTCCAACAGAAGGTAAAGGTATGTGCTTAGCGGTTCCCGGGCAAGTCATGACCATTGAGGACGACCAGTTGCGGACAGGAACGGTCTCGTTTGCCGGGGTGACAAAATCAGTGTCGTTGGCGATGGTGCCGGAGGCCCAGGTGGGCGACTACGTGATTGTCCACGTGGGGTTTGCCATCAGCCGGTTGGATGAAGAAGCGGCGCGGCGAACGTTGGAGGCCTACGCCAAGCTGGCGGACTTAGCGACCGATGGTTGAGCGCTGGGTATGGCGTGTTATGCCGATCAGCATAAGAACCTATGATAAATGGTCTCACATGCGCGTTTCATTGAAACTCCGACAATTATGGCATTATTTTCGGAACATTCGATGGTGTGTGATACGGACAGAATTCGGTGGATCCGGCTCTTACGCGGATCGGCCTAAACATTGTTAGGCGCTACAGATAAAAGAGCAAAATAGCATGCCAACGATTTCCATGTTTTACGGGATTCTCATTCGGATGTTCCTTCGAGACATCGAGAAACATCACGTGCCACACATACATGCCGAGTGGCAGTGTACTCAATTCCTGATGGAACGCTTCTGGCCGGCGGTCTGCTCCCGAATAAGCACAAACCGGTTGTCGCATGGATCGAGATTCATCAAGAAGATTTGCTTGCTGACTGGGACTTGGCTGTCAACGGGAAGGCACCCTTTCCAATCAAAGGACTTGACCAATGAGAATTGCGGAACTCCAGGCACAACCAAACTGGGTGCTCTCCATTGTGGCAGACGACGGCCGGGTTGGCCGGTTTGATGTGAGCCCCTATCTTCAATATGAGGCGTTCGAGGCGCTTCGAGACCAGACCGAATTTGTGAAGGTCGTCAATGGCGGGTACTTTGTCGAATGGGATTGTGGCGCCGACTTGTCAGCGGACACGATCGAGGCACGGTGGCAGGTTGTTGGAAAAGTAGCCCGGCAAACAACGGCCTAACAAATCGCTCCAGCGGACTCCGCTCACGCTCCGCGGCTGAGCTCCACCGTTGAAACGGCGCCCGAATCACAAGGAGGAGTATCGATGCCTCGCCACTTCTTCGAGGTCGGCTGTCTCCACGAAGACCAACCCCCCCCCCCTCAAATAATCGCGGGGATGATCCCGAACAACAGGGTTGCAGGAGATTACGGTCATGAAATACGTGGATGAATTTCGGGATCGTGGCCATGCTGAGGCCTTGGCGGGCGCCATCAGGCGCACCGTCACCAGGCCCTGGACGATCATGGAAGTATGCGGCGGGCAAACCCATTCGATTGTGCGGTTCGGCCTCGATGCCCTGTTGCCATCGCCCCTCACCCTGGTGCATGGGCCAGGCTGTCCCGTCTGTGTGACGCCGATCGGCTTAATCGATCAGGCGCTCCACCTCGCGTCGTTGCCACGAGTGATTTTCTGCTCCTTCGGGGACATGCTGCGCGTACCCGGCTCGCGGGGAAATCTGTTCGACGTCAAGGCTGCCGGGGGAGATGTCCGCATCGTCTATTCGCCGCTGGATGCGCTGGAGTTGGCTCGCGCGAACCCAGACCGCGAGGTCGTGTGCTTTGCCGTGGGGTTTGAGACAACCGCGCCGGCTTTTGCGATGGCGGCGATCCAGGCGCGGCGTCTGGGTTTCACCAACTTCAGTCTGCTGGCAGCCCAGGTGCTCGTGCCGCCGGCCATGGAAGCTATCTTGTCCGCTCCCGGCTGTCTCGTGCAGGGCTTTCTGGCGGCCGGCCATGTCTGTACCGTCATGGGCTATGAGGAGTACGAAGACTTGGCGAAGCACTATCGCGTACCCATCGTGGTCACGGGGTTCGAACCGATCGACATCCTGGAAGGGATTGCGATGTTGGTCAGCCAATTGGAAGACGGACGGACGGTCGTCGAGAACCAATACACCAGATCAGTGCGTCGGGAAGGGAACGTGGCGGCGCAAGCGGCCGTGCGGGAAGTCTTCGAACCAACGCT
>JBBRRK010000230.1:0-5837 GCA_038200765.1 Nitrospirales bacterium
CGGAGAACAAGGTCGCCTTGGGGTTCGTCGAGGGGCTCAACAACAAGATTCGCGTCATTCAGCGACGCAGCTACGGGCTACGCAACGAAGAGTACCTGCGCCTCAAGGTCCTCACGTGCATGCTTGATCCGATCTGAAAATTAGGTGAAAATCACCCACTCGCCAGGACGAAGAGCCGCAAAACAGTTGTCACGCACTTCTCTCCACCCAAGTGCATAGAAGGCCTTTTAAGGACCGGCATCAGGTTGTTCCCACGGCTTGCTGCACCGCTGCCATCAACTTGTCTTGATCCACTGGCTGTTGAAGGAACGCGATTGCGCCGCCCTCGATGGTGCGGGCTTCAGCCGCCTGTGGGTCTTCAGCGGTGACGATGATGACCGGGATGGGAGCCAATGCGGGGATTGCTTTCAAGCGATCCAGGACCAGGAAACCGTTGCTTCCAGGAAATCCGAGATCCAGCGGAATCGCATCCGGTCGCGCGTGACGGGCCATCGTGATCGCTTCCAGGGCATCGGACACAAAGACTGTCCGATGCCCCTGCGCTTTGAGCCGCAGACTCAGCACAAGCCGCATATCCGCGTTGTCATCGATAATCAGAATTGTCTCGTCCGCCATGGAACCAACTCCTTTCTCACTGTGGCTCTCGCGATTCGAATCCGCCCGCCGCAAGAGTCCCGGGCTAAGATCCCTTGCGGATCAACCGGCCCCAGCGCAACCGGAACCGTCCGTTCAACGCTGAAGCTTAGCATCGGTGATCGGACATTCCGCAACGCCGCCGACCGCGCACTCCACCGCGGCGATCAGGGCCTCTTCCTGCGCAGGCTTGTGGAGAAAGACCGCGGCGCCGGCTTCCAGTCCTTTGAATTCGCTTTCTCGAGACTCATCGGACGTCAGGATGATCACCGGAATACTGCTGAGCATGGTGTTGGCCTTCAACCGTTGCAGCACGATGAATCCGTTGCCGCCCGGCAAACCCAGATCGAGGATGATGGCATCGGGCCGAGTCTGCCGCGCGACGGCGATCGCCTGTAGCGCATCGGCGGCGAAGACCGTGTCATACCCGTGCTTCTTGAGGCGCGCGCTCACCACAAGGCGCGTATCGGCGGAGTCGTCGATGATGAGGATTTTTTTCTTCGTCATGAGGCACATTCCTTTTCTTATGAATGACTACGAGGACGGACGGAGAGAAGCCGGTCTTGCTCCTGCAACAAAGCCGTACGCACGAGAGTGAACTCCGCGCCGAGCCTGGCGAGGCGGTCGCCCGCCGTCGTCAGATCATTGGCCCGGCCGAGGGTTTGCAATTCGCCACAGAGCTGCTGCATTCGCCCGGCGCCGAGGTTGCCGCTGGAGCCTTTCAACGTATGGGCCGCCTCCGCCAGCGTCGTCGCGTCGGCCCGGCAGAACGCCGCCTGCATTACGACCACTTGTTGAGGCGTCTCGCTCAGAAAATGCGTAATGAGCGTCGTGAGCAATTCGCCTGTTTCATCGAGCTCCCGCAGATCCGTCAGCACCGCCAGGTCGACAGCGGCTGCTCCGTCCCCGCTCTCCTCAGACGGGGCTGCCGGCTGCTCGCCGGACAAACCAGCGCGGTTCGGCTGCCACCGCGCCAGGACGGCTGCCAAGTCTTCGCGCCGCACCGGTTTGGCCACATAGTCGTCCATGCCCGCCTCCAGACATTTCTCGCGATCGCCCTGCAGCGCATTGGCCGTCATGCCGATGATCGGCATACGAGGCGTGCAGCGTCGCGCATCGATCGTCTCTCGTATCTCGTCCTGCGCTTCACGCTTCACGAGTGACGATTCACGTTCCCGTATTGCGCGCGTCGCCTCATAGCCGTCCATCTCCGGCATCTGGCAATCCATAAAGACCAGCGCATAGGGAATTCGAGCGATCGCCTCCACCACCTCCCGGCCGTTCGCCGCAACATCTACGCGGTAGCCCTCGCGCTCCAACATCTTGGCCGCCACCTTCTGATTCACGAGGTTGTCCTCCACCACCAGCACCCGGCCACGGCGGCGAGCCTGTGCCTCGGTGACCGTATGGCAGGTGATCAGCGGAGCGGCGGATGGACCGGCGGAACCTGGGAGCGGCGGCGCTCCATTCACGACCAGGCTGAGACAATTGTAGAGGTGCACCTGACGGACCGGCTTTGTCAGGAAGGCGTCGAAGCCGGCCGCTTGGGCGGCCTGGGCGGCGCCTCGCTGGCTGAAGGAGGTGAGCAGAACGAGCCGAATCGTGGCCATGGCCGGATCAGCCTTGATCCTCCGCGCGACTTCCAATCCATCCAGCCCCGGCATCTGCATGTCGAGAATCGCCACATCGAACGGGGCTCCCGTCTCCGCCGCCATCCGCAGCCGCACGAGCGCCTGTGTCCCATCCGCCACGCTCTCGGGCCGCATGCCCCGAGTCAACGCTTGCTGCTCCAGAATGGTTCGGTTGGTGGCGTGGTCGTCCACGATCAGCACCCGGCGATTCTGTAAGACAGCCCAGGAGGAGAGAGGCGGAATGGCCGGCGCCGTCTGGCGGACCAACTGGACAGTGAACCAGAAGCAGGTGCCCTGTCCCGGAGTACTCTCGACGCCGATCGTGCCCTGCATGAGTTCCGCGAGCCGCTTGGAAATCGCCAGGCCCAGCCCCGTCCCGCCGTACTTGCGGGTAGTGGAACTATCCGCCTGGGAGAAGGAATGAAACAGGTTCGCGCATTGCGCGGGCGTCATCCCGATGCCTGTGTCGCTGACCTCGAAGCGAAGCACCACCGTCCCCTCCGGGATGACGCCCGCCGACTCGTCCAGCCCGACGCGCACCATCACGTCACCCTGCTCGGTGAACTTGAGGGCGTTGCCCACCAGATTGGCGAGAATCTGCCGCACCCGTCCGGAGTCGCCCCGCAAGGCCGTCGGGACGTGCGCCTGCACGAGCGTGCCCAGTTCCAGGCCCTTAGCATAGGCCCGTTCCGCCAGCAACGCGCCCACATCTTCCACCAGGGTCCGGAAATCGAAGTCGATGACCTCCAGGTCCAGTTTGCCGGCTTCGATCTTCGAGAAGTCCAGTATATCGTTGATGATGTCCAGTAAATGCTCGCCGGAGTGGCGCACGGTGTCCGCATAGTCCCGCTGCTCCGCTGTTAGTCCCGTATCAAGCAACAGCCCCGTCATGCCGATCACCCCGTTCATCGGCGTGCGGATCTCGTGGCTCATCGTCGCTAAGAATAACGACTTCACCTGCGTGGCGGCCTGAGCCTCGGCCAACGCAATGTTGAGCGAGGAATTTTTCTGCACAAGTGCTTCAGCGTAGGTCTGAACTTGATCCTCGACTCGCTTGCGCTCGGTGATGTCGCGGTTGGATGCACGACGGCCCAAATACTTGTTATCGAACGAGTCGTACACGGCCCTGCAGATATGATCAATCCAACGAATCTCACCATCCCGCGTGAGGATGCGGAATTCCAATTCGCACACATCCTCAATCGTGTTCGTCGTGTCGATGACGTGTTGATCCCATCGGGCACGGTCTTCCGGGCAAACGATTCGATGGAACATAGTGGGATCCGCCGAGAATTCTTCGACCCGATAACCGCTGATCCGTTCTGCCGACGGCGAACTGTAAATCAGGTGACCCTGTGGATCGTTCCATGTTTCCCAATCGTAGGTCCAATCCGCCACCGTGCGAAATTTCTCTTCGCTTTCCCGTAGCGATTTGGCCGCCTGCTTCTGCGCCGAGAGATCTCGCACGAATACGCTGAACGTGTAGGCCCCCCCCCCTGCCCTAAGGCCGGCGAGATCGCCAGTTCCACAGAAAACTCGTGCCCATCCCGGTGACAGGCCGTGATCTCAATCCGCGTGTTCATGATCGGTCCTTCGCCGGTTGCAAGGAAGTGACCCATTCTGCGTTCATGGGTTTCCCGGTGTTGTGCAGGGATAACGGTGGCGGAGAGGAGTCGCCCGATGGCCTCGGGCCGGGGCCAGCCGAACATCTGTTCGGCTTGAACGTTCCAGTCGGTGATGACTCCAGCGGCATCTATCCCGATGAAGCCATCGAGCGCCGTCTCGACGATGCGCCGCGTGTGTGCCTCGCTCTCGCGCAGCGACACTTCGGCCTCCCTGGCGAGCGCACGCTCCTGCTTCGCGTGCCGATATTCCCTCCGCACGCGTCTCACGGTCCACAGCAAAAGTCCAAATGTTGGAGCCACCACGGCAGCGCCAGCCAGGCCAAGCTTCCAGAAGACTTCTCGAATCGGCGTCAGCACGTCGTGCTGATCCATGCGCAGCAGCACCGCCCAATGCAAACCCTCAAAACCGTCCTGACTTTGGCTCCTGGCATAGCCGGTGATGACCGGCACATGGCGACGCTGATGCTCTTCCTCCACGTAACCGGACAGGGACCCTTCGCTCAACAGTGCCGACGGTAGGCCGAGTTGTTTGAGATTGACGTTGCCCTTATGCTGGAGATCCGAGTCAATGATGGCCACTCCCTTCTCAGTCAGGAACTGGTATTCCAGTGCTCCCCCAAATCCCTCCCGCTGCCGGAAAGCCAGGAGGGTCCCCGTCACGATATTTTCCAGCGCCGGAATCCCCACCCGCGTCGTCACGGCCCCCAGAAATTCCCCGCGCGGTCCGGTGATGGGAGCCGTCACGGCTATTGTGTCAGGACCGCCCATCACTGCGAATGGCTCCACGTCCCCTATATGGCCCTCTTGCCCATCACGCACGGCCTGAAACCAGGGTTCGGCGCTGTAGTCCCGCCCCACCGTGGCCGGGTCGGTGGCGACCACGATTTGTCCGCCCGCATTCGTGACGCCGATCCACAGGTAATCCTCGTACAATGTCTTCATCCGGGCGACATACGCCGACTGAAACTCCCGATTGTGCGGCTGCGCGCTGAACGTCTCTGCCACCATCAACAGATCGCCATACCGTTCAAATAGAAATCGGTCCAGTTTGTCCAAGACTTCCTCGGCTCTGAGGACCAGGGTTTCGCCTGCTGTGGCCACCATGCGGGTTTCGATGTAGTGGAACGCGATTCCGCCGATGGCCAGCGTAACGACCGTCATCACGATGACGAGCATAGGGAGCCACGAGTAGGAGTGGCGAATCTCTGTTTCAGCCTTGGTCATGGATCCTTTCTGCCTCGTTGCTGCGCCGCGTCAATCATGATCAGGACGTTCGTTAGTATGCCCCTTGTGGACGTGAACGTCCAGATTTATACTTAATTGTGCAGGATATCCGAGAAACCTGTTGCGCGATATTGGGTACATGCTTATTACTTTGACTCCGGTTAACTCTTTTGCCACTCTCCAGAAATGGGGCGACGGGGTTATCCCAAGAACATGCGGGAGTTCCGTCAGCGATTTCGACCCCCGAAGCCGGTCGTGAATACCTGGTTCAATGCCTGTGGCCAGATGGCTTCGTTTGCCCGACATGCTCAGGTAAGAAGGCGTGGCTGAATCCGCAGCGCTACGTCTTCGAGTGCCAGCCGTGCGGACGTCAAACTTCACCGACCAGTGGTACGTTCATGTACCGTGCTCACGTGCCGATCCAAGCGTGGTCCTGGGCAGCCTACTTGGGTTCGACTCACCCTCCTGGAATCAGCGCATTGCAGCGACAGCGACTGCTTGGGATAAGACCTCGCCAGTCGCCTTGGCCTTGAGTGATGCGTAGTGTCGAGCAACTGGCAGGACGAAGCGTTCACAGAGGTAGAACCGGGCGGTGTATTGAACTCCGAAAACATTCTTGTGCGGTGGCTGACCTTATCCCGACAGGGGGAAGGCAATAGTCAGGTCGAACATCATTGGCGAGTTCGACGTGTCCCCCACGGAGTCTAAGACCACAGGCAGGGTT
>JBBRRK010000231.1:0-5814 GCA_038200765.1 Nitrospirales bacterium
GTCTTTGAGGCGGGCGATCCGTGCAACCGACAGGTTCAACCGTTCAGGAGAAATGGTCCCGACCTCCACCGCTTGCTCTACGGCCTCGAAGGCGGCGACTTCCCGATCTCGATCTTTACAAATCAACAGGACATCGCATCCCGCCAACACTGAGCGAACTGCAGCATCTTCCACGCCATAGTGGTCGATGATCGCGTGCATTTCTAAATCATCCGTTAACACCACTCCGTCGTAGTGCAGCTCCTGGCGCAAGAAATTCGTGATGATGGTGGGCGAGAGCGTAGCCGGCAATTCTGGATCGAGAGCTCGGTAGAGGACGTGCGCGGTCATCAGCGATACCACGCCTTGCGTAACGGCACGGCGGAAGGAGGGGAACTCGACGGTCTCCAATCGCTTGCGCGATGCCTCGACCACGGGAAGTTCTTTATGGGAATCGACACTGGTATCGCCATGACCGGGAAAGTGTTTTCCGCAGGCCACAACCATATTGTCTTGCAGCCCCGCCGCCGTCGCCATTCCCAGTTCACAGACGACATCCGGCGTTGTGCCGAACGCCCGGTCGCCGATGACCGGATTGTCCGGGTTGCTGTTCACATCGAGCACTGGCGCCATATTCATGTTCACGCCCACCGCCCGTAACTCTTTGGCAATGGTGGCCGCCGCCGCGTAGGCCAATTCAGTGGAGTTGCAGCGGCCCAACAGGTCGCACGGGGGGAAAATCGTAAAGCCTTTCGGAAGACGGGAGACTCGACCGCCTTCCTGATCGATCGAAATCAACAGCGGTGAATGGGGACTGCAGGCCTGTAATCCATTGGTCAGATCGACCATCTGTTCGACGGATTCCAGATTCCGAGAGAAGAGAATCACACCGCCCGGCTTGTATTCTTTGATGAACGAGGCCAGGTCCGGTGTCACGGATGTACCCAGAAACCCGACCATGAAAAGCTGCCCGACTTTTTCGCGCGAAGTCATTGGATGTCGTTTCAATGGGAGAGACTCCGATCAATCAGATACTGCACCAATAATCTGGTGCCGATCGCGGTCGGACCCTTCGGAATGTAGGCCCGTTCCCGCTCGCTCCAGTCCGTGCTGGCAATATCGAGGTGTACCCACGGGCACTCCCCCACGAACTTACTGAGAAAGAGCGCTGCGGTAATCATACCGCCGCCACGTCCGCCGATGTTGCGCATATCGGCGACGTCGCTCTTGAGCTGTTCGAAATATTCTTCCCACAAGGGCATCTCCCACACCCGTTCGCCGGCCTTCTGCCCCGACTTTCGCACCTGTTCTTTGAGCATCTGGTCGGTGCCGAACATCCCGATCGCAAACTGGCCGAGTGCCACCACACAGGCCCCCGTGAGCGTGGCAATGTCGATCAGGGCCGCCGGTTTATAGCGCATCGCATAGGCGAGGCCGTCCGCCAGGATGAGCCGACCTTCCGCATCCGTGTTCTGCACTTCGACAGTTTTCCCTGACAAGGTCGTCACGATATCGCCCGGCTTTATGGCCCGGCCGCCCGGCATGTTCTCAGCCACAGGCAGGATGCTGATCAGACGCAGTGGGAGCTTGAGTCTGGCCGCCGCTCTGATCGAAGCCAGGACTTCGGCCCCTCCCGTCATATCGGCCTTCATGTGTTCCATATTTTCGGCAGGTTTCAGTGAGATTCCACCCGTATCGAAGGTGATCGTTTTCCCGACCAGCACGACTGGACGCTCGTCTTTTTTCTTGGTTCCGTTGTATTCAAGGATGATGAACTTGGGCGGCTCTTGACTCCCGCGTGCCACGCCGAGCAACGCCCCCATCCCCAAGCGCTCCATCTCTTTTTGTTCGAGAATCTTGATGGAGATCTTTTCAGCTTTGGCAATGGCCGTTGCTTCGCTGGCGACCTTTGTGGGGGTCAGGACGTTGGCGGGATGATTACAGAGGTCGCGGACAAAGACGGTGGCCTCTGCCGTGGCGACGCCTCGCCGCACCCCTTCAGTGACCTGCCGCAGCTGATCTTTCTCGGAAATAAGAATCTTCATTCCCGAGACATTGTGTTCTGGGGTGGCCGTGGTCCGATACACTGTGAACTGATAACTGCCCAGGATGGCCCCTTCTACCATCGCCTGCGCCACGTCGAGCAATGACACTCCATCCGGCGTTATGGCCGGAAGCGAGACCGTAAAGGACCCGACCTTCGCCTGACGAACGCGTTTCGCAGCTGAGCCCAGCGCTTGCCGGATCGTTTCCAGCGTGACCGCGCTCTTCTTGCCCAAGCCGACCAGCACCAGCCGTTTCGCAGGCACCGTGCCCTGCGTGTGATACAGCAATACTTCGTTGGCCTTACCCTCAAATTCTTTGGACTGCAACAGCTTACGCAACGAACCTCCGAGTGCTCGATCGAGCAGTGCTGCATCCTGTTCGACCAATCCTTCTCCTTCACAGTGCGTGAGCACCAACGCCTCAGCCAATGTCGTCTCCGCTTGTCCAACCTGTACCGTGACCCGCATAATCTTCATTCACGTCTCCTTGTTCGTGTGATCAGCTGCCCGCTTTCAGCGAAACTGGAGGCTGACGGCTCAGAGCTACCCTTCACACCCCTCGCATATCGGGTGCCCATATATGCTTGTGCATCTGCAATTGAAAACGGACCGGCAGGCGATCGGCCAGAATCCACTCTGCCAGCTCACGCATATCGAGCGTGTCAAAAACCGGACTGAAAAGGACCGTACAGCGGCTGGCGAGGTCATACCGCGCAAGAATTTCATGAGCCCAGTCATAGTCTGCTCGGTCGGCCAACACAAACTTTGCCTCGTCTTTGGCTGCCAGCTGAGAAAGATTCGGCCAGTGCATCCGATCGGTCATCCCGCTCCCCGGACACTTCACATCCAGGATGATATGGACGCGTGGGTCGATCGGTGCAATATCGATGGTCCCGCTGGTCTCAAGCAGGACCGTATAGCCGACGTCGCACAGTTTGGCCATGAGGGGGAGGCTGTCGGGCTGGGCAAGTGGTTCCCCACCGGTAACTTCCACGAGGCCGCATCCATAGGTGTGCACCTTTGCCAGGGCCTCATCGATTGAGCACTCACGCCCTCCATAAAAGGCATAGTCGGTATCGCACCAGGTGCAACGGAGCGGGCATCCGGTGAGTCGTACAAACACACAGGGCTGTCCGGCGTAGCTCGACTCACCTTGGATGCTATGGAAGATTTCGGTGATGCGCATGATTCAAGAGGTGAAAGGTGAAACGTTGATCGTGAAATGCGTACCGGAAACGTTGCGAAAACTGTATGGCCACAGAATCGGATATTGGCGATCTACTCTCGGCATTATTTCCAGGTCATGACAGGCCAGCCTCGGCGTTGCGCTGTGCGAGCCATGCCACGGATCGGGTTGATCACTAAGGGGTGTCCGACCAGTTCAAGAAGGTCGTGATCGCCAGGGCTGTCTCCATAGGCATAGGAGCCGGCCAAATCAAGACCCATTTCTCGAGCGTGGGCGAGGATGAGCTCACGCTTGCCACGGCCATAGGGCAAGGGGGGAATGAGCGCACCGGTATAGACGGAATTCCGTTGCTCCAGCTTCGCCGCAAAGACCGTAGGCACGTCCAAAAATTCCGCAAGGGGCTCGATCAAAAAATCAGGGGCGCCAGTCACAAGAACCAGCTGGTGCCCGGCCTGTCGATGCGCGTCCAGCCTTGCACGGCCCTCTATAGAAACCTTGCCGATCATCTCGGACTGAAAGAACTCCCGCGCATAGGATTCGATGTCTGCGGGACGTTTGCCCGCCAGATATATCTTTCGTTCTCGGAGCGAGTGCAGGGAGAACGGGGGCACGTGCCCTGCCAGCCAGGCCACACTCCGGCTCAACTCGCTCCATCCCACCAGGCCGCGTCGCCACAGAAATCGGAAGAATCGTACCTCGCTGGCCTCTCCAGGCAGAAGCGTGTTGTCGACGTCGAACAACGCAGCGACGGATCCCTGTGTCCGTCGTCCAGAGACATCTTCGAACGCGGACATAAGGCTGTGGTGACTGTGCACAACGTTGGAGGACCCGGTGAGCATGAGCCGCCCGATTCTACCGGAGCCTCTATTGATTGACAAGGATTTTAGCCCACTTCTATAATGCGGCTCCCTCTGACTAGTCGTTCGTCGTTTGTGAAGCGTGAAATGCGGGCACAAAACAAGTCGACAATCTGTTCTCGCATCCCGAATTGCAGGAGCTTCAAAAGGCCCTGCAACAAGGCCGCAACAAGCGAAAGCCCGAGGCGTACTGCTGAGGACGTGGAGAGTTTGAGCGACGCGAAAACGCAGTTGTGGGGGCAAGCTCCTGCGGAGTGCCGAAGTGGTGAAATGGCAGACACGCACGTTTGAGGGGCGTGTGGCGCAAGCCGTGCGGGTTCAAGTCCCGCCTTCGGCACCAAATTAATGTTCTCGTTCCCCCTGTTGAACAGGCTCGCCTGTTATGGCACGGGAAGGATCCTTCCAAGTCCACTTTGTATCCCTGATCCTCACCACACTTCTGTGAACTACCCATAGACCCATTGAGATCTAACCGTTTGACGGCCTTCCAATTGAACGAGCGCGACCCGAGACTAGTCCGCTTCGTCATTGAACGTCAGCGTCGCCCCCAAGGGTAGATAGCACCACGTGTCATAGTGCCCATTAAAGAAGGCCAGCTCTTGCTGTCCATGCGTGGGGTCGTCCGTGGGATCGAGATCGATCGTGAGACGCGGGGCGCGACCCTTGAGCCGGTGGCGGTGCGGCGCGATCACCGTCGACGCCAACATCCACCCCCTCCCATACACGGCCCGTGGGCTCACCGCCGTCTCAAACCGAGAGAGTGGGGGGCCGCGGGCCAAGGTATCCCCGCTCACCGGGTCGCGCCCTACTGCCGGCTTGTGCAGGGGATCGTCGACCAGCCGGGCCGCGTCGTGGCCCTCCTCATCCCCACACGCCAGGCCGACGATGCGCTGGCGCAACAGGTCGCGGACCGCGTGCCGAACCTTGTCGGGATTCCGGCGATCGGGCAGGCACGCCGCCAGGCGGTCCGTCAGCTGGAGGCGGGCATCCCGCGCCCGATCGAATCGAGCCTCCGTCGTCGTCTTGGGAGAGCATTTGAAGGTCAGTTGCGTGATACACGCTGTGGCCATTGGGACTCCTGTGTGCTGCGCGTAGAAACGTCTGAACACCGCTCCTCTCGCACAGGTTGGAGCCTCGACGGCCTGTTTTCTCGCCAAAGTTGTGAATTATTTAGGCTAGGCGGCGCGCATGGCTATGTCCTCAAGAATATCGACTCGATACCTCTCAGGAAGAACGTGTTCTGGCATTGGTGGCGGAGGCGTATCGAACAATGGAGTGGCGGCTGCGGTGTAACGTAGCGATAAGACGGTCAAAAAATGATCTCGCCAACATGTTCCCGAAACTGCATATCTCACGACGCGCCCAAGCCGCCACCTTCTTCGTCATGTGTCAGGTCTGATGAGGCACCGGTGCGACCGGAAGTTCAGGGTTCGAAGTTCTGAAAATCTCGAATCCTCGCGTCTTGCCAGTCCTCCATCTCGTGCGGCTATCCTGTCAGAGACACAGGAGACCCTGTGCACATCCTCGTGCCGCTGTCGAGATGCCATCGAGATGGACAATGACGAATTGTTTGCCCGCTCACGTGGGAGATGGTACAGTCCAGAAACATTGTCTGGAAGGCACGGCGCATGAGGAATTGAGGTCCGGAATCATTCACCAAAACCGAGGTGCAGGATGTCATCCATTCTTGTCGTCGATGATGAAGACCAAATCCGCCGATTGATTTGCGAAACATTAGAGCAGGCCG
>JBBRRK010000232.1:0-5787 GCA_038200765.1 Nitrospirales bacterium
AGGGGGATGACGCGGGCCTTCGGGTCACCGACGAGGCCCTGTACCGTTGGCGTGGGCCGGAAGCTGGGGAAGCGGTAGGTGTCCCAGAGGGGTCGGTGTGGGTGCATCCGGCAATCATGTCAGATTTCCAGACCCCGTAGAACGCAGACTTCACGCCCTATCCCACAGAAAATGCCATGTCTCGCGCTTCGTGTACCCACTCACCAAGGAGAAGAGCCTTTTTTCTTTCTCGCTGAGCGTGACCCTGGTCATCGGATTGAGAAACTCCATCGTATCCGCAAGCGTCAGCCGTCGCCGTCATGCAGGTAAGGAACCGCCATCATGCGTGCATACATATCGTTGTTCCTCCAATTTGGCTTAGTTGTGGATCATGCGCAGCAGCAGAATCGTTCCGATTCCGGCCAGGATCAGGAATAATTGCACGAGTCCAGTCTCAGCCCCGATTCGCCGATGAAGACCGGGCACGAGGTCAGCGAGTCCGATGTAGAGAAAACTGGCCGACGAAAAAGCCAGAATTGTGGCATTGAACTGCGGCAGGTGCTGCAACCCCACATAGGCGAGGAGCGCGCCGGGTATCGTTGTGATGCCGGAAATGAGGTTCCATTTCAGCGCGCGCATCCTCGTAAACCCATTATCGAGGAGGATGGCAAAATCTCCCACTTCCTGCGGCAACTCGTGTGCGATCACCGCAATCCCAGTTGCCACGCCAAGCGGCACTGACGACATAAACGCTGCCGCAATCACCGCGCCGTCCACGAAGTTATGCAACGCATCTCCCACGAGGATGAGAGATCCCGCAGTACCATGAACCTCGCACGGTCCCTCAGCATGGCAATGCCGCCAGATCAGTAATCGCTCAAGCACGAAGAGTACGAGCAGCCCCGCGAGCACAGTGCCGAGACTTGACGTGAGATCGCCTTGTTCAATGGCCTCCGGCAATAACCCAAGCAGTGCCGCTCCGAGCAGCGACCCGGTCGCATAACTCACAAGAAACGGCACCAATCGCTCGCGAACATTCTTGGAAAACGCTAGAAACAATGCAGCCGCGCCGATGGCACCGACGCTCCCAATAAGGGCGAACCCAAGTATCCACATCAAGACCATCGGTTCTACTTATTCCCACTCCCGAGCGGCTGTTTAATGCTGACCGCGCCGCGTAATTCACCCGCCTTGTACCCGGTGGCCGCATCAAATGGATACTGTTGCTTCAGCATGAGGCGAATCGACTCCGGAATCTGGTCGCTCGACCCGTGGCAGAGCAGACATTTCGGCTGAACCATAATCGGCTTCATAAACCGGAAGTACTGCCCATCTGGTTCCGTCACGATCTCATGATGCGTCATGCCCGCGTACGGTTTCCCCTTCGCCGCACGCTCGGTGAATTCAGCCATCACCCGCTGCTCCCAGGCATCCGGCATCCCGAGCAAGGGATTGCGCACCCGCGTTCCCACGCGCGTGACCCGCCAGCCACGCTCCCGAGACAACCGGCCGGCAATATCGGGCGCCAGCTTTGTGCAGAGGATGATCGTTTCTACCGGACCTCCCTTGTTCATCTCCCCTGTCATGGCCTCGCCCAACTCTTCCAGAAATGTCGCGGCCACTTCGGACGCTCCCTGTGCCAGCGCAGTCTGGTCGGCAGAGGCTGTGCCGGTCATCATCACGAGCATGACAACACTTCCTGCCAGTGCTGTACCAATACGAAATATGATTCTTCTCATCATGTCACCGCTTCACATGCCTCTGCCATACACCTATTCAATGTTGGTGTTGCCCGCCCTGCTCCCCGCTCGCG
The DNA here is from genome assembly GCA_038200765.1 of Nitrospirales bacterium. Classification (GTDB taxonomy): domain Bacteria; phylum Nitrospirota; class Nitrospiria; order Nitrospirales; family Nitrospiraceae; genus Palsa-1315. The sequence goes on from JBBRRK010000232.1 coordinate 1,793, forward strand.
TGATCGCCGCCCTTGCCGCCTCCATGCTGCCCATCGCCCCCACGCTTCATCTGTTCACGCTGGGCCCGGTCATTTTCTCGCTGCTCCGGAGTCAACATTGCCGCGGCATCGCGCTTCCCCTTGATGGTTGCCAGCATGAGCGCTCCCTCTGCTTTCTTCAGCTGCTCCACCTTCGCTTGGATCGCGGAGAGTTCGGCCTGCTCCTCCTCCAACAGCGCATGCAATTCAAGTTTGGCAATCTTGATATCGGCCTCTGTTCTGGCTTGTGTGCGATGGAGGTCCAGTTGCAAGGCTTTTAGCTTGCTGATCTGTTCCGATGTTAGGACGATCTCTTTCGCGTGCTTCAGCAGATGCTTCAGGTAGTGCGCGCTGTGCTCGTCCTGTTCACCCCGCTCGTGGCCGCCTTGCATCTGGCCGTGCTTCATCTTCCCCTGGGCTTCATCGGAAAGGCCGGAGAGAACCGTGGCCGCGACCAGACAGGCCACTCCACCTACTACAACCATCCACTGTCTCTTCATCATGATGAGCACCTCCTGTATAAAGCTGCCCACACTCGCTACGGTTTGAACGGGGTTGTTTATTCTGCCACCTGTTCTAGACCGGCGGGATCTGGCTCAAGACCTCCCGTTCAACTTCGAACCAATCGTCCGGCGCATGACCGTCCCGACAGCCCGGGTCCACATAGGGTTCATGTGCCCACTTGGCTATGAGCACCTGAAGATCGTCACAGGCGGATACCGAGGGTTTGCTCGGAACCGCAACAGCGTCCGGGCTCTTCGTCTTCGCGGCCACCACCCGGCGCGTCTTCCCTGGTCTCTCTTGTGCAGGGTGTGCTTCCATGACACTGCCTCCTTTCGCAATTCTTCGCTGTGTAGTGAAGGTTCGTAGGCGGGATCGGTCCCACGGTCGGCAGCGGCCCGATGTCGGGCACGGTCATGCCATCCACCGTCACGGTCCCTCCCGCCTCGGCCACTGCTGAGGGAGGCATGGCTTGCAATATCGTCACCGGCAGACCAACCGCCGCAAGACCACACACCAAGAGCAGGTGTCGCACTAAGCGACCACGTTGTTTCATTCTATGCATCGCGCGCGTTCTCTTTTCTCTGCCCCACATAGGGACAGCCATCGCTGCCACCGGCAGAGCCAGTTTTCTCTTACACTGTGCAATGAACGTTGCACCTTTCACTTCTCACTGTTCACTGGCATATCCCGCTTCCTTCCAACCCATCATCCCGCCCATCATCACATGCACCTTGGGGAAGCCTGCTTGCATGAGGATCTGTGCGGCGGTATGCGCGCGGCCTCCCGATTTGCAGACAGTCACGATCTCCCGGTCACGATGCGGCTCCAACTCAGCCAGCCGATGGGCCAGCTTGGTCACCGGGATGTTCGTTGCCCCTGTGATATGGCCGAGTTCCTCTTTTAGTTCGTGTGGGTCTCGCACATCGAGGACAAACAGGCGAGTCCCAATGTCTAATTCTCGCTTCACCTCTTCCGCCGGAATACTGGCCACCTGCTGATCGTTCGCGCCAAGCGCCATCGTGCCCTTGACTTCGCAGGCCGGCACATCCACAGGAATCCAGGCAGCCTTGGGATCGCGCGCGCATGCGTAGTTGGCTTTGAGCACGTCTTTCATCCAGTCCGCCGGCCCAAGTTTCAGCCCTTCCAGGTAGTCGATGTATTCCTGCTTGGTGCGGGGTTTCAAATTGGGATTGCGGAGTTTCTGGTCTCTTAAACTCGATGGTTGGCGTCCCCGGTATTCGTGGGCCGGATACACGATGAGGTGATCGGGCAGGCCGAGCACCCGCTGCATACTGTCCCAATGCTCGCCTGGATCGCCGCCTGGCAGATCCGTGCGCCCTGCTCCGGCATCGTCCAAAAACAGGACATCTCCGGTCAGAATACGATCCTCCAACACGAGCGCAATGCTGTCTTTCGTATGCCCCGGCGTGGTCATCACCTTCACCGGGATATTGCCAAGACGACAGGCGAATTCGTCCGTCAGGTGAAAGGTGACGCAGCGAGCTGGAGCCTTGTGGTGCATGACGTATTCGCAGCTGGTCTGATCCTTGAGCGCCGCCCCGCCGGAAATATGATCAGCATGAGTATGTGTATCGATCACGTGTGTCAGCGTGAGCTTCCGTTGATCCAGCGTCTTCAGGTAGTCCTCGACGTGCTCCAGAACCGGATCGACGAGGACGGCCTCTCGACTCTTCTCGTCGCCGATCAGGTAGGTTCTGCAGGCATGGGGATTGAGCTGTTCGAAGATCATGACTCGTTCTCTCCTTGTTGCAAATGAGACCTATCGATGAGAGGCAGGGTCACGGGAAATGATTCACGCCTGTTCGTGGCACTGTCATTTCCCGCATTTATACGTCCGACGTTTCTGGCTTTCTATGCAAACGGTCGGCTGGATCAGCCCTTCGCTGTTTTTCAGGGGGTGAGCACGAAATATCGTCAGATCATCAGGAATAGGAGACTCATGGGGCAAGCGTATCAGGCTCTGAAGACCACTTACTGTTGGCCGAAAGACCGCACATATCGCAGCACCTGCCAGGCTTCTTCTTCCGTCAGTATGAGCGGAATAAAGGGAGCCATGGCCGTGCCCTTGCTGCCATGCTTCAAAATCCAGAACAGTTCCCCTTCGGTTCGAGCGGCCTGCCACTCCTTGTGGGTGAAGTTCCGCGGTAACGGACCTTTGAGAATGCCCGGCTCAATGTCGCTTCCCAGCCCCTTGCCATCTTTCCCGTGACAGGTCACACAGAAGCCTTTCCCGTGGAAAAGCCTCTTCCCCTTCTCGATTATTTCCTCGGTGACTGGAAGCGGATTCGTCCACGATCTGGCTTCTTCAATCTGGTCGATCGGCACTCGTGGTTTGAGTACGGCTTCATCTGCCCCGAAGGCCGGAAGGCTCCACATGCCCAACGCTGCAGCCACAAGCACCGTGAACAGGCGATACGGATGCATGATGCTTCCTCTCATTTCGCAATCTATCGAGATCGACGGGGGATCGACAGGGACCAGCCGGATCCACAGAGGACAAGGCCGGCCCCCTCTCTTGACCCTACTTGTTGTCGGAATACCCGGGGAACTTGTGTCCGAGAGACTGCGGGAAGCTCACGGTGCCGTCCGGGAATTCCTGCCCATGTTGCCACAGGTGATAAATCACACCGTCGGTCCCTGCGGCGATTTCCGCTACCTTGGCGGCCTGTTCACTAGGCATATCGAGAATTTGGACGCGGCCTGTCGCGATCTCGACTTTGTGATCGTGGAAATGCCGGTGCCACTGAATGGCAGGAAGCGTTCGCGTCAGATCTTTGGCGACAAAATACTCGATCGCCACCAACGGGGCCTTCGGATCAGTCGATTCAAACAACAGGCATTGAAGAATCTTGTCAGAAATTCCCTTACAGTAATGATGAAATGGGCCCCCCGTCGTGCCGTCCGCCATCATGTGCGGAGCCTGCACATGAATATCGTATCCGAGAGCAGGGCTTGTTGGTTCACCGCTCATCGCCTTTTGGGGGGCAACTCCACTACATCCAATGGCAGCCATCGCGACAACTGCAAGTAATCCTTTTCTCATCACAATACACCTCCTGAGTTAGGGGGATCTTCGCCCAGTTCATCTAGGCCGAGAAAGACCCTGCACATTTGACTGACTGTGGGAAACAAGTAGCCCCAAAAGGATTCAACTTATTTGTAGGAGGCTATAAATCTGAATTGAACATTCCACCTTCAAAATTGAGCGTTACAGTTACCGGTCACAGGCTTCGCCCTCACAACCGCCCATCCCACCTCTCGATCCGCCGCGTTCCATGCCGCCCATGCCGCCGCCTGGTCTCATCATGGGTCCCATACCCTCTCCACGTCTCATCATGCCAAGCCCATGCTCACCGGCGAAACTTCGCACGTATTGGATCAAGGCCCAGATCTCTCCGTCCGTCAGTTGCCCGCCAAATCCAACCATACTGGTACCAGCCGATCCGTTTTTG
>JBBRRK010000233.1:0-5751 GCA_038200765.1 Nitrospirales bacterium
CGGCATCGTGATGCTCAATTCGAAGATCGGAATACCCCAAGTGAAGGTGGGGCAACCGTTGACGGTGCACATCGACAATGAACATGTGACCGTCACACTGACACCTATGGAAGCGACCACGTCCCGACGCACGCCCTCGAAACTCCGCTAATCTCCGTCTAAATGGCACCTGCGATCCATGAGATGTGAAACGTCACACGTGAACGGTTTCGAAGGAAGAACCTTCGGCCATTCCACGTATCACTTTTCACGTCTGACCTTTCACGGATCGTGAGCGCGTAGCGAGAATGCTTCCGGAGGCCTTTCCCAGCATCCGGCCACGGTTGCTTGACAGTCTTCAGTCAAGCCCCTAGACTTCGCCCCAGCCATGCGCACCATTGCTCCCCAACGCCCAGCCAGGCAGGAGTCTGACAAGTTTGATAGGCTGTACCGAGACCATGTTGGTCTGATGTATCGGTACGCCTATCGCCTATGCGGCGAAGCGGAGTCGGCAAAGGATCTCGTTCAAGAAACCTTTCTCAATGCCTACCGAGGACTCAAAGATTTTCGGGGCGAAGCGCAGGTCTCCACCTGGCTGTACACCATCGCCTCACGGGCCTGCATACGGATGCGGCGCAAGCGCAAAGGGCAACCGGAACACGAGCTGTCGATCGAGGAGTTCGTCCCCACTTCCGAGGGAGAGTTTCGCCTCCAGATCCCGATGGAGGGGCTCAACCCAGAAGAAGCACTGCAGAACAAGGAACTCCGGCAGGCCCTCGACCAGGCGATCGAGAAACTGCCTCACAAATATCGGATGGCCCTGGTGCTCCGCGATATGGAAGGACTGAGTGCCAAAGAAGTAGGGGCCATTATGGGTGTGAATGAGCGCGCCGTAAAATCGCGACTGCACCGAGCACGCCTGTTTGTGCGGCGAGAGCTCAGCGCCCGCGGCATCACCCGCCACGATGACCACAAGTCTGGAGGCTTGCGCTCATGACCAAGAAAAAGATGCCGGCGAAGAAAAAACCGTCCAGCCCATCGTCTCACCGCCATACGCATGGTCAAGGCCAATGCCTGGATCTTCTCCGGCAGTTGTCTGCCTTTATTGACGACGAACTTCCATCCGACATTTGCCGAGAAATACGCCGCCATCTGGGAGCCTGCCCGAATTGCGAAGACTTCATCGCCTCCCTCCAACACACCGTCGCGCTCTGCCGGCATCGTCCAGTCCCACCGTTGACCTTGGCCGACCGGATGAAGATGCGCCGCACGATCCTCGACGCGGCCAACGCACGGTGAAAGGAACGCTCGGGCTCATCTGCCTGGCTTGGATCCTGGCCAGTCCTACCAACGCACTCCCAACCGAGGCCGAGGTGGACTCGGTCATCGTCGAGATCCGTTCTCGGAGGTTCATACCGCAGCAGATCCACTTAGATCATGGCCGCAAGACCGTGCTACGGTTCCGCAACCACGATACAGAACTCCATACCGTGGTAGCCAAGGAGCTCTTTCTCAGCCCCGACCTCAACGTGGGCGGCAACGGGGCTCAGGAGTTCGGCCCAGACGGACTCAAGCGGGTGATCATCCCGCCCGAGGGCCTGATTGAATTTCAGTTCACACCGGCACGTACAGGAACCTTCCCCTACCTATGCGACATGCCGGGCCATGAGATGCGGGCCGTGATCGTCATCGAATAATATAGAGACAGGTCATGCTCTTCCTTTGTCGTTTGTGAAGAGTCGTTCGCCTCTCGTCTAACCTATTTCAGGTTCTCAAAGCAGCGTGGTACAGTACCGCCTTCATCTCGTCATTCACACTAGGAGCCTGTCCGACATGACGTACTCGCATACCTTCCCATGTGACTGGTCCAGAACCCTGTTCCTCGCTGGAGCCCTGTCGATGGTCGCTGCGATGACCCTGATCGAGGCCTCATCGGCATCAGCCGCTGCAGCGAAGAAGTCGACGCAGGCCGTCACCACAGCTGAAACGACGGCCCAGCGTTACGCTGAAGCGATGGGGGCGGGAAACAAGGCTGGAGTCGGCCAGCTCGACTTCGCCTGCCAATATCCCCTCGTGGCCGCAGCCCCCCATGGCATGACGCGCTATCCAGCCGACTCCGACCTCGTCTACGACTCCTGCTGGCAGCGCCTACGAGAGGCCCATGCCTCCACCCTCATCAGAACCGATGTCGGCATGGAGGTCTTGTGGCCGAGTAATGGCGAACTGACTTTTTTCAGTGAAGACCTGAACCGCTATCCTGCCTCGGCCTTCGTGACCGACTCGCTGGGTCTCGCACCGCCGGGAACCGGATTCCATACTCACATTATTGGAAGCGCACCGCTCCCTTCAGCCTCGTTCCGTCGTCGACCGGATGGCCCCATCGTCGCAGTGCCGACCACCTTGGTGAAATTGTCCATTCGTTACCAGGATCCGCTGACTGCTCCGGTGACTTACGCCCCCGGTTCGGTCAAGTGGACGACGACCATTAAGCGGACCAGACGCGCGTTGAAGGAAGTCACCACCCAGTGGGTTGTCCTCTCCGGACTGAAGAAACACGGATTCGCAGGCGACACAGCCGTCGTGAATCTTCCGGTCACCAGCGGAGCCATCTTCGGCAGCGGCGCGCAGGAACAGATTCCCTTTGTCACGGAAACCAGTCGGGCTCTCCCTGACTCGCTGGTCTGGTGGGGGCCGACGGACGCCCCTGGCCTGCTAACCGCCGGGGCAGCTCGTGCGGCAAGCTTCCCGGAACTGCGCGACCGTGTCGCCATGTTGAACCGTGTACTCATTATCGACCCCAATCAGGCCGAGGCTCTCATGGTGCTGAGCCGACACCTCTATGCCATCGTCCTGCGCGAGGCCGTCCCGTTCCACAAACTCAACGTGAGAGATCCGGCGCTTACCTTGGTCGTAAACGAGCATTTTTGGAACATCTACGCTCAATCAGTCCGCATGGACCTGTCGCTGGGGATGGAGATGGGCGGGTTCGACACACCAACAACCGCCGATTACCTCTACCGCATGCTCTCAGCCATGCAAACTCTAGCCGTTGTACGGCCGGAACAGCTCGACAACCGATTCCGGTTAGGCGTAGCCCTGCGCTGGAACAATGATCAAGACCTCTCGATCGAAACCCACCACTCTCTGGTCAAAGCCATTTCGCCTGAACGAAGAGCCGGCAGATCCGAAGCCTTGATTCAGCTAGCCTGGTCCCGCATCAACAAAGTGGCCTGGAACCGAATCCTTGACGACACAGATATTCGAACTGCCTATCAAGATGCCGACGACGCGCTCAGGCTCGCCGATCTGCCGCTCGATAAATTCATGGCCGAGTACACCAAGGCCTACAGCTTGCTGTTCACTCCTGACCGGGACAATCGCGCCCTCTTGGAGCGACTGACAGAAGCCAAACGATGGTTTGATGAAATCCCCGGGCAAACGCCGGACATCTGGAACTTCTTCATCGGGGCAGAATCGTTGAAGGCGGTCCTAGATGCAGACCCCATCTTCCAACCAATCTTGGCCCAGGCAGATACCACGAAGGGGTGACGGCCCTGTTCAGGCTCAGCGCAAACCCGTCCGATCTGCGCTTCCCACCCGTTGACTTGGCATCGCCAGAAGGACTGCTTGCCGTCGGCGGTGACCTGCGCCCCGAGCGATTGCTCGAAGCCTACCGTCACGGCATCTTTCCCTGGTACGACGATGACCAGCCGATCTTGTGGTGGTCGCCCGATCCCAGAACCGTCCTCTTCCCCTCCAAGCTTCACATCTCACGCAGCCTGAAACGAAGCCTTCGTCCTGGCATTTTCAACCTCACGCTCGACACCTGTTTTCGCGACGTCATGCAGCATTGCGCAGGGCCCAGACCGCAATATCCAGACGGCGGCACGTGGATCACGGCAGAGATGCTCGATGCCTACACGACACTTCATGAACAAGGCTATGCGCATTCTGTTGAAACGTGGCAAGAAGGACAATTGGTTGGCGGGCTCTACGGCGTGGCGCTAGGCGGAGCCTTTTTCGCGGAGTCGATGTTCACCCGTGTGCCCGACGCCTCAAAGGTTGGTTTGGTATTTCTTGCACGTCAGTTGCATGTCTGGGGATTCCACATCATCGACTGCCAGCAATCCTCGCCCCATGTGATCGCGCTCGGCGCAGAGGAGGTTTCCCGCCGGGAGTTTCTTGATCACCTCAATGCGGGGCTCACACTTCCAGGACGATGCGGACACTGGCAATTCGACATTCCATGATATAAGTCATGAGCTGGGAACTCAGTAATAATCGTGCCTCCGCGAGCAGGGCACTCTACTGGTAGGGCAAGGCACGACTCAGACGAACTCTACAGCAACGTCGCGGTTTCCCTGTTGAGTGCCTGTGCAGCAGTGCTCATCTTTCGCCTTGACGCTCTCTGCGCTCCGCACCATACTGCGCCACCATGCGCGCCCTAATCGTCATAATTCTCCTGGCTACACTCGTTCTCCCCTCTGGGCAGGCACATACTTCCCCTCCAAGCGACACCTCGACAGCAGACCTTCAAACACAGGCAACCCAGGGTGTAGCAGAAGCGCAGACCAACCTCGGGTTGCTCTATTACTACGGGCGGGGTGTGCCGAGGGATTACACGAAGGCGCGTGAGTGGTTCGAGAAAGCCGCTGCTCAAGGAGACGCAGATGCGCAATATAACCTAGGGGTCCTGTATGACTTCGAGAATGGCGTCCCTCAGGATTTTGCGACGGCAAGGCACTGGTATGAGCAAGCCGCAACGCAGGGGCACGCGGGTGCACAGAACAACCTTGGAGGGCTCTATGAATTCGGACATGGCGTGAAGCAGGACTCTGTGCGTGCATTCATGTGGTACAACGTCGCAGCATCCCTTTCGACGAAAGACCCGCAAAAAGACGTATCGGCAGCAAATCGAGACGAGATCGCAGGTGGCATGACTTCCGCGCAGATTTCAGAAGCCAAACGACTGACGAGTCAATGTCAGACACGGCAGTTCAAGGGCTGCCAGTAGGGTCCGTCGAATTCCCATTTTTCCCGCACCACCTGCGCCCCGCTCGCAGTAGCCACGCAGACACCATTCGCAATCATCCGTAGCGACCAGCCCATGCCATCCCCCCCACAAACTGCCGCGAAGCCTATCCAGGCATCCTTGAACTTCTCCTCAAACGGGAGCACACTCCAACAGTTCAGACGATCTCTCAGGAGGAATTCTCAATGACACGAATGGTCCTTTCTGTAGGTATTGGGCTCCTGCTGACTGTTGGTACGGTATGGGCGGGGCCACTCGAAGATGCGACTGCTGCAAATAAACGCGGTGACTATGCGACTGCGTTGAAAACTTTTCAATCGCTTGCAGCCCAAGGGAATGTGGAGGCGCAGAACAATCTCGGAGAACTGTATGCCAGAGGTCAGGGGGTGCAGCAGGATTATTCGCAAGCGCGGCAGTGGTACGAGAAAGCCGCGGAACAGGGTCACGCGCTTGCGCAGAACAATCTCGCGGAACTGTATTATGCTGGACTGGGCGGGTCCCAGGACGATGTGCGGGCATATATGTGGGTGAGCCTCGCAGCAGCACACATGACGGATGTCGAGCAGAAACAAGCGGAAGAAAATCGAGACGATGTCGCACGGCACATGACTCCCGAGCAGATTGCAGAAGCCAAGCGGCTCACGCAACAGTGCCTGACACAGAAGTTCAAGGGCTGCTGAGTCGGATTTACCGCTCTCTCTTCACCCCAAGGCTCGCGCTATACTCACAGTAGACCCGCA
>JBBRRK010000234.1:0-5678 GCA_038200765.1 Nitrospirales bacterium
ATTTTTTCGCCATCAACAACGATCTGTCAGTCGATCTGTCGACGGGGAAGACAACTATTCATGATGGAAACCAGCCCAAGTGGACGGTGCATTTGGCTGACACCGGATTCACTACCCAAACCGGAGGGCGCGTCAAACGTCTGAGGAAATGGCTCGAGACTGATGAGACATTCATGTTGACATACGGAGATGGGGTGGCTGATCTGGACATCGGTAAATTGCTGGAGTTTCATCATTCTCACGGCAAGCTTGCCACAATGACTTCAGTCCGTTCCCCCGCACGATTTGGTCGCATCGGGTTCGACGGTGATCGTGTGACTGAGTTTTTCGAAAAGCCGGAATCAGGAGAAGGGTGGATTAACGGAGGGTTTTTTGTCCTGAGCGCTAAGGCACTCGATTATATTGACGGCGATCACACCATCTGGGAACGTGACCCTGTCGAGCGTTTGGCCCATGCCGGCGAGATGGTCGGGTTCAAACATTATGGATTCTGGTCCTGCATGGATACATTGAAGGAAAAAGAATATTTGGAGGGTCTGTGGCAATCCGGTAAGGCGCCTTGGAAGATGTGGTAGGACGACGTGCGATCAGACTTTCTCGTCATCGGCGGCGGTGTGATCGGATTGAATATCGCGCGGAAGCTCCGGTGTACATTCCCCGACGTATCGGTGCATCTACTTGAAAAAGAAGCCGATTGTGGGCTCCATGCCAGTGGACGGAACAGCGGTGTGTTGCACGCAGGATTCTACTACTCGCCGGATAGTCTTAAGGCTAAGTTTACCTGGCGTGGCAATCGTCTGCTGACTGAGTATTGTGAGGAGAAAAAGATTCCGCTGAATAAATGCGGGAAGTTGGTCGTCGCCCGAGATCGGGCCGATCATGCAGGACTGGATGAACTTTTGAAAAGGGGGCACGCGAACGGGATACCCCTCGAAGATATCTCGGAGAAAGATGCCAAAGCCATTGAGCCACGGGTCAGGACCTGCGAACGGGCATTGTTTTCCCCGGCGACCTCGACCGTCGATCCTTCTCTGGTGATGCAGGCCATGAAGAAGGACGCAGTCGCTGAGGGCGTGCAGCTCCATTGCGGTGTCCGATACCTCGGATCATCCAAAGGGCAGGTCAAGACGACTCAAGGTACGCACGAGGTAGGGTATATCGTGAATGCAGCTGGGCTCTATGCCGACCGTATCGCTCGGGACTATGGATTCTCCGAACATTATCGTATTCTTCCCTTCAAAGGGCTGTATCTCTATTCTAATGAGCCGTCAGGCTCGATCCGCACGAACATCTACCCTGTGCCGGATTTGAAGAATCCGTTCTTGGGCGTTCACTTCACGGTGACCGCAAGCGGGAAAGCCAAAATCGGACCGACCGCCATTCCTGGGTTCTGGCGCGAGCAATATGGTGGGATGGCGAACTTTCGCTGGAACGAATTTCTGGAAGTGGCGTTGCGGGGGGTGGGTTTGTTGGCCAATTCCAACTTTGATTTTAGGATGCTTGCGCTAAAGGAAATGGCAAAGTATTCAAAGTCGAAGATGGTTTCACTAGCCGGTGAGTTGGTAGAAGGGGTGAGGCCCGAGCATTACCAGCACTGGGGAACACCTGGAATCAGAGCGCAGCTTGTCGATATTAAGAAGCGCAAGCTCGAAATGGATTTTGTTCTAGAGGGCGACCGTCATTCGATGCATGTATTGAACGCCGTTTCTCCGGCCTTTACATGCAGCCTTCCGTTCGCAGATCATGTGTGCGAGCGTATTCAATCCATCTTGAACTGAGGGAGCAAGCATGAAGATCCTCATCACGGGAAATATGGGTTATGTCGGCCCTCTGGTGCTGCGCCGTTTGCGGGAGTCTCATCCCGGGGCAACACTCATCGGGTATGACATGGGCTACTTTGCTCATTGCCTAACGGGCGCGGAGCGGTTTCCTGAAAGTCGGGCTGACGTTCAATACTTCGGGGATATTCGGCAGGTGCCTGATGAGATCCTGCGAGGAGTCGATGGCATTGTACATCTCTGTGCCATTTCCAACGATCCGATGGGTGCGCTCTATGAAGATGTGACGCTGGCAATCAATCATGGGGCGAGTGTCGATCTCGCTCAGAAAGCAAAGCGGGCTGGAATCAAGAAGTTTATTTTTGCGTCGAGCTGCAGTGTCTACGGTTTTTCGGAAGGAGGTCCTCGGCGAGAAGAGGACGCGCTCAATCCCTTAACGGCGTATGCCAAATCGAAGGTCAATACAGAACGAGACCTCGCGTCGTTTGCATCTGAGGCGTTTACAGTAACATGTCTTCGATTCGCAACGGCCTGCGGGATGAGTGATCGTTTGCGACTGGATCTTGTGCTGAATGATTTTGTGGCCGGCGCGTTGGTGTCCAAGCGCATCAACATCTTGAGCGATGGCACTCCCTGGCGTCCGCTCATTCATGTGAAAGACATGGCGCGGGCGATCGATTGGGCTGTGCAGCGGGATCATCGAGACGGGGGAACGTGTTTGATAGTGAACGTGGGGAGCGAAACCTGGAACTATCAGGTGAAGGATTTGGCGGCAGCAGTGGCCAAGCTGGTTCCGAACGTGGAGGTGTCGATCAATAAGGACGCCCAGCCAGACAAGCGCTCGTATCGAGTGAACTTTGAAAAATTTACAAAATTAGGACAGGGATTTCTTCCTGCGGTAGATCTCCAGAATGCCGTGGTGGATCTTCGGGATGGTCTCCTGGCGATGAAATTTCGAGACCCTGATTACCGGACCGGCGAGTTCATGCGACTGGTGGCGTTGAAACGTTTACGGGAGAAAGGGCAGTTGACCGACTCTCTCCAGTGGACGGATCGGGCCAACCGGTAGCAACGGCCCTCGTTCGCCACAGCGATTGAGAGGGATAGAATGCCTTGATGTGGAATTGATGATGAAGAAAGGGGACATCTACATGGGGCAATCACAATGCCGGTCATGCGAGACGAGGCTAGAACATACGTTCGTCGATCTCGGCATGTCACCGTTGGCGAACTCCTATATCAAGCCGGAGCAGCTCAATTGCATGGAGCCATTCTACCCCTTGCACGTATACGTATGTGCCAAGTGTTTACTTGTCCAATTGGAGCAGTTTTCTACTCCACACGATATTTTTTCAGACTATGCGTATTTCTCATCTTTTTCGGATTCGTGGTTGGCCCATGCGAAGGCCTATGTCGACATGATCGCTGATCGCTTCCGATTGGATCGCAATTCCAAAGTTGTTGAGATTGCCAGTAATGACGGATACCTGCTGCAGAATTTCGTTGCGCGTGGGATTCCTGTGCTTGGGGTCGAGCCTGCAGCGAATGTGGCGGAAGCGGCGAAGAAGAAGGGGATCAATACGAAAGTCGCTTTCTTCGGAGAGAAGACGGCGCTCAATCTGATTGCTGAAGGATGGGATACTGATCTGATCATCGGGAACAACGTGCTGGCTCACGTCCCGGACTTGAATGATTTTGTCAAAGGGCTCAAGGTCCTGTTGAAGCCGACCGGACTGATCACCATGGAGTTTCCCCACCTGCTTCAGCTCATGGAGCAGAAGCAATTCGATACGATCTACCATGAACATTTTTCCTATTTTTCATTTCTCGCCGTGGAGCAGGTGTTTGCCCGTCACGGGATGAGGGTGTTTGACGTGGAAGAACTGCCGACGCACGGGGGGTCGCTCCGAATCTATGTCTGCCACACCCAGAATGCGTCGAAGCCCATCGGAGCCCGAGCACGGGAACTGAAATCGCGTGAAGAGGGCGCCGGTTTTAGCCAGCTGAATCACTATCTATCGTTTAATCCGCAGGTCGAGGCGACCAAGAGAAAACTCCTGTCCTTCCTGATTTCTGCAAGGCAGGAAGGGAAGCGGGTTGTCGGCTATGGCGCTCCGGCAAAGGGCAATACGCTGCTCAATTATTGCGGCGTGCGAACGGATCTGATCGACTACACCGTGGACCGCAGCCCTCATAAGCAGGGTCGTTTCCTTCCAGGGGTGCACATCCCGATCTACGCACCGGAAAAGGTTCGTGAGACACGTCCGGATTATCTGCTCATCCTCCCATGGAATATCCAAGAGGAGGTCATGCAACAGATGGCCTTTATACGGGAGTGGGGCGGCCAGTTTGTCGTGCCGATTCCCGAGGTCAAGGTCAATCCGTGATCTTCCAGGAGACCGCTCTCAAGGGCGCCTTTCTCATCGATCTGGAAATAAAGGAAGATGTTCGCGGTTTCTTTGCACGAACGTGGTGTGCCGAAGAATTTGCGGCGCAGGGGCTGGATCCGAGACTCGTTCAATGCAGCCTCTCATTCAACAGAACGAAGGGGACATTGCGCGGCATGCACTTTCAGGCGACTCCCCATCAGGAAGCGAAGCTGGTTCGGTGTACAACGGGGGCCATTTTCGACGTGATCATTGACTTGCGCCCCACCTCCCTCACTTATACGAAGCACCTCGGCATGGTTTTGACAGCCGACAGCCGGCAGATGTTGTATATACCGGAAGGTATGGCTCACGGATTTCAAACCCTTGCGGACAACACCGAGGTGTTCTATCAGATGTCGCATCGACACGAAGGCGGGAGTGCCAGGGGCGTGCGGTGGAACGACTCCCTGTTTGGAATCTCGTGGCCGCTGGGCAATCGCATCATCTCCGAACGGGATCAGCAGTACCCCGACTTTGTGCCTGAAAGGAATCAGTCGTGAGTTGGCCCGGCACGGAGAGCGGAGTGGATTCGTTACAGATTGGTGAAGAGATGCATCGCTGGATGGCAGAACTTTTCCCTATCTGCCGGAGCATTACCGGAAACGGCGTGCGGGAGACTCTCCGGTTGATCCAGAAACGGATTCCTTTGACCATCAATGAAGTGCCGAGCGGAATGAAGGTTTTCGACTGGACGGTACCGCTGGAATGGAATATTCGGGACGCCTATATCAAGAATCTGCGAGGCGAGAGGCTCGTCGATTTTCGAAAATCGAACCTGCACGTTGTGAGCTATAGCCGGCCGGTGAGGCAGCGGCTAGCGCTGGCGGAACTGAAACAACACCTTTTCACTATCCCGGACCGCCCTGATTGGATTCCCTATCGCACGTCGTATTATAAAGAAAGCTGGGGATTTTGCCTCAGCCACAACCAGTTTAATCAACTTCAGGACGAGGAATACGACGTCTGCATCGACGCATCATTGACTGAGGGGTATCTGACATACGGAGAATACTGTCTGCCGGGACAGATACAGGATGAAGTGCTCATCTCGGCTCATGTCTGCCACCCCTCGCTATGCAACGACAATTTATCAGGGATCGCCGTCGCTACATTCTTGGCGGAGTGGCTCGCCTCGCAACCACGACACTACTCCTATCGGTTCCTGTTTATACCGGGCACCATCGGATCCATCACATGGTTGAGTCAACATGAGCAGCAGGTTTCACACATCAAGCATGGGCTGGTGTTGACCGGGGTTGGGGATGCCGGCTTCTGTACTTACAAAAAAAGCCGTCGAGGCGACGCAGAAATCGACCGGGCGATGACTCATCTCCTCAAGCATTCCCAGGAAGCCCACACGATCATCGACTTTATTCCCTACGGGTACGACGAACGGCAGTATTGTTCTCCAGGATTTAACCTCGCTGTCGGATGTTTCAGCAGAAGCCCGCACAGCCAATATCCCGAATAT
>JBBRRK010000235.1:0-5653 GCA_038200765.1 Nitrospirales bacterium
AGTCCCAGTAGGGTGCCCGCCTTCACCTGCGTCAGCTTCTTCTCCATCGTCTGGCGAATCACATGCACCCGCCTGAGTTCCTTCACACTCATGATGACCCTGTCCTCTCTGACCATCTGGCCCTCCTTGTGAGGGCCGACACTCTCGCAACGAAGAGGACATTTCTACTTTGGTGAAAGCGGACATTATCATTTTGGGATTACAGAGGCGAGGGGAACGGTTGTCCATGGCACGCGACCGGGTCCGGTGTATGGCACACATGATCTGTCCGGTTCTTCCTGTCGAGTTTTTCAGCCGCGTGCCGAAAGTGTGGCGTGCCCCGTTGGTCTCGAATGGGTCAGTGGTGGGACGTCCGAGCCTTCATCGTTCACCGTTCACGTTTCTGCTTGTGCCTCCTCTCGTCAGCGTATAGGCGCGGTGGCTCCTCGCTGGCTATCCGTTCGTCGCGTCCACCGCACGACAGCAGTGCTTGTAGAGCTTGCCGCTGCCACAGGGACAGAGCTCGTTGCGACCGACACCCTGGCCACGCCCTGGCATCGAGGAGAACAGCGACTCCGTGTCCTGGTGAAAGAGTTTTCGCAGCAGCGCGTACAGGGTCGGGTCCCGAAGTTTCAAGAGTTCGGGCGACGTGAAGAAATACTCCGCCAGCACCGCAAAGAATTCATGTTCGTTTGTGTAGGCATAGGGATTGATATGATCACGATGTTGAGGTGGGCGAGCCAGTTCCCGGGCCACATATCCCACCCATTGCCGGACCACCCTCCAGGGCACCTCGGGCGGGAGCCCATATTCGCCGGCTTCCTTCTCAAACAGGTGCGCAAACTCATGGACCCCCACATTGTGGTGACCCGATTCATCAGCGAATCCTGCCAGGAGCGCCGGCTTGGAGAGAATCATCACCCCGCTCAAATGATTCAGCCCCACCATGCCCAGAATATGTTCATCAGACCGGCCCGTGCTTTGGTAGGCGTCGTCGAACGCGTCCGGATAAATCAGCACCTCACGGAGCCGGCGATATTCCCAATCGTGGAACCCGAAGATCGGGATCGCCGCACTCGCCGCCACCAGCACCCGTGTCGTCGCATCGACCGTCGTGCGAATGCCTGTAATCCGTACCTCGTCGAGAAAGATCTGCACCAGTTGCCGGAACCGGACCTTCTGCACCTCGTCGAGCGCTTGGAAGAAGGCCACCTGCTCACGGAGGATCTCCTCCCAACGGTCTGGAAACGGCTGGTGCAGCACCGCCTTCCGTCGGAGATACCGTCGCCGGACCCACCAATAGGCGAAGGGACTCAGCCCCAGCAGTAGCCACAGGGCAGGGAAGACCCAGCCTAACAAGCCCGTTGCCCAGGCCACCAAGGCCGCAACAATGAGCGCTTGGCGCCGGTTCCGACGATTGGCCTCCGGCGTCACGAGCATCGCTGAGGTCTCCCTGGTGAAGGTGCTGCCAGAGGCAGGATTCTACTCCTGACAAGCCACTGTATGTCGCGCCTGTTCATCTGGTTCATGGAGTCTGTCTGTTATCCAAGCTAAACGAGACAGACCAGACCAACTTCCCCGTTCCCTTCTCCCCCACAGACGAGAAAGACTCACCCAGCCCTTTTCCCATATCTCATAGCAGGCCAGACACTCAAAACCCAGAACTCATCACTCAGAACTTTCCTAAAGGGGCGGGGTGTTTTCTCGCGGAGAAAGGGGTATCCTTTGGCAGCAATGAATGTCTCGGAGAGGTGAGGAATGCCTGAACTCTGCCGCTTCTTCGGTATCAATTTCCGGATGTATTACAACGATCATGATCCGCCATACTTTCATGCGGTCTTATGGAGAGGATGAAGTCTTGATCGAAATCGACACCTTGGCCGTGGCGCGGGGTGAATTGCCTCGCCCCGCTTGAGTAATACGAGGAGACTCGCCTATGTCTTTGCTTCGGATTCGTGAAGTCATGCCGCTGGAAGGATTTCGTCTTCGGCTTACGCTGACAGATGGGTCAATCGTCGAGCGCGATATCACGGATCTGCTGATGGGCCCGATGTTCGAGACCATCCACCAAGACGCTGTCGCCTTTCGACAGGTTACAGTCGAATCAGGGACGGTCGTATGGCCAAATGGGGCCGACCTCTGCCCCGATGTTCTGATTTGGGGTGGGGCCCCGCCGAAGAGTTCCGTCGTTCCTCCTCAGTCCCTGACTCTGAAATCTCCCTCTCTCGTCCGCTAAGCCACCTACGCGCAGAATACGTGTAGCCTCCGCCCGCCATCGCAGATAGCTCTTCATCTGGTTCATGTGGTCTCTCTGGCTCGTCTGGTCAGTCTGGTTATTCTGGTTGAATTTCCGGCCCGGCCAACCAGACAAACGAAACAAACCAGATAAACCAGCCAGAAAGGGCTCAGCTCTTTTCCTACACCCCAGTAATGGGCCAGACAACTCATCACTCAGAACTTCCCCAAAAGGGGCGGGGTGATTTCTCTAAGGGAAACGGGTATTCTCTTGCCTCTTCGGAAACCTTTTTGCTGAGATCGCCGTATGCAGTGGATCGCCCCTTCTGAAAAAGACATCTCCACCGATGCATTGGAAAATCGCCTCTGGGCCGCTGCGGACCAGCTTCGGGCCAATAGCGGCCTGACCTCTGCGCAATACTCTACCCCGGTCCTCGGCCTCATCTTCCTGCGCTTCACCGACACTCGCTTCGCCAAACGGCGAGCGACGCTGGAAAAGACCGCAGCCTCCTCTCGCCGTGGCTCCCGTATGGACGATCCTGCCGCCTACCACGCCGAAGGGGTGCTCTATCTCACGCCCAATGCTCGTTTCGACAAGCTGCTGCATCTGCCAGAGGGAAGCAATGCCGGCAAGGCGATCAACGAAGCCATGCGGGACATTGAAAAGCACAATCCTCAGCTCGCCAGCGTGCTGCCCAAAACGTATGAGATCTTCACCGGCACGCTCCTGAAAGAACTCCTCAAGCGCGTCTCCGAAATCCCCGCCACCATCGACTACGATGCCTTCGGCCGCATCTACGAATACTTCCTCGGCGAATTTGCCAGGACGGAAGGGCAAAAGGGCGGCGAATTCTACACCCCGTCCAGCATCGTGCGTCTGCTGGTCGAAGTCTTGGAGCCCTACCACGGTCGCATCCTGGACCCGGCCTGCGGCTCCGGCGGCATGTTCGTCCAGAGCGCTCGCTTCGTGGCCAAACACAAGAAGAACCCGTCCTCAGAATTGGCTATTCATGGGCAGGAGAAGGTTGCTGATACCGTCAAGCTCTGCCGCATGAACTTGGCGATGCACGGCCTCGAAGGGGATATCAAAGAAGCCATCACCTACTACGACGATTTGCACAACAGCACTGGACGGTTCGACTTCGTCCTGGCCAATCCGCCGTTCAACGTGAATGCCGTCGATAAGGAACGGCTGGAAGCCGAGGTGGGGAAAGGCCGCCGCTATCCCTTCGGTTTGCCACGCACAGACAACGGCAACTATCTCTGGATTCAGCTCTTCTATTCGACATTGAACGCGAGCGGTCGTGCGGGATTCGTCATGGCGAACTCCGCCTCCGATGCCCGCTCTTCCGAGATGGAGATCCGCAAGCAGCTCATCGAAGCCCGCGCAGTGGATGCCATCGTCGCCGTCGGGCCAAACATGTTTTACACCGTCACGCTGCCCTGCACACTCTGGTTCCTCGACAAGGGGAAGCAGCGGACCCCTCGCGCTGATAAAGTTCTCTTTCTGGACGCACGGCATATCTATCGACAAATGGACCGAGCCCACCGTGACTGGACCGAAGGGCAGATTGGATTTTTAGCCAACGTCGTTCGTCTCTACCGAGGCGAAGAACCTGACTTCACCCTTGGCGGGGCGGAAGCAGAAGCCAAGCTGAAGGAAGTCTTCGGCAAGAAGCTGAAGTTTTCAGACGTACCGGGTCTGTGCAAGGCCGCTAGCATCAAGGAAATAGAAGCGCAGGGCTGGTCACTCAATCCCGGCCGCTACGTCGGCGTGGCACCGGGCGAAGACGTGAGCGATGAGGATTTCAAGGAACAGCTTGAGACGCTCAATGAGGAACTCGAAACCCTCAACGCCCAGGCTCGCGATCTTGAACAGACCATTGCCCGAAACGTGGCGGAGATTTTGGAAGCGTGAGGATAGCGGCGGACGGCTGGCAAACGATTCCTTTGGGGGAAGCTTTGACATTCCAGAGGGGCTTCGACATTACGAGGGAACAGCAGCAAGCCGGGCCGTATCTTGTCTTCTCGTCTTCCGGCCCAAAATCCACTCACAGTAAATTCATGGTGCGCGGCCCTGGCGTGATCGTCGGTCGCAAGGGTTCGCTAGGGACAGTGTTCTACTCAGATGGCGACTATTGGCCACACGACACCACGCTTTGGATTAAAGACTTTCACGGCAACAATCCAAAGTTCGCCTACTATTTTCTTCAGACCATGGGCTTCGAGCGCTACGATGCTGGCGCTTCCAACCCGACATTGAACCGGAATCACATCCATACAATTCCGGTTCGCTGGCCACCGCCGCTGATTCAACGCCGAATCGGGGGCATCCTGTCGGCCTACGACGAGCTGATCGAGAACAGTCGACGGCGCATCCGCATTTTGGAGTCAACGGCCCGCGCCCTCTACCGCGAGTGGTTCCTCCACTTCCGCTTCCCCGCCCACGAAAAGCTTCCGCGCATCGCTTCCCCGCTCGGCGATATTCCAAAAGGGTGGAGGGTGGTGAAGCTCGGCGATCTGGTTAGCTACAACCGCAGGGCAACCAAGCCTGGCTCTCATCTGGACGAGCGGAAATATGTTCCGATTGACTGCTTGCCCTCCAAGAGTCTTGCTCTCCTTGAAGCCAAGTCAATCGACGCGGCGCAAAGCAGCCTTCAGTTGTTTGACAAAGGTGACATTCTCTTCGGTGCAATGCGACCATATTTGCACAAAGTCGCGATCGCGCCGTTCGATGGGGCCACCAGAACAACGTGCTTCGTATTCAGACCCGCGCAATCGGAATGGAGCGCGTTCGCCGCATTAACTGTGTCGGCGGAAACGACGGTCGCATACGCAAACGCTCACAGCCAAGGGGCAACAATTCCATACGCGGTGTGGGATGGTTCACTTTCAGAGATGCCGCTCGTGCTACCTCCGGACGGTCTGCTGCGCCGCTTCGAGACAAATGTCGCGCCGATGCTCGCACGAATTGCTCAGTTTTACTTCACACTCAGCAACCTCCGCCAAACACGCGACCTGCTGCTGCCACGCCTCCTGTCGGGCGATGTCACCTTGCCGAGCACCACCTCATGACCACCACGCTCTTCAAGGAAGTCGGGTACTCCCTCTCGAAACTCATCGATGACATCGAGATGGGGGAGATCGGCCTACCCGACATCCAACGGCCGTTCGTGTGGAAGAATGCAAAGGTGCGCGACCTCTTCGATTCGATGTACCGGGGCTACCCGGTCGGCTACTTCCTCTTCTGGGAAAACCAGGTCGGCGAAAAGACGAAACAGATCGGCGTGAATAGCCATCAGAAGGTGCCGCATCTCCTGATCGTCGATGGGCAGCAGCGCCTGACCTCTCTGTACGCCGTCCTCAAGGGCATCCCGGTGGTGCGAGAGACCTACGAGTCGGAGCAGATCGAGATCGCATTCCGCCCGACCGACGGAAC
>JBBRRK010000236.1:0-5632 GCA_038200765.1 Nitrospirales bacterium
TTCACGAACGACGGGAACGGGCCTTGAGCGGATTGCGAAGCATAATGGTTTCACTGCGCTTCGAGCCGGTCGAGATCATATCGATGGGACACTCGGAGATATCCTCAAGGTACTGGAGATAACGCTTGGCTTCCGCGGGAAGCTGTTTATACGTGGTTGCACCGGTGGTAGAGCCGGACCATCCCTTAAACGTCTTGTACACCGGCTTGCATTCGGTCAGCGTTTGGAGATCCGCAGGCATGTCTCGATAGAGCGTTCCCTCATACCGATAGCCGGTGCAGACCTTGAGTTCCTTGCAGCCATCGAGCACATCCAGTTTCGTGACGGCCAATGACGAAAGTCCATTCACTTTGGTGGCATAGCGCACGATGACGCCGTCGAACCAGCCGCAGCGGCGCGCACGCCCCGTCGTCGATCCGAATTCTTTCCCTCGCGTTTGGAGCCCCTCTCCCACCGCATCAGTTAATTCCGTGGGGAACGGCCCGCTGCCGACACGCGTGGTATAGGCTTTGGCGACCCCGAGCACCGCGTCGATCTTCGTGGGTCCCACGCCCGTTCCCGTTGAGGCGCCGCCGGCGGTTGAACTGGAGGAGGTGACGTAGGGATAGGTGCCAAAGTCCACATCCAAATGTGTCCCTTGCGCCCCTTCAAACAACACGGTCTTCCGTCTCTCGATCATCGTATTGACCAGCATGGCGGTATCGACGATATGGCTCTTCAGCCGATCGGCATAACCCATATACTGGTGGAACACCTTGTCGGCATCGAACCGTTCCAGCTTATACAGTTGCTCGAGAAACCAATTGATCTCAACCACGTTCTCTTCGAGTTTGGTTCGAAACGCCTTTGGGTTCAATAGATCTCCCATTCGAATACCGACCCGCGACATCTTATCGGCATAGGACGGACCAATCCCCCGTCCCGTCGTGCCAATTCGGCGAGAACCCTTAGACTGTTCAGAGGCTTTGTCGATGGCCTTGTGATAGGGCAGAATGAGATGGGCGCGCTGACTCACAACAAAATTCTTTCCGATTTTGACCCCTTGAGTCTGCAGATGGTCCAGCTCCTCAATCAACGAAGCTGGATCCACGACGACCCCATTCCCGATCACACAGAGCGTCCCACGATAGAGAATGCCTGAGGGGATGAGGTGAAACACGAAGGTGCCGCGCTCATTAATCACGGTGTGCCCCGCGTTGGACCCTCCTTGGTAGCGAACCACCGCGTCAACGTCGCGGGCCAAGATATCCACGATCTTGCCCTTACCTTCGTCGCCCCACTGCGCCCCGATCACCACGAGATTTCCCATTGCCTACATGCTCCCAAAAAAAGAGCCCTGGCTAGACCGAGAGCCAGAGCAGACGGACCATGGTAGGAGCGCCTACTTAGTTTGTCAAGAACCACGACGGTCAAATTATTCTGAGTTTTTCTCTTTTCTCATCTTCAATCGCACGCCATGTCCATAAGTCCTGATATGGCCATCAGTGGTTTCTGGGCCCTTTTCAGATCTCGGGATCAATCGTCGTCGATCGTCTTTCCTGTAGCCGGCATCATTGCTGCGGATAGGACGCGCTACGCTGCGCCCACGATTCTTGTAGATGCATGACCGCCTGTTCAAGCGCTTCATCCCCGGCGATACTACGCAAGACATCCTTGGCCTGGTCTTCCAGCGGATAAATTGGGGCTGTCCGAAGCGAGCGGTGAATGACCGGATACACATTCGACTTGATCGGCACGTGGAGACGTAGCAGTTGCGACCAGGCTCGGCCATCTACGCGAGCGACGATTTGTCCTGTCGCGACATCCAACAGCGCCAATTCAGCCAAGGCATAATTATTCGCCTCGAAGCCGGGCATGTGGGGCCGCCCACCTCCCTGTTCGGGGGAGCCGTCAAGTCCCAGATAGGTCGGCACCTCCGATTCCGCACTGGAAAACAGCGCCAGCAAGAGGTAGTGCACTGCTCGTTTTTGCGCGAGCTGACGCAGCGTCTGTGAGTCAAGAGGGCGCGCCGCCTCGGTCCCGGTGAGAACCGTCACAATACGAATCGGTAGCGCAGTCTGGACTCGCCGTCGTACTTGATCGGTCAAAAAGGTGTGAGCCTTGTCGGACAAAGCCGGCGCCGAGTCTTGAGCAGAGATATCGTTGATCACCAGGAGTCCAACGTCAAACAGACCAGAGGCCTTGTCGACAGGGGCCGGCATGATCGCGGTGGCTCCCTGCGTAGGGAGGCCCAGATAGCTATCCATGCGGGCAATTGGATGTTGACTGCACCCAGCAAAAAAAAGAGCGTGGAGAAGCAGGGCCACCGTCCAGAACCGACAGATCACCATGGCAGACCTCACGGTTAATATGCCTAGCTCGTCGTCTTCTGCATTGGCTATCCGAGAGAGTGCTTGCCCCTGCTAATCCTATAGTCAAGAGGGAGGTCTTACACGCCGCGGTTCCGCGATTCATCGGTACGATGCAAGATCCCGAATGGGAGGTCTATGGGCACATCCTCATTGCGCCCAAGTACGGCATCGGGTACCGTAGCGCCCATGTCTAGGCGTCTCGTATCAGCTATGTCAAACCTCATACTGGCAACGGGGCTCGCGCTGCTGGTCGCCTGCAACCATCTACAGGCGCCGCGGTTCATGCATCCCCCCGAACAGGAGCCGGTCATCCCGCTATCGGTCAAGCTGGTCTTCGATGAGTCCGTCCGCTCAGCCATCGTGGAACAAACAGTCTGTGCCAACGTGTTATGGAAAGGGCGCCTGGGCGATGCGATCGTCCAATCCTTCTCCGAAACTGGACAAGCCCGCTTGGCTCAACTGTCGGTCGGAGACCCGTCGGGAACGGCACAACCGGCCACCGTCCCCATATCCGACTTCACGGCCTTCATCACATTGGCGAGTGCCTCCTTCTCACCAACATCACGCAGTGGGTCGGACGACGATAATTACCTCGCTCAATTCGATGTCCATCTCGTAGCGACCTTCCAAGACGTCCAAGGACGCCGGTTCCCGGAAGCGCCGATGGTCTATTCGAATCGAGAGGCGTTGTGGACGCCCCAAATCGGCGGCAGTGATAACCAATGCGCCACCGGGCAGTTGGATGCCGCCGTGCGAACCGCAGCCGATCATCTCGCCGACCAATTCATGGGATACCTGACGCAGTTGCGGGAGAAAACACAAGGGGAAGGCACAGTGGGTCGGCAGAGTCCCGGTGTTGGACTAAGCCTGCTCGCCCTCAAGGCAACCTTACTGGATGCAAA
Source organism: Nitrospirales bacterium (assembly GCA_038200765.1). Taxonomy (GTDB): domain Bacteria; phylum Nitrospirota; class Nitrospiria; order Nitrospirales; family Nitrospiraceae; genus Palsa-1315. The sequence goes on from JBBRRK010000236.1 coordinate 3,254, forward strand.
CAACAATCTCGTGCTGGAAGGTGGCGAGAAAATCGGTGTCAGGATCGACGTGACGAATACCGGCAAGGCCACGCTGGGCACCACGGCCATCACCCTCTCAGGGACACCCGCACTCATCGATGCCTTCGTAGGGACGCTGACGCCGCCGATACAGATCGCCGCTCTTCAACCAGGAGAAACCAAAAGTACAGTCCTATGGGGAACACTGCCGGCAAACGCCAAAGGATCGCGTGGGGAACTCACCGTGACCGTCACACCGTCTGGAACGGCAAACGGCATACCGGCAACACAAACCCTGATAACAGCCATGGGTCCTGGCGACGGGTCGGCAGCCTCCCCACCGTCGTTCGCCAGACAGCCGGCCTCGACCACCGCCGGAGGAGGCCACGATCCAGACCGATATGCCGTCATCGTAGGATTGGGCCAGTACCGAACCCCCTGGCCTGGCTGGCGAGACGGACTCCCGTTCGACACCAAGGAAACTGTTTCCCTGTTTGCCAATTATCTCAATGTACCTGAAGGACAGATCTTACTGCTCCAAGACGAACTGGCGACCCAGAGCGACATTGAAGAAGCCCTCGCCCTCTGGCTTCCCAAGCGGATTACGAAAGACTCGGTCGTCTTCTTCTACTTCGCCGGTCACGCACGTGCCGACTCCAAAACCGGTGAACTATTTCTGATGCCCTATGACAGCACCCCACAATCGTCACCGTTCCGATTGATCTCCCTCCGGTTTCTCCAACACCGTCTGCTGAAGCTGGGGGGCAAACTCGTGGTCGCCATTATCGAAGCACCACTAACCACGGGCGCAGCGGCGCAGAAAAGTACAGGTCGACACGCCGCTCCCAATTGGATCGGCGATCTTGACGGATCGTCCAACGCTGGGGCTGGAACGATCATTCAAGTCTCTATGCGCAGTCCGTTGTCACAGGTTCGCCAGAGTCTTCTGAGCGGATTAACCGGCAAGGCAGACCTTGACGACGATGGAACTGTTACCGTTGGCGAATGGCTCCGCTCACTCAGGTCCTTTGCGATCACGGCTCCGGCGCTCCCTCCCGACCTCGCCGTCCAGTCCATTCCACTGAGCCGCGTGAACCAGCCGTAACGCACCCCTCCATTGAATGAAGCGGCGTGTACGAACTGTGAGCAAGGCATGCACGACTCGCGAAGATGACTCATTTGATCCGTTACGCTATTCTTGTAAGTCGCGCACGAATAACGAGATACACTTCACAAAGACCGCGCGGCGGTGTCGCGACGAACCGGCATGAAGAAGACCTGCTAGAAATTCACATGCACCTGCGTATAGGCCCAGATCGAGTTCACCGCTGAAGCCCCGTTTCCAGCGGCATTCCCTGCGGCCAACTGGTCAAGCATCTGTCCAGCGATCAGATAGGAGACGCCGGTTTGCCACGCCACCTTGTTCTCCTTGAAGAATATGGTATAGACGCCATCGATTTCCTTGTACAGCGAGTTGCTGGTCGCGATATTGGTGACGGTTGCAGTAGTCGGGGCGGAGAAGCAGCCCTGGCTGGCGGTATACCAACAATCACCGTTGTTGGCCTTGCGGAAGATCCAGAACCGGAAATCCAGCTGTTGCGCGAGGCTCGGCTTCATCTGCAAACTCGCGCTGTAACCAACCATGTTCCGCCAGGCCATCCGGTCGGCATAGCCCATAAAAATATGGTTCGTCGGATCGAGATTCTCGAAGGTGTTGGCATTGCCGCCGCAACCGGCCCCGGTCTGCCCGTTACAACTATTCGCACTGCCGTCGCCGGAGGCATAGTTGAACTCCACACCGACGCGCGGCATCCAAGGCAGTTGCTCAAAAGTCAACCCGCCTTCAACGGCCATGGCTTGCGCATTGATGTGGAGCCGATTCGGGCTCTGCCCAAGGGCCATCGATCCCGTCTGCCAATAGTACTCGGCTGTTCCATCGAACATGCCCTGGCGGTACGCGACGCGCCCCCCCAACGTATGACGCTGTTGCCCAGGAGCATGCGCTGCCGTTCCATAGTAGGTGGTGGCGACAGCCGGCGTTGTCACCGATACATTGTTGCCGAGAAATACCCAGAGAGGTTCGAGCGACAGGCCCGCCATGGGCTTAATGGCCAGCCGGGCAAAGAAGAGATCTGCATTGTTACTCCCGGTGGTGCCGCCGGCAACTGTGCCGGGGTTAACCACCCCAGAACCCCCTGCACAACCAGTCGTGCCTGTTCCGCAGGATGAGTTCGCGACGTTGGCTTGTGCGTCGGCTAAACGTATCCAGCCGCCCCAGACTTCGTACATTTTCTGGGAATATTGAAGGGTGACACCGTCAAAGGAGAACCCGATATTGTTCCAATCGAAGTTGCCGAACAAGCGGTGATTCCCCATTAC
>JBBRRK010000237.1:0-5601 GCA_038200765.1 Nitrospirales bacterium
CTGATGGTCTCCCGTTCGGTTAGAGAGATGGCCGCCCATTCTTGCGTTAAGAGTTGTACGGTCGCGCTGGCCACGGAAAAATACTGGCCGAGACGATGTCGAACCATCTCGATATCTTCCGGCTCACTGCGTCCGCTCCGTGACACGCGGAGTCCTGCAGCCGCATACCGGTCTACGGCATGCTGAATGCCCGCCCGCTGTGCAGGCAAGGCTTCCGTGATCTGTTCAAAGTCCTTCTGGCTGCCTGCTTCGAGGGCGTGGATGATGGTGCTCTGGTATCGCATGACGTCTGCAGAAATGTGGGCAAGGTCGGTGGCCCCGAGCGTGTACTCGGCGTACATGATCCGCAGGTCTTGGTCGACCAGGCTCAGGGCTTGTCCACTCAACCAACCCAGGCCGACGATGAGCAGACTGATGACCAGTTGTGAGACGCTTGGGCGGAAAGATCGAAGAACAGTTGTAAGCCCCACCGTGTTCCTCCACTCACTCGAGAATGATTCGTCGGTCGACGTGTGGTGTCAGATCTGGATCATTCGACACAAAGATCACCGACCAGGGTTCATCTTTAGAGCAGAGCCGCCGCAAGATGGTCTCACGCATGGCAGGTGAGATGTTGTGGATGATGCCGTCAAAGACGAGAATTTGCGGGCGGCCCACGATCGCCCGTGCGAGCAGGATCCGTGTAATATGGGTCGGGGCAAAAGTTTTTCTGGAGGCTTGAATGTTGGTCTTCAGTCCCTCTGGGAGCGCGTCAACAACCTCTTCCAGTTCCGTTAAACGCAGGGCCCACTGGACGTCGCTGTAGGGAATATAGGATCGCCCCAGCACGATATTATCCTCGATCGTACCCTCAAAGATGGTCAGCTGGGAATCGAACATGAATCCCCGACAACGATTGATAGCATCCAGATTGAGGTGGCGAAGATCCACTCCGTTGTAACGAATCACGCCGCTGGTCGGCACTTCCAGGCCTGCTAACACGCGTGCAAGGGCCGTTTTGGCTGCCGCCGTGCCGGCGTAGACGCCGATTTTTTCGCCAGGGATGACTTCAAGATTAAAATGTTCAAGGGTCGACGGCATTTCGGGATGGCTGACCGAGATGTCTTTGCAGACGACGCGAATGCCGTGCATGGTTGGATCAGGCAGCGGAACGAAGAGCGTGGCGGGAGCTTGGTCCTTGGCGAGTGAAAAAAGAAAATCAAGCTCGTTCAAGCCGGTGAAGAAGTAAAAAATGTGGCCCATGCGTTTGATGACGCCGTCGAAACTCAAGAGGAGGCCGCCGACGACGACCTCGGCGGCCACCAGTTGTCCGAGCGTCAGCTGGCCGCTGTACAGCAACCACCCGGCCATGGCGAGGAGACCGCTGTGCGCGATGGCTTGCCAACCGACCGATCCAATGTACTGGCGAATCAAAACGGCGAATCGGATATATCTGGTCTCAAGGTAGGCATGGACGAATTCGTCGGTCCTTCGCAGTAACAGCGCTTGGCTGTCTGTGGCTTTGAAATGCAGCAGATTGCGGGAGATCTCCTGCAACCAATGCAGGGTCTCATACTTTGCATGCGACATGTCGATGGTGGCCTTGAGCCCCCCATGCGACAGGAGGAACACGACGACGGTGAATCCTGAGAGGATCAGTGCGTTATACACCAGGAAATACGGATGATAGAACACCAGGATAGTCATGCCCACCGCGCCGCCCACGACGACATTGATCAGGTCGACAAGGAGCACGGAGAGTGCCCGTTGTATAAAGACCGTCTCCATAAAGTAATTGGCATACCGGGGTTGGAACCCGAGAAATCGCAGATGTGGCAACTGTTGAGCCATGCCAAGGGCAACGCGGGCGAAGATTCGGCGTTCCAGGATCTCGACGGCGTAGAACTGCAAGGCGCGAAACGCTCCGACAAACAGGAGTCCGGCCACCATTACTCCCGCAAGGGTGACAACCGTGACGGGCTGAATGGCGAAGGCAAACGTATTGACGAGTTCTTGGACTGTGAGGGGAACGATAAGCGAGAAGAGTCCGATGGCAATCGAATACGAGAAAATCAGGGCAAGGATCCGCCGTTCCAAGCGAACGAGAACGCCCAGGTAGCCGAGCATCAATTGAAACAGGTTTGGCCGGTGACCGGCATGACTTTCCACGAATTCTGCCTTCTTCCTTAGATTGGTCTCGCCTCTTGTCACACCGTCTCGTCCGAGTCAGGACGAGCTACCGCTGAGGTCAGATGTATTGCCTTCAGGCAGAGACGCGCAGAAAAAAAACAGGCGCTGCCTCTTCGTCAGTCTTGTGCGCGATACGTGACTGGGATCGCCAATGGTGGCCTCTCCGCCCAGGCTCCGATCGCCCACTGGTACAAAGCCCGGGCTTTCTGATAATCCGCTTTGGCGCGAATGACCTGGCTTTCTGAATCGACCGAATTCCGCTCACGCAAGTTGACGAACAGAACGCTGGTTGCCCCAAGGCCAAATCGGAAACGTTCCCCCTCTTCGAGCGTCTTGGCCAGACGGAGAGATTCGGCTGCAGCCACCACCCGCTCCCTGGCTCGCTCGATCGCGGAGAGGGCATTGTCGACATCGACAAGCACCTGTTGTTCGCGGAACAGCTGCGTGAGAACAAATCGATCAGCCTTTCCTTGCGCTTCAAGGACTTCACCGCGGCTCCGTCGCTGAAAGATCGGGACTTTAAGCTCCAGTCCGAACCGGTAGCCAAGCCCCAACACGAACTTCTCAGGCGTGCGGGCCGGAGCTGCCTCTACATCCAGACTGGGAAGGAGGTTATTTTTTGCCAGCTCCAGGTCGATATTATTGAGCTGTGCCTCAATGCCGATTTCCTTGATCTCAGGACGATCGACCTTGGCTTGGAGTTTATGGGCCTGTATGGTCTCAGGGGCCGGCATCAGCATGTGCAGCGGAAAATCCGGGGCTTGTTCCAGCGGCGGGGCGACAGGGGCGTTATTGTTCCAGAGGAACATGGACAGCCTCAGCTGTTCTTGCTCCACTAGCCGCTGGACGGCGATGGCTACCTCGCGCCGGCGCTGAACCTCCTGATTGGCCTCGACGACGTCAAGCGGCGCGATGGCTCCCGCTTTCGCACGGCCTTCGACCTGTTTAAGCCGGTCCTCGGCAATTCCCACGGCACGGCGCTGCACCTCTGCAAGCTTCACGGCGGTGACCCAATCCCAGAACTGTGTAGCAGCAGCCAGAAACAGGTCCTGTCTCGTTTGAGAAATTTGCACCTCTGCGCGTGGGTCGGCTAACTCGGATCGCTGAAGTTCGGCATTTTCAGGATTCATCATGAAGCCTCTGAGTAATGGGAAGAGGGCTCCAAGGAGAACTTGACGGTTGCCGCCGAAAGAGAGATCGGGAATCTTTGCATCACCGATCGCCTGCCGCACCCCTGCGCTGTAGCGAAATCCCCAGGGATGGCGGGCTTCGAAAAACGTGTCGTTGAAGCCCGCAGTCTGCGTGCCTGCATTTGGGTTCGAACTCGAGATGAATCGCTCAAGCTCCGTATCGTTGACGAGAGATGGCTCAAAGGCGCCTAGTGCCTTGAGCATTTTCCCGCGTGCCATCGTTTTCTCAGTACCGGCTCCTATGAGGAGCGGGTGAGCGCGATCGATCCAGGCATGAATCTCGTCTACACTCAAGGGAATAGGCGGGAGCGGTTTTGAATGTGTCGCTTCTCCCGCGAAGGCAAGGAGGGGACACCAGATCAATGCCAGGAGCAGGACGCCTCGGAAATAGTGGCTGAAATTCATAGGACTCACTCCTTTCATCAGATGGGCGCGCACCCGCTAAGGGTAAGACCCGTACGCACGGCGAAGACAGGTTGTCGTTGCGGACAATCTGCGATGAAGCAAAACCTGCCTGACCGCGCCTACTTCGAACTCCGCCCTGCTTTCGGCAAGAGCGTGTCGATGAGGCTTGGTAACCCCTCGTGATAATCAGGGGGGAAGAGGTTGAAACGCCGCCAGAGTTCATACCAGAGAGGGACTCGGTTTAAGATGACCCACCCCATAGTTTTGGTTCCCTGGCGTACATGTTCCTGGGGGGGCCAGGTCCGGTCATCAGGGTCCGGGACCACCCAGAAACGAAAATTTCCCTTACCGTCATCAACCTGGTCGATGACCTTGATGATTCCACCATAGGTACCGGCCATGATCTCCGGCCAGGCCGGGAGGGGAATGGCCGGAATCCCATAAAATAAAATGCGGACTTTCCGTCCTACATTGAGGAGCGGTGCGTCGACTCCGTCAGCCGTCATTTCGATGGCTTTGTCGGCACTCACCGGAGAAATCTTCACGAGTTTGTCTCCCGGACGGACGGTTTCGCCGACCCCGGTTTGAGCCATCTTCACGACTGTGCCATCGGTCGGAGCGAGAATGCGGCCGGCGAGCCGACGTTGTTCTGCGTTGGATATCCGCAATGAGACATCGGCAAGCTGATCGGCAGCTTTCGCCGCTTCGCTGACAGAAGCGTCACGGGTCGCTTCGGCATCAAGCAACCGTTGCAGAACTTCGGCACTGACCTGATCGCGGCCGAAGCTGAGGGCCTTCATGGCCTGCTCTGCACCCTTGAGGCTGGCCTGTGCTCCGGTCAGGTCGGCTTTGGTCGCCAACGCCGATTGGATGGCCAACTCGAGTTCGCGCTGCGAGATGAGGCCCTGCTCCGCCATCTGTTTATGCCTATCCATATTCAACTCGGCTGTCGCAACGGCGATCTTGGCCGCTTCGACCTTCTGGTAGGCTTCCCGGACTTTATTTTCTGATTCGATCACGCGAGCCTGAGCTGACGGGACTGCGGATTTGACGAGGTTCTGCATCTCCTTGATCCGTTTATCTAATTGGTCTGCGCGAGAGACGGCCGATTTGCGACTCTGGTCCAATGCCTTGCGGCGTTGGTCCAGAAACGACAGGAGGTCCGGAGACATAAAGTTCGGATCGGTATCATCCAATTCGAGAATGAGATCGCCTTGCTTGACGCGCACCCCCTCAAAAACATGCCATTTCTTGACCCGCCCGGTGATCTGGGCTTCGATATCTTGCGGACGTTCGTAGGGCGTATATGCGGAGAGCTGCCCGCTGACAGTAATTGTTTGGGTCCATGGAACGAAGGCAATGATGAATAGAAACAACAGCACCAGCCCGATGGCGAGGCGCGAGGAAAATCGAAGACGTTCGGGAATTTGGACCGCTTCCCAGGACTGAAGTTTTCTCGAGGTCGCAAGGTCGTCGATCGCGATCTCATCCAGGCCATTGCCCCGTCGGACGAGAGAGCGGACTCTTTCTCTCAAATTTGGCGTGAAACGTGCCACGGAGCCCTCCTCGACAGAAACCAAGGCAAACGATGCCCTGGTTCATGAACGTCGAATGTGGCGTAGCTGATCAATATCGTCGCGGGAGCCAGCGTAGCTGTTTACCAGAAGATCGTGATGAACATCAAGCGGAGCCATCAAACCCAAATCCAGAGATAGAAATTCCGTAGGTCTCTGTTCACAGGGCTGCACGCCTCGCCTTGGGCTCCTGGCGCTCTTTTTCCCGGGAACCGGATGCCGCAATCCCCGTTGGTGGGCTCACAAGGGTAACTCTCTCTGCA
>JBBRRK010000238.1:0-5571 GCA_038200765.1 Nitrospirales bacterium
GCCCGGTCGCGCCGAGGCCGGACCATCCGTGGCGCAAGCGCCTGCGGCCAGAACGCACAAGCCACGCGGCGGCGGCCGGAACATAAAACCGGACATTTCTACTTTGGGAGGAAGAGGACATTTCTATTTGGGCTTGACAGGAGATCCGCGACGCGCTGAAAAGTCGCCACTAAGCGCCACCGTGGCACCGAGACTTCCCACGAATGCGGGAGTAGGGAGACTCACATACAGGATGACCCGCGCAATCAAGAAGGAGGAGAACATCATGCAGATATTCAAAACCGCCATCCTCGCGACCAGCGTGGTCGCGATGGCAGGTTGTGCGAGTTGGGACAAAAGCCCCATTTGTGACAAAAGTCACGGATGGGAGGCTTGGTCTGACACTCGTTGCAATCCCCCCGAAGCACCGAAGGATATAGCTGCCGAGCTAGCCGCAGCACAGAAACAGAACGGCACGCTCAGCAACCGCGTGAGCGATCTGGAACGACAGCTCGCCGACCGCGATCGGGAGTTGGCCTCCCTGCGGGCCGGGGCCGGCGAATCGGCCAAGCTGGCCAGCCAGCTGGCCGCGGCACAGAGCACCCTGGATGAGTCCAAGACGCGGGTCTCCGAACTCGAACGACAGCTTGCCGCGGCACAAACCAGCGGCGCCGATAAGGACAAACTCGCCGCCGAACTCGCCGCTGCCAGGCAGCGGCAGGCTGATCTGGAGGCCCAACGCGCTGAGCGCGACAAGGAGCTGGCCGGCCTTCGGAGCGACTTGTCGGCCCAAATGGCGAAGTTACAAGAGGCAGAGCGCGGATTGATTCGAGCGCTCCGTCCTGAGATCGATAAGGGTGATATCACGATCCATTTGAATAACGACCGCCTGCTGATCAACCTCGCGTCCGGCTATCTCTTTGGGTCTGGGGAGGACCAGCTCAAACCGGCCGGCGCCGACGCACTCAAGCAAGTGGGCATGATCTTAAAAGACTATCAAGAGTATAAAGTGGCGGTTGACGGCCATACAGACAACCAGCCCATCCGACGTGCATTGAAGAAGAAGTTCCCGACGAATATGGAGCTGTCAGAAGCCCGCGCGGCCCATGCGGCCACGGCGCTGGAAGAAGGCGGCCTGAGCGCCATCACCACGCATGGCTATGCGGACACCGAGCCCAGGGCGCCGAATACAACTGAGGCCGGACGCGCGAAAAACCGCCGCGTGGAAGTGCGGGTCACCCAGTAACAACACGAAGCACCGGAGGAGGCCGCGACATGTTCGCTGCTTCCTCCTAGCTCACCGGTCACACACCTTTGAACAGCCGCAGCGGGACGGAAGAGGAACGTCGGACACCTGCCGTATTGCTTCACGACTGATCACATGCTCATGCAGCGCCCTGTGGTTTCAACAAAAAGGAGACAGGCGATTAAAACGAGCATGGCGTGGGTCGCTTTGCCGGAATTCCTGATCGGTCTCACAACGCCAGCATGGGCCGTTGACATGGACGCCATGAAAAAGAAGGCTGAAACCGTGAAAGGCCAAGCCGAGAACGTGAAGAAAGAGGGCGGTGAGACAAAACACAGCGCCAAAGATATGAAGGCGCAGGATGCCATGAAAAACGCGGGGGAAATGAAGAACGAAGGGATGAAGCTCAAGGACGCCGCCACGGGCAAATAGCGCCTGAGATAAATTCCTTCCGATCCAGGCCGGCGCGTCTGTGACGCGCCGGCTCTCCTATTCCGCACATCACAAATCACAGACGCTTTCCTCGCACTTCTCCACTATAGAGAGTCACCAACATGAGAGGGATGAAATAACACCCGCGCTGTGAAGGGCCTCCGTTACGACGAGAATTCCCACGAGGCGGGAGTGGGAAGACTCACGGGATAGATGACCCGCGCGATCCAGAAGGGGAACGTCATTATGCACACATGCAAAACCGCCATCCTCGCAACAAGTATCGTTGCTCTGACAGGCTGCGCAAGCTGGGATAAGAGCCCCATTTGTAATCCCAGCCACGGGTGGCTGGCCTGGTCCGACGTCCGGTGCAATGCCGACAATGCATCAAAGGCGACGGACGACAATGCTGCCCGTCTTGCGGCTCTCGAAAAAGAACGTCAACGGTTGGCCGATGAATTGGCCGCAGCACAGAGACAGAACGGCGTACTCAACAGCCGCGTGACCGATCTGGAAGGACAAATGAATCAGAGCAAGGGCGGTCTGGCCAAGGCCGAGAAGGACCTCCTCAAAGCGCTGCAACCAGAAATCTCCAAGGGCACGGTGTCGGTCAATCAATTCGGTGATGCACTCACGATCAATCTGGCCTCTAGCCTGCGGTTTGATTCAGGGCAGGAACAGCTGAAGGCCGACGGAACCGATGCGTTGAAGCGTGTGGGCGGTGTCCTCAAATATTTCCCGGACAAGCAGGTGCATGTGGCGGGATACACCGACAATGTGGCCATCGCGGGCGCGTTACAAAAGAAGTTCCCCTCCAACAAGGAGCTTTCGGACGCTCGTGCTTATAGTGCGGCTCGAGCACTGCGGGACGGCGGCGTGAGCACCAATTTATCGGCCGCAGGCTACGGGGACAGCAACCCAATCGCCAGCAACAACACGGCAGATGGGCGTGCAAAGAACCGCCGCGTTGAGGTGATCGTCAAATAGCAGCAAAGCAGGAGAGGGCAGGCTAGACGGGCTGCTGTGCTCGTGCAGCGCGCGGTCGCGGACTCCCCTCGTTGGACGCGCGCAGTCGAAGATCAATCATCCCCCATCCCTGAAGAGAGAACGAGCAAGCTTGGAGGGAGCATGTATATCGTTCGATGTGCGCAGTAAAGGGCAGCCTTGGCCACTCCTCCGAAGAGAAGCATTAAGAATTGAACGGCCCTCGTTTGGTCCTCTCGCTCGTCCCGCCGGTCTCTCATCACAGTCCCTGGCTGATCTCATCCGAGCATGAAGGGCAAGATCAAGCTAGAGGACGTGTTCCATGAAGCTGCCGAGGGGCTGACCGAGTGCATTCGCAGCTGCCTGAAGCAGGTTCCTCAATGTGCCAGTCCCGATCTCAACATCATCAACTGCGCGGAGCAATGCAGGGACAGATGTGCGAGGAGAGGAAAACTGGAAGCGATTCTCTGCTTGTGCATGCCAGGAACCTGCGAAGCGTCTTGCAACATGGAGGTTGAAGAGTTCTTGGCGTGCGACACTCACATCACTCACAATCACGGAGGTAAGAAATGCCTCTAGCTGCAGTGTCTTACTGGCAACCGGCATATTCAACAGTAGCTTCGCCGCGGCTCCGCAACGTACTGTTCCTGGGTTTGCTGTGTTCTGAACGGTCGCCTCAAGAAATTCCTCTGGGCGTGAAGCCCCTTCGAGAACCAACCGTACGGCGTTCGTTAACACAGCATCGTCTCCGAGTTCTTTCCTGCTTTCTTCTAGCCATCCCTCTAGGTGGATAGTCAGGTTAGGACCACTGCAGACGATGCCTGCAACCAACAGACCAAACCACCGTTCAGGTAAGACCGTCAGATTCGGTGCTGGTCCTGTGTCGGGCTCCAGTGGATTTAGGCTTTCTTGCCTAATCGAAAGGTCAGCCGTTGCTGTCTCAAAATCCACCAATGCCCGAATAAAGCCGGCCTCAGCACCACCAGCGTAGGATAATGCAAGGCGTGCTTGTGACGCGAACCATCGAACAAGGAGATACCTAGAACCGGCCAAGGTTTCGAGTTCATGGGTAATGGAGGACGGACCTACTCCTAGTGTAGTCGCAAGAAGTAGCACTTGAGCCCTGGTCATTTCGTTGCGGGCCGCTTGCCCTGGTTCAACTTTGGGAGCTTTCAGGATGGGGGAGCTTGCATCCCCTGGCCGAATCCGTGACTCCTCCCCATCCTGCTTCCAATAGGCCTTCCTGATGATTCTGCAGACCTCAACGGTCATTCGCTGCACGGCGTCCCATCGCGTATCACCTTCATCAGCTGCTTCGGAAGGTAACATTAGGACAGCCTCAACCAATATTCTTGCCGCGTTAGGCTGGTTGCCCCCGAGCGATACGACGAGTGCTGCATCCACCTTCAGCCCAAATTTAGTGAGGTCGAAGGACCCAGGGGCAATGGAGTCGGCGGCTGCAAGAAAGATTCGCTCCGCATTGCCCCACTGCTTGAGACGAGCAGCGCTAACGCCTGCTCGTCGGTACGCGAACGGATCGAGTGCAGCCTTGCTAACTGGATCGGAAATCAGTTGGTGCCAGATCTTTAGAACCGTCTCGTCATCTTGCCTATGAAAGAGGACATTGGCTCGATGTTCGAGTAGCACAGTCGAAGGCCCGAAGTCCGCTTCAGCCTGATTCAGCACGGTCAAAGCATCCTCACTCCGTCCGAGATACTCGGTGAGAATGATTGCTCTGGCTTTAGCTGCTTCCCTGCCAAATCGAGGTGAAGCCACTCGCTTAGCGTACTCGTCTATGCGTTCAAAAAGTGCTACCCAAGGCTCCCAGTCATGGGTTTCCTCGGGTTTGGCAGCCCACGCTCCTGTATGAATGCACCTAAACTTTGTACAATCGACCACTCTAGCATCGCATCGAACTGTTGCTGAATATTTTCTGCTACGCCATCTAACCAGCGTAATAGTTCTTCCAGGCTTACTAGGTCACGAATGTTCCTGATCGCAAAAAGAAACATCATCTGGGTTGTCGTTCCAATCTCCGGTATGCCAGCCGCTGCCACATCCGTCCCTCCTAGAAGTTCCCGAGTCCTATCAGCGTTAAAATTTTGCAATTCCCCCGGAAGTGCCCCAATGCCAGCGATAGCCTGAAGGCGAGGCTTGAGCGGAGCTTTCAGGCTTTGTGAAAAGCCAATAGAGGACCACATCACTGCCGACATTATGGGCTTAACTTCAGGTTTGGGAATTCGTTCGCTGTCCTCTGCCCAGCGTTCGCAGATTTGTGGAAGGGTATCTGAATCCAGCGTCGAAGCCGCTCGAAATTGGAGCTGACGAAGAATCACGTTTGCCATCGCATCATCGGTGATGGACTGTCCAGCTTCGAGTTTGACAAGGGGGAGCCACAGGAGCTTGCGCTCAACTTCATGTCTAGCGTCACGATTGTCGATGGTTTGAAGCCGCATTGCTGTGTGAGAAAGCCTTCCACGGTCTTGTCCAACGAACGCGTGAAAGAGAAGCGCTGCGCCTTCCCAAGGGTCAAGAGTACCTTTCGCCCGAATCACATCATGCAAGCGGATATGCGCCAACTTGTATTTCTCGGGAGACCATACTTCAGTAGCAACTCCTTTGAGCAGCGCTGTGGCACGAAACCAGGAACCTTCTACTCGCTCCAGCCATTTCCCGGTGAGGCTGTCGAGAACATCGCCAGCATTTCCTAGACCATTGACGGACTCAGCTAGTCGAATAGCGATAGATCGATGCATGAGCACGGAACATTCCGAAACCATGTAGACAAACAGAGGGGGCCCCGGAAATTCGGACAGTGTGATAAGTGGTAGCCTTGCTTCACCAACGCCACCAGCGGGTGGCAAACTAGAGGAGCGAGGCGATGAAGAGAACGAGACGCCATCACGGGGCCACTTTCAAGGCCCAGGTGG
>JBBRRK010000239.1:0-5565 GCA_038200765.1 Nitrospirales bacterium
GAGACCGGCGCGCGAAGCCGTAAGGCCCCGAGGCGTACTCGTGCAGTACGTCGAGGGTCCGAGGGGTGAGCCCGCCTGCCGAAGGCCTGTCATAGCAGCGGATCGACGATTGCAGGAGAAGCGTTCATGAATAATGCGGGCTAGGGACCGTGGGTCTCGTCGGAGGGCTTGAGGCGCGTCACTTTTCTCGTGAGGCGGATGCCGTTCGAACGAGCCGCGCGCAGAATCTTTCGGCGTGTCGCGACCGGCAGGGCTTTCGGACCATAGACGCCGGCGAGTTCCCTCAGCATGTATTTCACAAACAAAGCGGTGAGGTGTGCGGCGCTCCAGGCAACCGGCGAACAGGTGAGGCCGCGTTGGCGCAGCTTGAAGAGCGAGGGAAATAGCGCGTCCCACCGGATCATGAAGGGACCTGTCCGCTTGCGCCCATAGACCAATACCGCCACCGCGAAACGTTCGTTTCTTAAGATGCCCCGCCGCACCAACTTCGACATAGCGCGCGGCGTCGGCGTGGGCGGCCAACAACACGCTGACCCGCCCGATCGGGTTCTGTCGCAAAGAGCGTGACGTGGTACCATCAGCCCATTTCAAGAGAGACTCCCATGGCCACAATATCCTTCAAGGGCCGGCATGTTCAACAGGATATGATCCTCCAAAGTGTACGGTGGTATCTGGCCTACTCGCTCAGGTATCGAGACAGTGAAGCACGGATAGCCGAACGGGGGTTCTCCGTCGATCACAGGACCATCAATCGGTGGGTCATTCATTATGCCCCACAACTGGACGCAGCCTTCAGGGGAAAGAAGGCGCACGTCGGTGGTCGTGGGAGAATGGATGAACCCGATATCAAAGTGAACGGCCAATGGACAGACTATTACCGAGCGGTCGATCAACAAGGACAGACTATCGACTTGCTCTTCACGGCCACACGCGATCGAAAGGCCGCCGTACGCGTTTTGAAGACGGCCCTTAAGAGCCATGGCCAATTGAGTCTCGTGAACATGGATCACCATGGAGCCAATCCCGCAGGGTTAAAACAGGTCACTCGCGAGCCTCACACCCGCATCACCATTCGTCAGTGCAAATACCTGAATAACAGCATTGAACAAGACCCTCGACGCATCAAGAAATTGACGCGCCCGAGGGTGGGGTTCAAGAACTTGTATGCGGCCCAACGAACGTGAGCAGGTAGTGACGTGATGGCCATGCTCAAGAAAGGGCACATGAGAACACGAGTGGGACATGAGCCATCGTTCGCCCACATGTTCTAGGCGCTCGCCGCCTAGCGAGGGTGGTCGACACCTTCTTGTTCGTCTCCCGTTCCTGTTTGCGACAAAACCGTCCCTTAAATCTCCAGGAATATCCGGGCGGGATCTTCAATGCACGCCTTGATGTGTTTGAGGAACGTCACCGCTTCGCGGCCGTCTACGATCCGGTGATCATAGGTGAGTGCGACGTACATCATGGGTCGGATCACCACCTGCCCGTTATGAGCGACCGGTCGGTCTTGAATCGCATGGAGCCCGAGAATGCCGCTCTGCGGGGGATTGACGATCGGGGTAGAAAGCAGCGAGCCATAGACCCCACCGTTCGAGATCGTGAAGGTGCCACCCTGTAGCTCCTCCAAAGTAAGCTGATTCGCCTGCGCTCGCCTGGCAAAATCGGCGATGGCGGTCTCGATCTCGGCAAAGCCCAAATGCTCAGCGTTTTGCAATACCGGCACGACCAAGCCCCGTCCGCTCCCAATGGCGATCCCGATATCGTAGTAGCGGCGGTAAACAATGTCGGTACCGCGGATCTCGGCGTTGAGTTCTGGAATCAGCTTGAGGGCCTCAATGTTCGCTCTGACGAAAAAGGTCATGAGGCCCAGCTTCACCCCGTGGCGTTGCTGGAAGGCCTCCTGATGGGTTTGCCTCAGGGCCATCACCGCCGTCATATCAATCTCGTTGAAGGTCGTCAGCAACGCCGCCGCCTGCTGGGCCTGCACGAGCCGCTCGGCTACGCGTCGCCGGAGAAGGCTCATGGGAACGGATTCTTCGTCCCGTTCGCTGATTCCCACATGTGGAGTGGGTTTGGGTGGAACAGCTTTCTCTTCGGGTGCCGTCTCGATCGTCTGGGCAGGTCCAGGCCCAGTTGGCCTCGCCAGCGTCGTGTCGGGCATAGGGCCAGACAAGGGTGGTGGCGTCGATTTGCTCGCGGGGGTCGCGCCGGGAGAAGCGAATGCTGCCGGTTCTTTCGGAGCCGTTGTCTCTTCGAGGTATGCGATCACCTCGCCAATGATGGCCGTTTCGCCATTCTTCTTGAGAATCCTGACAAGAACCCCCGATATGGGAGCGGGCAAGTCGAGCACCGCCTTCTCGGTCTCGATCGACACGATGGGTTCATCTTGGTGAACGGCCTCACCTGGCGATTTGAGCCAGTCGATGATCTGGACCTCCGTGATCGACTCTCCGATCGTCGGAACTTTGAGTTCAGTGGACATCGAATGCCGCCTTGAGGAGTGTCGTCTGCTCGATCTGATGGAGCGCATGCCACCCGGTGGCGGGGCTAGCCGACGCCGGTCGACAGACCGCCGAGAAGGACCACGTGCCCAGGAGTCTATTGCCGAATCGGGCAAGAAGATATCGCCAGGACCCCATATTGGCGGGCTCTTCCTGGACCCAGACCACTCGCGCCTTCGCCGGATACGATGCCAAGGCGGCACGCAGTTCCTCGTCCTCCAGAGGATAGAGCTGTTCGAGTCTCACGATCGCAACATTGTCCCGCTTGAGTTCCTCCCGACTCTTCACAAGATCGTAGTAAATCTTCCCCGTGCAGAGCAACACGCATCCGACTTGCTCCGGCACGGTTATCCGATCAAGCAGGATTCGCCGGAAGCAACCTTGCTCAAGGTCCTCAAGTGTGGACACCGCTTGCGCGTGGCGAAGTATGCTCTTCGGTGTCATCACAATCAGCGGTTTTCGCCATCGGCGAAGCACCTGACGCCTGAGCACGTGGAAATACTGGGCAGGCGTCGTGGGGGTCACAACCTGAATGTTGTCGTTGACGGCCAGCTCCAGGAAACGCTCGAGACGAGCGCTTGAGTGCTCCGGTCCCTGTCCTTCGAATCCATGGGGAAGGAGGAGCACCAGCCCGCTCAGCCGGCGCCACTTCTCTTCGGCGCTCACCATGAACTGGTCGATGATGACCTGGGCGGCATTGATAAAGTCCCCGAATTGTGCCTCCCAGAGGATCAGCCCGTCGGGGCAGTCCAGGCTGTACCCGTATTCGAAGCCGAGCACCCCGGCCTCAGAAAGGGGGCTGTTGTAAATCTCCACCAGCGCCTGATCCGGCGCGATCTGCTGAAGGGGGATGAGCATCCGCCCGCTCTCAATCTCGTGCAAGACCGTGTGCCGCTGACTGAAGGTTCCGCGACGCGTGTCCTGACCTGATAAACGGACTCGGTGGCCCTCCGCCGCAAGCGTGGCGAAGGCCAGCGCTTCTGCGGTGGACCAGTCGATGAGGTGTGCACCACCTGCCATTTCTCGTCGTCGCCCCAGCCATTGGGCCATCCTGGGGTGAGGATGAAACTGCTCGGGCAGGCGCGTGAGCGCCTCGATCAGCGTCGTGAGCCGGCTATGCTCGACCCCGGTTCCGACGTCCTCCCGGTCGCCACCGAGTCCACCATAATATCCCTTCCAGATCCCAGTCGGATGCTCTTGCAGAGGAATGTACGCCGGGTTCCGCGCCTCAATGAGATCCCGATCGAGCTTCTGTCGGCACGCCACCGCAATCCGGTCCGCCTCCTCACGATTCACCTCGCCCAGCCGCAAGAGATGTTCCAGGTAATACTCGCGGAGCGGTCGGCGGTTCTCAATCAGCTTGTACATCATCGGCTGCGTGAAGCCTGGCTCGTCCCCTTCAGTGTGACCTCGTCGACGAAAACAGTACATGTCGACGACGACGTCACTTCGAAACGTTCTCCGGAAGTCCATGGCGAGCCGCACGACTTGGGCGACGGCTTCGGGATCTTCCCCGTTGACGTGGAAAATCGGGATCTGGAGCATCTTGGCTACGTCCGTCGCATTGAGGGATGATCGCGCCTCTTGCGGCAGGGTCGTGAAGCCGATCTGGTTATTGATAATCACATGAAGCGTCCCGCCGGTGCAGTAGCCCTCGAGTCGGCTCAGGTTAAGCGACTCCTGCACAATGCCTTCGCCGGCGAACGACGCGTCCCCATGGATGAGAAGAGCCATGCTGCGCGCGCGGCCCTGATCACCGGCTCGGTCCTGCTTTGCTCGCAGGCGTCCGAGCGCCACCGGATTCACGAATTCCAAATGGCTCGGGTTGAAACAGAGGGACAGGTGCACCCTCCACCCTGACGCTGTGATCCAGTCCACACTGTGACCCAGATGATACTTCACGTCACCACACCCTTCAGGGAAAGAATCCGCGGCATCTTCGAATTCATGGAAGATCTCTCGCGGTCGCTTCCCGACAATATTTGCCAGGACGTTGAGCCGTCCTCGGTGCGCCATGGCCAACACGATTTCGTCCAGCTCGTGGGCGCCAGCCGTCTCAATGGCCAGGTCCAACAGCGGGATCACGCTTTCCGCCCCCTCGAGCGAGAAACTCTTGGCGCCGGGATATTTCAACTGGATAAACTCTTCAAAGATGACGGCGTCGGTCAGTCGCGTGAGGATACGGAGCTGCTCGTCCCGCGTGAGATGGAGACGGTTCTGTGTCCGCTCCATCCGGTCTCGCAACCACGCCCGCTGCTCCGTGTCGTCGATATGCATGAACTCTGCGCCGATCGAACGGCAGTAGGTGGCCTGCAAACGATCGAGGATTTCCCGCAAGCTAAGAAAGCCCGTCTCGGGAATCCCGTGTGTAGAGAATCGCTGGTCCAGTTCGGTCTCCGCGAAGCCGTACCATGCCGGATCCAGCTCGGGAGGAACCGGACGCGCCCTCTCCAAGGGATCAATGGCGGCGGCCAGATGGCCTCGGACCAGATACGCGTGGACGAGTTGGGTGACGCGATCTTGCTGTCCGGCAATGGGGTCTCGTGCGAGCGGATTGGTCACTGCCTCGGCATGACCGGGACGACCTCGTCCGGAGTCGAAGAGGGGTGTTGGTAAGAAGGAGGGGCCTCGTCGCAGAGTCGCCTGTGCGGCGCCTTCGCGCCCCAATTCCTCAAAGTAGTCTCTCCACGTCGGCGAAACCGATGTAGGATCCCGCAAGAATGCTACGTGCATATCCTCGACGAAGGCAAGGTTGGCGGGATTAGGTAGCGACGTTCGCTGGTTCATGACCGTGCAACGTCCAAGCGGTTGCGCGTTTTCCTGTACCAATATGTCATGGAGTCCTCCGGCTCGCAAGAGCGACTTCTCCGGCGCCTGGCGTCATCGCGGAGGGAGCGACGGTTAGCTCAGCTCGATGCTCTGTCGCCTCGGCTCTCTACCTGTTTATGTAACCCATCACAAGAGTATTGAGCGGTTCATGCTTCAAGCGCTCCCTCTCCAATGTTTGTGCTCCTCTATCCAAGCACGGTCATGACATCACATTCGTTGATAAACCCGAGATACC
>JBBRRK010000240.1:0-5559 GCA_038200765.1 Nitrospirales bacterium
CACAGCCGACTCGTGTTCCCCGCGAGCGCGGGGATGAACCGTCTGCTATCTCCTCAGGGGCCACAGCCGCACGGTGTTCCCCGCGAGCGCGGGGATGAACCGCACAAAGGGAGTAGCATTAACCGTTCGTGTGGACCAAAACCACACAGGACATCCTGGCGAAAGTGCACCGGGCCAGGCTTGCCTTGGATAAGACAAGAACAGCATGACTCACTACACTAGGTCGCGATGCAGAAGAGCGATAGGGAAGAGACTCCCCTCCTCATACTCACCAACAGGATCCTCTCGTGCGCACCGGGCCACATGGTGAGTGCCTTCTTCAGGCGCACATGACAAGCACAGAAGAAGGCCCGAATAGCAGATGTTCTTGAAATATTAACGAATGCGGCCTGACCCGCGGAGGGGCAACCTGGGCCCCTGGGATGATTCTGCCCCATGGCCCGCTGATTAAGCGTGGCAGAAGAACAATGATTCGAACCGCTCGATGTTGCAAAGGTTTCCCTGTTTATCTTTGAAAATCATAAGCTTGCTGGCTGTCTATTGATTCCATTGCTTCTACCCAATTCGGTCGTTTGTGAAGATTTTGAGCACAAAATGATATATGGACCCAGCCTTCGCTGCAACGACGGCGTGTCGCGCGATGCACCAGGTACACACAGGGCTGCGTGTATCTATCCGGCCTCTCGGTGGACCACAGATGTGTCCGGGCCTTGATGCCATACGCGCGCGTGCTCCTCATGAGCACAACGGCCTCGTCGGGGCCGACAATGTGTCCAGGGTCTGCACGCGCTGGGTGTCCCTCTGGTGTCATCACGGATCGTCCGCGCGGCACTCCGTGGTGTGAATCCTCCTGGTGTGATCCGGCTCGCGTCTCCTCTCCTCCTAAAGACCGTCGCGGCCCTTCCTGCACCGAGGCGGGTGGTCGATACGCCGCATCATGGGCCAACAAGGCCCAGATCACTCGGGCATTTTGGGTGGCTCAGGCCACCGCAGCCACAGTGGTGCCTGTGCGGTGTGTGAGTGCGCACAGCCACCGTCCCTGGGTATCGGTCCGCCGCTCGGCCCGCTGCACGACCGCGCGCGCCCCATGAATCATCCGCGTCTGCACAGACCGACTGCCGCGTTTCGAAATCCCACCGAACCGTTCCTTGCCCCCACTGGAATATTGCCGAGACACCAGCCCCAACCAGGCCGCCAGGTGCCGGCCGTGGTGAAACGCCTGGGGCCGACCGACGGTCGCCACCAGCGCCGTGGCCGTCATCGGACCACTCCCCGGCCCCGCCGCCAGTGTCTAGCAGACCGGGTGTGCCCGGAACAGGCACTCGACCCGGTGCGTCACCCGCTCGATGCGCGCGTCGAGCGCCGTCAGTGGCGCGTACAACTCGGCGAAGGTCTCCCGGACAAAGGCGGTCAATCCCGACGCCGCGTCATCCAGAAACCGGACGAGGGCGGGCCGGACCGTCTCCGGGGAGTGTCCAGTCACCCAACCATCCTCCGCCAACAACCCCCGAATCTGAGTGATGACCGCGGTCCGATGTTTCACGACGAGCGAGCGCGTGCGGTGCACAGCCTGCAGGTCGGCTTGTTCCACCGTCTTGATCGAGACACCGCGCATGGTGGGCCGACGCACCGCGTCGCCGAGCGCGTCCGCATCGCGACGATCCTTCTTGTTCGTCTTGACCTAGGGCGTGACCTACTTCGGGTGCATCAGCTTGACCGTAGGCCCAAGCGGTTCGAACGCCCGTCCCCCGTGCTGCGCACTCCCGCACGCCTCCATCCCGATCACGCAGGGCGGCAGACCCGCCACGGTGTGTACCCACTGATCGCGCTTGACGCGTCGGCTGAGCACCGCGCGCCCTCGCGCATCCACCCCGTCCACCTGACACACAGGCTTCGCCCCATCGATCCCCACTGTCGTGATGGGCATAGCAGCCCCTCTCTTCGTGCTGACAATGCGTGTGGGTGGCGCACGCAACGACACCCATTGTGCCTCGCGTGAGACTCAGGTGGGAAGAAGGCTAGGTCCATGTCATGAGCACAGCAAAGGAAGCCCCCGGAGGGCCGGAGGCTTCCTATTGAGCAGCTCAACACTTCAATGAATGAGCGGATATCCACTCCTTGGCGTTACACGCGGCGGTGACAAGGGCATCAAGGAGGTTTCCCCGTTTTATCTTTGCAAGCAATGGCTTAAGTGGTTTCTACTGATTCGATTGATTCTGAAGAATTCGATCTGTTTTGCGGATTTATAGCACAAATTTAGCACAGGGAGGCTAGTGCTATTGCTTGAAACAAGGAGAGTGGGCTGCTGCCGATTTGGCTCAGTGCGTATGTCGAAACTCTTCGTCTCTAGTCCTTTGATTTCTGAAGCGGTCCTGGTTCATGCTTGGTGTCGCGTTCACACCGGGTGGTATCGTGGTCTCTCGAATGTTCCGGAATGGGGAAGCCCACTGGTGCACTATCGAGAAATTAACCGGGGTCAGATTCTGAGGAACAACAGAGGTTTTTTTAAGATGGTCCTCCATCGTGAAGATTGTGGGCTTCTCGGAGTGCACGTGATCGGTACCGTGGCCATTGAGCCGATTCATATCGACCAGGCAACGCTGGGCCTATGCAGCGGATTCGACTGCTTTTCTACCACCTCGTTCAATTCTCCCACGATGGCTGAGTGCTACAAGGTCGCGGCCTTAGATGCGTTTAACAAGTTATTTGCCTAGGACTTGTCGCAGCACCCTTGGAACCTTCAGAGTAGAGGGTGGGAATAATCCAGGCTTCACTGAGTACACTGCTTGACGAGTCAATAACGCGGGGGAGTAGAATGAGCCTGCTCCATCGAGCTTACGAGGGATAATAGCATGACCGAGGTCGCTCAAGGGAAGCGCTGTAAAGAAGCCGTGTTGCTCGACTGCATCAGCGATGGAGTGGTCACCATCGGGCTGGACATGCGCATTCGATACATGAATCGAGCGATGCGTGAACTGTTGGGCTGTACGGAAGATGCCCTCCTCGGCAATCCCTTCAGCTGCAATTTGATCGTGAAAAGCGAAATCTGCTCGACGTATGACTGCGTGCTCGAACGGGCGATTCGGAATCGTGAGAAAGTCAGCAATTACGAGACGGTCATCAAGAACAAAGACGGCCGACTCATTCCCGTCATGATGAATACCGATCTCCTCTGGGATGAACATGGTGAACTTGTTGGAGTGGTCGAGACGTTTCGAGACGTCTCACAGATCAAGGAGCTGAAGGACAAGCTGGAACGTGAACGACATCCAGCCCGCCAGAGTCTTCTCATTGCGAAGAGTAAGACCCTACATGAGATCATCGATCTCCTTCCACAAGTTGCCAACTCGAAGGCCACCGTTCTCATTGAGGGGGAAAGCGGAACCGGCAAGGAATTGATTGCGAAAGAAATTCACCGTCTCAGCCCGCGACACGACAAACCGTTCGTGGCCTTGAACTGTGCGGCCCTTGCGGAAGGCGTGCTGGAGAGCGAGCTGTTCGGCCATGTCAAAGGGGCGTTTACCGGAGCGATTGCAGATCGTCTTGGCCGGTTCGAATTGGCCAATCAGGGAACCATCTTCCTGGACGAGATCGCCGAAATCAGTCCGACGAATCAGGTGAAGCTCCTCCGGGTGCTGCAGGAGGAGGAACTGGAGCGTGTCGGGAGCGCCAAGACGATCAAGCTGAACGTGCGCGTGATCGCCGCCTCCAACAAAGACCTTGGCGAGTTAGTGCGAAATGGGGGGTTCCGTGAGGATCTCTATTATCGCCTTCGGGTTTTTCCAATTAAGGTTCCACCGCTGCGTGAGCGACGCGATGATATTCTCCCCCTCGTCGAATATTTCATGAACATATTCAATAGGACAACAGAGAAAAATATACGGGGAATCGATGGTCCCACGCTGAAGTTCTTGGAATCTTACGCGTACCCCGGCAATGTCAGAGAACTGCAAAACATCCTCGAACATTGCTTTATCCGGTGCTTGGATCATACGATCCGTCTTGAGCATTTACCTCAGGATATGCTGGTGACGAGTCGAAATCTTGAAGACACTGAGATGGACCGAACAGGTCGTGAGCCCGTCTTGATAGTCGTGGAGCGCAAAATGATTGAGGAAACCTTGGGTCGCACCAATTGGAATTATCAGGAGACTTGCCGGATTCTCGGGATAAGCCGCTCGACACTCTTGAGAAGAATCAAGCGCGATAGGCTACATCGCAAGGTAGTGTCATAATGATATTCGTAGATTCATTTTGACAAATTACAACATGCTGAATTGTTTAATATAATTAATAATTACGCTCTTCGAGTTTCAATTTGACGCGGCAAGCCTTCCTTCACAGCACCCTCCATCGATAGAACATTTTGAATAATCACAAGATTTTGTTCTAGCCACCTGTGGCTGGAAAATTGCTTTGCTATGGAACTAGGCCTGGGCTGACCGTATATCCCCAGTATAGAAAACGGCAACTCAATGGGACTGCGTTGTGCGCCTTCTGGGGTGTCAGAAGGGGAGCTTTTCGGAGTCGGGCTACGCAGGACTGGTGGTGTATGTGGGGTCCTTCTGAACCTCTACGGGATCCAAGGACGATGCGATTCTTCGATGGAGTCCTGCGAGTAAAGACAATGGTCAACAAAACCATCAGCCGTGAAGGGCTCTCATTTCGGTTTGTCACATGGCAAAGAGCATCGTTACGCGGTACGACGCCTCGCAGGAGCCCTACATGAAAAAGAAATCGGACAATATTCTGGAGCATTCAGCCAATCAAGGCCCTGACTTCGTTGTAGAGGTACTAAACGGCGACGATCGGTCAGGTGACGGTAGCATCCCATTCGATCAGCTCTTGGCGCTTGCTGATGAAGAGGTGTTGCTCCGGATTGGGCTTGGAGCAATAGAAACCATGGCCAGGGTCGGCGGACGAGTGCTTTGGCATTAGGTGATGGACGGATCGAGGCACTCAAGAATGCCCGCTTCTCTATTCCAAGAGGGAAGCAGACTTGAAGGGTGGATCTGCCAAGCGAACAGCGGTCGTTACCGGACGAGGAACCCCGCAAACCAAGAAACGGAGGAGTAACAATGGCCTATAGTGACAAAGTAGTGGACCATTTCAGCCACCCCCGGAATATGGGCAGCTTTCCGAAAGCGGATCCGGACGTCGGTACCGGCATGGTCGGGGCTCCTGAATGCGGCGACGTGATGAAGCTCCAGATCAAAGTGCAGAACGGCACGATCGTCGATGCAAAGTTCAAAACGTTCGGCTGCGGGTCTGCCATTGCGAGCTCCAGCTTGGCAACCGAATGGCTGAAGGGCAGGACCATCAAGGAGGCAGCCGCCATCAAGAATACGGATATCGTCCAGGAACTCAACCTGCCTCCGGTCAAGATCCATTGTTCCGTCTTGGCCGAGGATGCCATTAAGGCAGCGTTGGACGACTTTCAGCGCAAGAGCAACGCCAGCACAGAGCCAACCGTCGGAGCACTTGCGCAGCCGGATTCTACGGAGACGCCGCAGAACCTTGGGTAGCAGTGCCGAACCATGAAGTGGTGACGGAGGGAGA
>JBBRRK010000241.1:0-5511 GCA_038200765.1 Nitrospirales bacterium
ACGCAGCGCCTGCGCCTGCCCGCGGCGATCGACGCCGATGACGCATTCGAACCGGCCGGCGCGCCCGGCCTCGACGCCGGCGATCGCGTCTTCCACGACAACGGTACGCGAAGGGTCTGCCCCGATGCGCCGTGCCGCCTCGAGGAACGCATCGGGCGCCGGCTTGCCGTTGAGCGCCAGACGGGTGATCTCGACCCCGTCCACTCGCGCGTCGAACAGCTGCGATATCCCGGCTGTCTTGAGCACCGCCGCGCAGTTGTTGCTGGAAGACACGACGGCGGTCTTGATCTCCTGCGCCCGTAGTGTACGCACCAGCGCAATTGCCGCCTCATAGGGCTCGACGCCGTGCTGCTCAAGGTGCTGTAGGAAATACCGGTCTTTTCGATTGCCCAACGCCCGCACGCTTTGCACGTCGGGGCCGTCTTCGGGTGCACCCAACGGCAATGCGATCCCGCGTGACTCGAGGAAGGCTGCCACGCCGTCGTAACGCGGCTTGCCGTCGACGTAGCGAGGGTAGTCGGTGGCAATATCAAATGGCACGAACGACTCGCCTGCCTGAGTGGCGCGCTGCTCGAGAAAACTATCGAACAGTTTTTTCCAGGCCGAGGCATGTACGCTCGCCGTCCTGGTCAATACCCCATCGAGATCGAACAGCACCGCGTCGTAGTCCCGCGGTGAGAGTGTGATGACGACGATCATAGAGTCTCCTGTCTGACGCTCCCGGGACGGGCTGCCGTACTCGGGTCCCGTTCGTTCAGGGCAACGACCCGTTTCACGGCAAAGAATAACAACATCTCGTTCGCTGCTGTCACTTTGTCGCCTTCACCAGTATGGGGTTGTGCCAACTTCTGTCTGCCACAATGAGCGCGTCAGCTTGTTTCGGCCCCCAGCTGCCAGGCTTGTAGGGGTACGATGTCCTGACCATCCACGAGGATGGCGTGCCCTTTGGGCACGCGCAGAGCTACGTGCAGGACGGATCGCTTCTCCGTGATGTTGATTTTGTCTCCGCGAAACATGGCATCGATGCGGCCCAGGAGGCCAGACTCCTCTGCCAATTGCAACAAGAGCGTGAGCGTCTCATCGGTGATGCGGTGCTTCGAATAATCGAAGTAGATGCCGACGGCCTCAGCCGTCATGCGCTCCCCGCGCTTTGGATCGTCCGCGAAGAGTGTCCGAAGATGCCACTCCCGGATTTTCTGGTAATAGGCGTCGAGGGCCTTCCATGCTGCGCGGGCGGTGAGTGGCGCGATTGTGGTCATGCTGATTCTCCTTCGGTTTGCGGTGCATTGATCTCAGCCCGGACGATGGCCAGAAACTGGTCGGCATGCAGGCTGGCGCCGCCGATGAGGGCACCGTCCACGCCGTGCCGGCTCAGTAGCGCGGCTGCGTTTTCCGGCTTGACGCTACCGCCGTACAGGATGGCAAGCGTCTGAGCCGATGGCTCCCCGAACATCTGCCCGAAGCGGCGCCGAATGACGGCATGCGTCTCCTGAGCCTGCTGGGGGGTGGCGTGGTGTCCGTGACCGCCGATGGCCCAGACCGGTTCATATGCGATACTCAGGCGGGTCACGGTCTCCGCCGACAGGCCGGCCAATCCCTGGACGAGTTGCCGGTCGAGCACTGCGTCGGTTTGGTCGGTCTCACGTTGGTCCAGCGTCTCGCCGACGCAGAAGATCACGTCGAGCCCGGCGGCCAGGGCCACCCGTACCTTGTGGTTGATGAACGCATCGGATTCGCCCAGCGTGTGTCGGCGCTCGCTGTGTCCGAGGATCACGTATGTGCAGCTGAGATCGAGGAGCATCCTCGGGCTCACCTCGCCGGTGAACGCGCCTTCCTTTTCGGGATAGAGGTTCTGCGCCCCGAGTGCGACGCGGCTGCCTCTGAGCATCTCCCCAACCAGGGCGAGATAGGGGAAAGGCGGACAGATCGCGACGGAGACGCGGCCCTCAATGCTCATCATGCCTATGCCATCCACGATCGCCTTGGTCAGCTGTCGGGCTTCGGCGGCGGTGGTATACATCTTCCAGTTCCCGACGACGAATTTCTTGCGCATGTCCGGTTTCATCAGGTGCTCACGGCGCGTGTGACAGATGCTCCGGCACGCGGCGCATACTCCCTACCATCCATCTCCATCGCGGCATTGTATTCGCCACGACGCGCCGCCTTGTTGCACTTGGCTCGGTGAACCAGAGCGTGCTGGGCCGCCGGCACATTGGCCTCTTGCCCCGCCCAGATTTCCAACGCCGGTTGCTGGATGGCGCGCGCAAACGAAAAGGCCAACGCCCAAGGCAATCGTGACTTAAATTGCACATTCATGGCATTCAAACGGGCCGAGGCCAACTCACCGGATTGACCGCCCGATAAGAACGCAATCCCCGGAACGGCAGCGGGGACGGCTCGCAAGAGACACCGCACCGTGGCGCCGGCCACCTCGTCCGCCGCGGCTTGCGTGGGGCAGGTCGATCCCGGAAGCACCATATTGGGCTTCAGGATCATCCCCTCCAGCGTCACCCGTTGGGCGTACAGCTGGGTGAACACTGTTCGCAGGACGTCCTCCGTGACCTCGCCGCACCGCTTCAGAGTATGCGCGCCGTCCATGAGCACTTCCGGCTCGACGATGGGGACCAGTCCAGCTTCTTGGCATAACGCGGCATAGCGGGCCAACACCTGCGCGTTGGCCTCGATGCAGCCCCGGCTGGGAATCCCATCACCTATGGTGATGACCGCGCGCCACTTGGCAAAACGGGCGCCCATGTGAACATATTCCTTGAGGCGGTCGCGCAATCCATCCAGACCTTCGTTTATTTTCTCTCCGGGAAACCCCGCCATCTCCTTCGTGCCTTGATCGACTTTAATGCCGGGGATAATCCCTCCATGGGTGAGGACGTCAAGAAACGACGTGCCATCGCTCTTTTGCTGACGGATCGTCTCGTCGTAGAGGATCGCGCCACGAATGGACTCACCAAGACCGGGCGTAGACACAATCAACTCTCGATAGGCGCGGCGGGCCTCCTCGGTCTGGGGAATCCCCACCCTGGCAAATCGTGTGTTGCAGGTTGGATTACTTTCATCCATCGCGAGCAGGCCCTTGTCACCGGCGAGCAGCGTCCTCGCGGTGTCGATCAGTGTTTGCGCATTCATTTAAGGTTGCTCCACTTCCAGTCGCGAATCTCCGGCATGTCCTGTCCATGCTTGTTGATGTACTGCCTATGTTCGATGAGCTTGTCCTTGAGCTGCTGTTTCAGGTAGATGCCCTTGTCGCCGGTCTGCGGCAGCCGGTCGATGGTGTCCATCACGAGGTGGAAGCGGTCCAGGTCGTTCAGCACCGTCATGTCGAAGGGCGTCGTGATGGTGCCCTCTTCCTTATAGCCGCGGACGTGGATGTTATCATGGTTGGTGCGGCGGTAGGTCAGCCGGTGAATCAACCATGGATAGGCATGGTAGGCGAAGATGACTGGTTTGTCCTTGGTAAAAAGCTCGTCGAAATTCATGTCACTCAAGCCGTGTGGGTGCTCAGTCTGCGGCTGCAGCTTCATCAGATCGACGACGTTGACTACTCTGATCTTCAGGTCGGGCAGATACTCGCGCAGGATGGAGACGGCGGCGAGCGTCTCCAGCGTGGGCACGTCGCCACAGCAGGCCATGACCACGTCGGGCGCGACGGCTTGATCGTTACTGGCCCACTGCCAGATGCCGATGCCCTCGGTGCAGTGTTTGACCGCGGCGTCCATCGTCAGCCACTGCGGCGCCGGATGTTTGCCCGCGATCACGACGTTGACGTATTGGCGGCTGCGCAGGCAGTGGTCCATCACCGACAGGAGGCAGTTGGCATCCGGCGGCAGGTACACGCGCACGACATCGGCCTTCTTGTTCACGACGTGGTCGATGAAACCGGGGTCCTGGTGTGTGAAGCCGTTGTGATCCTGGCGCCAGACATGCGAGGCCAGTAGATAATTGAGCGAGGCGATCTTCCGCCGCCACGGCAGGTGCGACGTGACCTTCAGCCACTTGGCGTGCTGGTTGAACATCGAATCGATGATGTGGATGAACGCCTCATAGCAGTTGAAGAGTCCGTGCCGCCCGGTCAGCAGATAGCCTTCCAGCCACCCTTCGCATTGGTGCTCGCTGAGCATCGAGTCCAGCACACGTCCGGTGGGCGCGAGCCATTCGTCGTTCGGCAGGGTCGCGGCGTCCCATTGGCGATTGGTCACTTCAAAGAGGGCCTTCAAACCGTTTGAGAGCGTCTCGTCGGGACCAAAGACCCTGAAATTCCGCTGCTCGCTGTTCAGCGTTGTCACCTCGCGCAGGAAAGGCCCAAGCACATGCGTGTCACCGATGCCGAGCACCCCCGGCGACGGCACGTCGACGGCGTAGTCGCGGAAATCCGGCATCCGTAGGTCGCGGAGCAGCACCCCGCCATTGGCATGGGGATTGGCGCCCATGCGCCGTGTGCCTTTGGGTGCGAGTTCGGCCAGTTCCGGTTTCAAACGGCCCTGCGAATCAAAGAGTTCCTCCGGCCGATAGCTCTTCAGCCACTCTTCCAACTGCGTGAGGTGTTCGGGGTGGGCGGCGGGATGGAGCGGCACCTGGTGCGCACGAAAGGTGCCTTCAATCTGCAAACCATCGACCACCTTCGGTCCCGTCCAGCCCTTGGGTGACACAAGCACGATCATGGGCCAGCGTGGACGCTCGAAGTTGCCGTGGACGCGGGCCTCCTGCTGGATTGTTTTAATTTGTTCAACCGCCCTGTCAAACGTCGCGGCCATGGCCTCATGCATCAGCTCGGGCTCGTGACCTTCGACAAAGTAGGGTGCCCACCCGCAGCCGCGGAGAAACTGCTCCAACTCCTCGCGTGTGATACGCGCGAGGATGGTCGGGTTGGAAATCTTGTAGCCATTGAGATGCAGGATCGGCAGCACCGCGCCGTCGGAGGCCGGATTGAGGAACTTATTAGAATGCCACGCCGTGGCCAACGGACCCGTCTCCGCCTCACCGTCGCCGACGACGCAGGCGACGACGAGGTCCGGATTGTCGAACACCGCCCCGAACGAATGGCTGAGCGAATAGCCTAACTCGCCACCCTCATGGATCGAGCCCGGGCACTCCGGCGAGACGTGGCTGGGAATCCCTCCGGGAAACGAGAATTGCTTGAAGAGCTTCTGAAGCCCGGACTCATCCTGGCTGATGTCGGGATAGATCTCGCTATATGTGCCCTCGAGGTACGTGTGGCCCACGAGAGCCGGGCCGCCGTGCCCGGGGCCGGAGACGTACATCATGTCGAGGTCGTATTTCTTAATGACCCGGTTCAAGTGGACATAGATGAAGTTCTGCCCGGGGGTCGTCCCCCAGTGTCCCAGTAGCATGTGCTTGACATCCGCGAGGGTCAGCGGTCGTTTCAGTAATGGGTTGTCGTACAGATAAATCTGGCCGACCGACAGGTAGTTCGCTGCGCGCCAATACGCATCCATCGTGTGGAGCAGTTCCGGGGTGAGTGTGTCTGTTTTCATGGTT
>JBBRRK010000242.1:0-5405 GCA_038200765.1 Nitrospirales bacterium
AAAGGGACGGAGGTCAACACGGTCTCGACTCGGGAAATTAAGCGGGTTCAGCAAGAGCTGAATGACCGTCCCCGTGCCGTGCTACACTGGCAGAAACCTACCGAGGTCATTAATCACCTCGTTGCGTTAAAAGTTTGAACCTAAGCAGGGAAATTCCTGTGAAACAATTTACGCTTGTTGCCATGGCGTTTCTGTTTGTATTTGTTGGCATTCAGAATGTCGCTCAAGCAGATGACACGAACGCTGCAATTGAGGATATGAAGGGAAAAGCGAACGCGAATGCTCAGAAGGCTAACGGGGAAACGAAAGCCCGTACGGAAGAGGCCAAAGGAAATGACATGAAAGGTGCGATGGAACGGGCGAAAGGGAAAACAAAAGCAGCCGGAGAGCGAATCAAGGGAGAGGCGAAAGAACTCAAAGCCAAAACAGAGTAAGTCCGCCGAGAGTCTATCTGCGTTCACTCTGTGGAGAGGAGCCTGCTGCGGCCCTTTGAGGAAGATTTAGTACAAGACCGAAGGGAGAAACGCCCCGGTCGGCTCCTGATAGAGACCACGGCTCATGAGCGTCATCGGATGGACCACGCGCAGGCCATGCGCCAGGCACCAGCGGAACAACTCCGCATTCCGTGTGGGCAGCAAGAACCCTGGGCCGCTGATCGCCGTGGCCTCGCCGATCAGCGCTTTCAGTTCTTCGTTCGTCCGACAGACCGCATGGGTAAAATACCCGATGTCGGTCGCATAGCCGGTTACCGAGCCGCCATGTTCGACGACCCGCGCAGTCCCTTGCGCAATGGCCGCAGCCACTTCCACATTACGATCATGACCATGCACGCTCATGCACACACGGTTGCAGACCTCGAGATCGTCGCCGGTCGCCGGTCTCACCCGATAGCCGTGGATCTCCAGCTTGAGCGCCGGCCCCTGCATAACAGACAGCGGTTCACGCGCATCGAACCCGAGTTTGCTGTATAAGGAGAGCGAGCGATTGTGATACGCCGCTTGAACCAAGCGCACCCCAACCTTTCGTTGCCCATGAGCCCGGTCCAACACGCGCGTGACAAGCTGACGCCCGAACGAACCGTTTTGCGATGAAGGCAACACGGTAATCGGCCCCACGCCGGCAATCGTATCGCCTTCCCACAGGAAGTTGCTGCCGACCACCTGACCATCACACTCCGCCACCACCGAAAACACATCCGGCCTTGAGAACACCATCGTCAAAAAGCCGACAGCGATGTCAACAGAGGGAAAATCCTGTGGAAAGTGATGCTGCTCGGCAATCGTCTTAAAGGCTTCGTAGCAAATCGCGCCGCAGGCCTTCGCATCCTCGACGGTGCCTGGCCGGAAAATCGTCTCCATGGGTCTGGCCTCCGAATGAAGGGGAATTGCGGAAGAAAACTACTAGAAGGGCCGCAACGGAGTCAATAAGAGGCCGGTGCAACGATCAATCGAGGATGGAGTCATCGCAAGTGACTAGCCCGCATAATTCATGAAGCTTCTGTTACGAGCATGAATACGCGGCTGTGACGGGCACGCGGAGCCGTGAGACCCCGATGCGTATGTGAACAGTGCGTCGAGGGAGCGAGCGGTAAGCCTGCCCGCCGAAGGCTCGTCGCAGCAGCGAGTTCGCGATTGCAGCAGAAGTGCTCATGAATAATGCGGGCTAGAGTGCGACGGAGATGGCTTGGTGATAGAGATCAGAGTTGGATGAAATCCAGCTCTATGGAGCCATCCTCCGTGAACGCATCTCTAACCGGCCAACAGGTCTGCAATCACGTGGCGAAGGCGTGCTTCATCTTGCGATTGAAGACGGAGGAATTTCACCCCGAACTCCTGACCTTTAGCCCACCGTACCGTGGCAAGTTCAACTTTGATCGGCTCGACCTCCCATGACCGAGAGAAGAAGCATAGCTCTAACTCCGTGCCTGGTTCCAACGGCACGTCGCTTTGCATCCGACACCCGTAATGGGAGAGGTCCCGCAGGGAGCCTTCTCCACCCACCATCGAGACACCGCTGGAAACCACACCACGGAATTGCACACGGAGCCGTTGCTGCCCCCGCATTTCGATGCCGGTGGTGGCGCCTGGATGGAGGGCGACTAGGAGATCGATGATCCTCTGCTCTCCGGTGAGCAGGCTCGGCTTGAGATAGCCTGCGATCCGTGCCCAGGCTGCAGGGTCTGCGCGGGCTTGCAATTCATGCAACCTGTTGCCGACTTGTAATCCGGCCTCGTTCATCACCTGGAGGATAGAACGGCGCGCGGTTTCATACTCTTCTAAGTCGCTCATGCCTCACGACCATTCCCCTTCTCCAGCGAGTGCTTGCATAAGGCTAGACGTGAAGCAGCCCGCATCATTCCGTTTTTGGCGCGCTACCTCCCACTAGGAACGCCTCCATCATCACCTTGGCATAATTCTTCGCACGCGGTGGATGCGGTCCAACAAAGACCCGAGCCATTTTCTTCTGTCTCCTGCGATGAGTAAATCTTATGAACCGTATTTGCAATCTACAAATCTACTTGTCCATCTCCTCCATCTTCATGGCCTTGTCACCCGCCATGCCCTTGTCGCCCTCCATCATCTTCCCGTCCATCATCACCATCTGGCCCTCCTTCATCTGCATTACTTCCCCCCCCTTCATCACCATCTTTCCGTTCATCATCACCCTCGCGCCGTCGGACAGGGTCATCTCGCGATCCATCCGGGAAACCTCTTTCCCGTCTTGCATCATCATCTTGCCGTCCTTCATCATGATGCCGTCCTTCTCGGCGGCCACAACGAAAGAAGCAAGGAATGACACGGACAAGAAGAGCCCAACAACTGCGAGTGTAACGATTCTATACGTCATCATGATGTAACCCCCCCCAATTTCTATTATGAATGTTTGGTGCAATGAACTGCTCCGAACGACGTGGGCACAGGGGCGTCACGGAGGGCCGCGACCGGCTTGAAGGGACGTGAGACTAGTCTCGTTGCTCGGTTGCCATCGTGTAATACGGTCGAGGCTGTGCCTTCTTCGTCGTGGCCGATCACATGCAGATTCTCGTGTTTGGCGCGGAGATACATGAGCCGATGAGTGAGACACGGATAGCCGTTGGAGTAGCCGGCAGAGGCCCATAGCCAAGATTCCAAAACTACGACCGCGCGCCAACAGACCAGAGATCATTTCGCAATCTCCTCTTGACCGATTTTCTTTCGCGCGCCCAATGTCATGCTGCTGCTGCGGGTTGCAAGTCTTGAGCAGCACGATTTCTATCAGGATGCTGAAAAAGTCCCCCAGCGGCTTGACAGCCTTTTGAGCCTCCTGAGACTATTTTGACATTGGCGCCATATGGATGATTCCATCGGCGTGTTGTGTATACACCGAGTTTTCCCGCAGCCTGCTAGATGAGACATACTGATGACTCCGTCTCACTCTCAATTGGCTTTACTGATTCTCACACAAATTTTCTCATATCTGGGATGTCGAAATCTGGTCAAAACAGCACAGTTCGAGCATGCATCCCATCAATGCCTTGTCGTGAAAAGAGGATGAATCAGGAAGAGATCGACAAATTGCAGGCAGACAGAAACCGGTGTCTGGAACCAGTCTTTACCCTCGTTCTTTTCGTTCGCAGACGTTACTCCAAGGGATTTGAATCTTTTCTGTCTTGGGGTATACTTCCCCTATGTCAATCAACCTTCCCCTTAAAGACATGACCATCTTGGAAAAACTTGCGGTGATGGAATCCCTCTGGGAAGATCTCGGCCGGACTCCGGACGCCATTGAGTCGCCTGCCTGGCACAAAGATGTCCTTGAAGAACGGCGCCAGCGTACGAGCCAGGGACAAACCAAGTTCTCCGATTGGGAGACAGCTAAAGCGGACATTCGCAAACGGCTCTCGTGAAAATCGAGATCCTGGACGAGGCCCAGGACGACCTCATTCATGGCTTTCAGTTCTATGAAGCGAGAGAACCAGGCCTCGGCGGATACTTCCTCGACTGCCTCTGTGCCGACATCGACTCCTTGCTGATCTACGCAGGGATTCATCAGCTTGTGTTCACCTACCACCGGTGTCTATCCAAACGTTTCCCCTTTGCCATCTACTACAGTGTGGAGGGAAAGCGCGTTCGTGTGCACGCCGTCTTAGACTGCCGACGAAACCCATCATGGATCAAACAGCGGGTGGAGGAAGAGCGTTAGCGCGCAAGCGACCCGAGGAACAGATCCTACGATCTCGGACCCAGCACCTCTTTGAGCACGACAGCCAGGTCGCGGAGCGCACGGGAGCCGTCGCCGACGAAGGCCGAGCCATGCATCGTCGCCAAGGTCCTCGGCTGCAGGGCTGCCAGGCGCTGAAGCGTCGGATCCGTGAGCGTGGAATAGGGCATATAGTTGGCCAATGGACCCTGCTGACATTCGACCAGCACCTGCCGGCACCGGCCTATCACATCCGCCTGCGTGGATGCCCCGACATCGCCCCCCTGGTGAAAGAGGTCCGAACACAAGAGCGTCCGCTGCGTCTCCTCGAACAACAGGCCCGCCTCCCAGCAATGGGGCACATGCGGCGTATGGAGAAACCGGAAACGATACTTGCCGGTAGTCAGCACCTCCCCGTCCTTCATCCCCAAGGCAGGCCGCGTCGCCATGCAATCATCGACGCTCACCAGCTTGCCCACCAGACTGCAGACAGCCGTAGACTGCGGGGCCAGCAATTGCCATTCCGGCAACGAACCGCACTCGTCGGACTCCACATGGCTGAACCCAATCCATCTCACCGTCCGGGGATCGAGCACCGTCGCCACAGCGTCACGCACAGAAGTAAACATCCCACGCGGG
Source organism: Nitrospirales bacterium (assembly GCA_038200765.1). Classification (GTDB taxonomy): domain Bacteria; phylum Nitrospirota; class Nitrospiria; order Nitrospirales; family Nitrospiraceae; genus Palsa-1315. The sequence goes on from JBBRRK010000242.1 coordinate 4,819, forward strand.
CCTGTATGGAACAGCAACGGTTCGGCATCGCGCACCAGGAACTGATTGAACTGCAAATTGAAATCCGGCACGAAGGTCGAAATCCGAAACAAGTCCGGCGCAATCTCTGAAACAGTGGGCATAGCCGCCTCCAAGGATGGAAGAAAAGAGCCGTAGGCTACCGCCGGCACATCCACCTGTCAACGAGCCCATCCGGGCAGGATTGGCTTGAACTACTGAGGTCTCAGACTGAGCGGAGAGCCGGTCGAAGGCGTGGACAATAGCGGCAGGAACATATCGATCATCAGAGGAGTAGCCAACTTGCAGGGCGAGACATTCCAATTAAGGAGCCTGTCAACTTTTCTTCGCCGCTACAATCTAAATAGCCTGTCCTCTTTTGTTCTCTAGCCTATCTTGAAGAGCGCGAAAAAACATTGTTATTACTTCAATCTCTTTTTCTGTTAATTGAGGGCGCGCTCAAAAACCAAGTGCAACATGTATGGGAGAATATGTTGCATGGGAAATATCTACACACAGTTGAGTCTTCAAGAACGGACGATGATCCACACGCAACTGGAGAGAGGCCTCACCCCGGCAGCGATTGCCCT
>JBBRRK010000243.1:0-5315 GCA_038200765.1 Nitrospirales bacterium
GGGGGCGTGGCGGCGCGGGCTTCCCGACCGGTGTGAAGTGGGGATTCCTGCCCAAGGGCTATCAGGGCCCGCGCTATCTCTGTTGCAACGCGGACGAGAGCGAGCCGGGCACGTTCAAGGATCGCCAGCTCATTGAGCGAGATCCGCATCAGATCTTGGAGGGCATCGTACTTGCCTGCTACGCGATCGGGGCAGAAACCGCCTACATTTATATACGGGGTGAATTCGTCCTTGGGGCCAGAATCTTGGAGCAGGCGATTGCCGAAGCGCGGACCGCCGGCTATATCGGCACGAACATCCTGGGCGCAGGAATTACCGCCAATGTGTGGGTGCACCGAGGCGCCGGCGCCTATATCTGCGGAGAAGAAACGGCTTTGCTGGAGTCGCTCGAAGGCAAGCGCGGCCTGCCGCGGGTCAAGCCTCCCTTTCCCGCGACGCACGGTCTCTATAACAAACCGACCGTGGTGAACAACATCGAGACCCTGGCCAACCTTCCGCACATCGTCAGCCGGGGCCCTGAATGGTTCTCGTCGATCGGTTCCCCACCGAAGAGTACCGGCACCAGAGTGTTTTGCGTGAGCGGCCATGTGAAACAACCGGGGAACTACGAAGTGCCGATGGGGGTCACCTTCCGCGAATTGATCTATGAGCAAGCCGGAGGCATGCGTTCTAATAAACCGCTCAAGGCCTTCATCCCAGGGGGGGCGTCTGCGCCATTCCTCACCCCGACCCACCTCGACGTCAAACTCGACTTCGAGTCCGTCGCCGCCGCTGGCTCCATGCTCGGGTCCGGCGGGGTGACCGTGATGGAAGAGGGGACAGACATGGTGTGGGCCGCGCTCCGCCTCATGGAATTTTTCTATCATGAGTCCTGCGGCAAGTGCAGCCCCTGCCGCGAGGGAAGTTCCTGGCTGGTACAGACCATGCGCCGAATCGTCGCGAAGCGCGGGCGGATGGAGGATCTTGAAACCTTGGTCGATCTATGCAAGAACATCGAGGGCCGAACGGTCTGCGCATTCGGCGATGCGGAAGTGGCGCCGATTATGAGTACGCTCAAACATTGGCGGCCTGAATACATCGCGCTAATTCAGAAAGCGGAGGCAGCGAATCTGATCACGCTGGAGCCGGCAGGAAGACATTGAGCCAACAGAACCATGCCTAATACCACGACAGAGACTGTTCACTTGACGATCGACGGTATTCCCATCTCGGTGCCGAAAGGCACCCTGGTGATCGAAGCGGCTCGCCGGGTCGGCGTGATGGTCCCGCACTTCTGCTACCATCCGAAACTCAAGCCGGATGCGAACTGTCGCATGTGCCTGGTCGAAGTCGAAAGGATGCCGAAGCTCCAAACCTCTTGCAGCACCGTGGCGACCGAAGGTATGGCTGTTCGAACTGCCACGACGGTTGTTCACAACGCCCACAAGTCGGTGCTCGAGTTCATTCTGGCCAATCATCCGTTGGATTGCCCGGTCTGCGACCAGGGTGGGAAGTGCGACCTTCAGGACTTCTCCCATCAATACACCGCGACCAGCCGATTTGAGGAAACCAAGCGCATTTTCCAGAAGGAATATTTCAGCCCCTTGATCGAAACGCAGATGAACCGTTGCGTGCAATGTTTACGCTGCGTCCGCTACTGCGACGAGGTCATGGACGTCAAGGCCCTCGCGCCGGTCGGCCGAGGCACGATGACTGAGATCAAATCTTTTGGCTCCCATCCCTTGGACTGCGAATTCTGCGGCGGCTGCGTGCAGATTTGCCCGGTCGGCGCCATCGTCAGCAGGCTCTCGATGTACGAATACCGTCCCTGGATGCTCAAACGCGCCCGCACAGTCTGTGCCTTTTGCGGCGATGGCTGCCAGATGACGGTCCAAACCAAAGACCAGGAGTTGATCGAGGTGAACAGCGCTCAGGGTGACGGTCGGAACAACGGCGACCTGTGCGCGCGAGGGTTTTTTGGATTCCATGCGGCGGCCCATCCCAGTCGACTGACCCATCCGTTGATCAGGCGAAACGGCGCGCTGGTCAAAGCCACGTGGGAGGAAGTGCTGGAGTTTGTGGCCGAACAGACCAAGCGGCTCAAGTTAGCGCATGGCCCGCAGGCCTTTGGCGGACTGATTTCCGGCCGCTGTACCAACGAAGAACTCTATCTGTTCCAGAAGTTCATGCGCCTCACGATCGGAACGAACAACCTCGATAGCAGCGCGCGGTACGGTCATATCAACGGGGTGCAGGCGATGCGATTGGTGCAAGGCACGCATCGCTGGACCGTAACGTTCGAGGACATCGTGCAAGCGGACGTGCTGCTCCTCGTCGGCACCAATATTACAGAAGCCAATCCGATTACCGGCCTTAAAGTGAAAGAAGCCGTCAAGAAACACGAGGCGACATTGTTGACGATCGAGGCCATCCAACCTGCGATCGGCACGATCAGCAACATTTCCAACCTGTCGCAACAACACTTCTGTATTGCACCGTCCCAGTTCAGCGCAGCGGTCCTGGGCCTGCTGAAGGCTGTGGTCGAGGACAACCATGTCGACAATACCGTCCGGCAACAGGCGCCGGACTATGTCTCGGACGTCTCGCAAGCCGTCCAGCAACTGACCTGGGACGATCTGGCCCTGAGCACTGGGGTGTCGCGCGAATCGTTCGTTCAGATGGCCGCCTCCCTGGCCGGAGGGCGCCGCGTCGTGGCACTTGCCGGACAGACTCTGCTGCGCAGTCAAGGCGGCTACGGCATCTGTCTCAATCTCCTGGATCTGCTTCTCTTGACCGGGAAGTTGACCGCACAGGGCTGCGGCTTTGCCCCCTTAGCGGAAGAGAATAACGATCAAGGAGCGGTTGAAATGGGGGCGACTGCGGCACTGCTGCCGGGCGCGCGCGACCTCACCGATCAGGACGCACGCGCGCAGATCACTCGTGCCTGGAAAGAGGATCTCCCGTTGGCGGCAGGGGCTACCCTCATCGAGATGATCGACCGGGCGCAATCCGGGATCATCAAGGTCCTCTTCGTCATCGGAGAAAATCCTGTCGGGAGCCTTCCGCCCCAGACCGGAGTCAAAGAGGCGTTGGGCAAACTCGATCTCCTTGTGTGCCAGGAACTGTTTCTCACGGAAACGGCTGCGCTCGCCCATGTGGTGCTCCCTGCCGCCTCCGCCATGGAGAAAGCGGGAACCTTCACCAATACCGAGGGCCATGTCCAGGCCGTTCGGCCCGCGATCGATCCGGTGGGGGACAGCCGCCCAGACTGGGAAATTCTATCGGCTCTCTCGGTCTTCATGGGTGCCCCATTGGAATACGGTGACGCCAAGGATATCCTGAAAGAGATCCGGGCAGTGATTCCAGGTTACGGATCACTCGGCCCCGCGCCGAGCCCTCCCTTGGTGGACCCTGCCGCCGTCGACCGATATGTGCACGAGGGATATCGTCGTGACATTGGAACTCGATATACTCTGCCCGCGCGAACCGTGCGTCCGGAGGGAACGGTCCAGTTGGGGCTGACCCAGAGCTTGTTCCATTCAGGGAAGCTGTCGACCCATTCGAAGGGACTGTTGCAGATCGAACCAAGCGGGTTCTTACAGATGAACCCCGCAGATGCGGCCCGGTATGCTCTCAGCGTTGGGGATCGAGTCCACCTTTCGAACAGCCGGGGTGAATTTACGACCACGGTGAAAGTATTCGATCGTGTGCCTGAGGGCTTGGCGTGGCTCCCCGATCATTTCGCGCAGGACGCCATGCGACTCTTTGACTGTGTCGTCGATCCGGACACGAAAGTGCCGTCCTGCCGGACGGCGTCCGTGTCGGTGATGAAAACAACGTAAACGGACGAGAACCTAGGATGTGTTTCACTTGTTCTCCGGGAGTGCTGTGTGACTGAATTAGGCTTGCGGCTTGTGGTTTCGTTCGCCCAGATATTGGCGGAAATGAGCATCGTGATGATCACGGTCGCGACTATGACCTATTTCGAGCGGAAGGTGCTCGGGTGGATGCAGGATCGCATGGGCCCGATGGAAGTCGGTCCCTATGGACTTCTCCAACCGGTCGCCGACGGCATTAAATTGTTCTTCAAAGAGGACATCGTGCCGGCCGGCGCAAATAAGGCGATGTTCGCCCTGGCGCCGATGCTAACCATGGTCGTCTCCATGATCGGATTCGCCGTTATTCCCTTCGGCCCGAACATGACCGTGGAGATCTTTGGGCTCACGATCAAACCCTTCGTCGTCGCCGATGTCAATATCGGGATCTTATACATCCTGGCGATAGCTTCGATCGGCGCCTACGGCATTATCCTGGGAGGCTGGGCATCCAACAGTAAATACTCACTGCTGGGGGGATTGCGCGCCGCAGCTCAAGTCATTAGCTATGAATTGAACGTCGGACTGGCAATAGTCGGCGTGCTGATGTTGGCGGGCACTCTGAGCCTTGTGGAAATCACAGAAGCCCAGGCAGGCGGTTTCTGGCATTGGTTCATTTGGGGAGGACGACCCGACGGATTCTTTCCGATCCATACCCAGATCTTCGCCTTTGTCGTCTTCATTATTTCTGCCGTGGCTGAGACCAATCGTATCCCGTTCGATCTGCCGGAAGCTGAAAGCGAACTCGTGGCCGGATTCTTTACGGAATATAGCGGCATGCGGTTCGCCTTTTTCGTCAGTGCGGAATACGCCAACATGACTCTTGTGTCCTGCGTCGCCGCCGCGCTGTTCTTGGGTGGCTGGAACGCCCCCTATCCTGGCACGATCTTGGAGTTAATCGGTCTCGAACAGCTAGCCTGGGTGGAACACATCGCCTGGTTTGCGGCGAAAGTCTATTTTTTCCTCTTCATGTTCATCTGGATACGCGCGACGTTGCCTCGACTGCGCTACGATCAATTGATGCGGTTCGGCTGGAAGGTCATGTTGCCGATCGCGCTGGCCAACATTATCATCACGGCGTTGACGCTGTATTTCTTTCCGCGTTGAAAAACTGTCAGCGATCGGCTGTCAGTTTTGGATTCGAATCTTGATGAACCTGACCACTGATTGCTGAAGGCGAAGTATGACTTTTAAGACCTGGCTAAAAACGATTACTTTTTACGAGATTCTCGTCGGAATGAAATCGACGATGTCGCATATGTTGCACTACAAGCCAGTCACCGAGCAGTACCCGTACGAAAAGCGGATACTGCCGGACAACTATCGCGGGATGCTGGCATTGTTGCGGTACGACGATGGAACGGAAAAATGTGTCGGCTGCGACCTGTGTGAAGCCGCCTGCCCCTCGCGGGTCATTCGCGTGGTCAGTGCAGAGGTGCCGGGCGAGCCGACGAAGCGCTA
>JBBRRK010000244.1:0-5311 GCA_038200765.1 Nitrospirales bacterium
CGCCAGCGGCGTTCTCGCATCGCTCAGAGGCTCAACGTACCGAAGCGTACGCCTCGCCTCTTCGCTCGCTGCGGCCTTGCTGGACGGCCTTTTTGAGCATCCTGCGAGTTGTTCATGTGTCAACGCCACGCGTAAGAACACCGCGGGATTTGAGCGTCAACTGAGTTTTCCGCAACCTGCTAGAGGAATATCGGACAACGCGTGCGAGTCTGGTGGGGGTCGATCAGTCGATCACAGGCCGGCTGGAGATCCGAGGTTCCCAGCAGAGGCACCGTACCCTTGATGGAAGCACAGGGCTCTTACACTCGCCGCGGCTAAGAAAAGTATGTCCACAGCCTGCTAGACATCAATGGTAATACCTGGCCGTAAAAAGACAAACTGAAACGAGAGCGACGACAATCCTAAAGCACTCGCGGCGGCTCGTGAATACATCTCCGCTTGGGATCGGTAGCGATCCGCAATGGCCGGTAGGTCCTCAGCCGCCACATCGTCCGTCTTGTAGTCCGCAATCCAGATCCCATCGTCAAGTCGGTAAATCAGGTCAATGACTCCCTCCATCATCTGCCCCTCGCTCGCGGGCATGACGAACGGGACTTCTCGCCCGAGCACTGTCGCACGTTGCAGCCTTGTATACAGCTCGGAAGAAAGGAACCGAATAAAGAGCGAGGTGAGATCCTCCGTGACGTCGGCCATCAATTGAGGATGGTCCCCTGCTACAAACCGGCGACAGGACTGCTCGATGACGGCGCAGATCTCCGTAGGAGGCCTGGAGAAGTCCCACTGTTCGAGCACCGCATGGGCACAGACTCCCACCAGTCGACCAAGATCGGCGTCACGCCTCGCGGCAGGACGCGGGAAAACGGCCTCAGCCCTGCCTCCTGTGAGACTCGAAGGAATCAGTCGTCGCGGCGTCGAACGTTGCTTCTCCCACTCAACTTGCCGTGCCTCGCGGCGAATGAGAATGGTCTCAAGGGCCTGTCTAGGGGCCATGGGAGAAAGGAGCTCCTGTCTGCGCCGTCTGGTTGCCACCGTGACCGGTGTGATGACGCGCGTGACGCGACTTGTTCCAATACAGATCTGTTCAGCGGTCGAAGGACTCCCCTCGGCTTCAATCGCTTCTCCCAGCAATGAGAGAACGGTATCATGTCCTGGTTTCGTCGTCAGCCCGCCTGAGAGGACCAGCAGATCGCGCGCTCGTGTCATGCCGACATAGAGGAGCCGTCGCTGTTCGGCTTCTTCACGCACTGCCAGCTTCATCTCCACGAGCAAGGCGCCCAGATTGGAACGGCCGCCCATTCGCAGGCTATAACAGCGGCTCGACCAATCATGATGGATGGACGGCCCTTTGCGAGGATTCTTTGCCCCCTGGTGCAGGCCAGGAAGAATGACGACAGGAAATTCCAACCCCTTGGCCTTATGGATGGTCAGCACGCGGATCGCGTCCAACGATTCTTCCGCCAAGGCACTTTCAGCCTCATCTGGCTGCTCAGATACTCTATTCATCATCAGGTCGACGAACCCGGTCAAGGTGAGATGGGGGCGGTCCGCCAGTGCTTCGGCCATCTCCCTAATCTTTCGCAGATTGGCCACAGCTTGCTCGCCATGGAGCGATGCGGCGGCCAACTCCAACACAGGTAATCGTTCGAAGATCAGGTCGATGGCATCAGACACAGGCCGCAAGGGAGCACGCTGATGCAGCTCGGCCAATCCTGCATAAAGCCGCCTCACTATTTCTGCTTGTGGATGGCTCCAGGAAGCCAGGCGCTCCCCCTTTTGGTAGTCCAACCCCTCTATCTGTTGGAGGGCCAAGAGATCCCGGTCCATCATGCCGCCGAGGGGCGAGCGCAAGATTCCGACCAGCGCAATCGTGTCATACGGGTTGTCGATGACCCGGAGAAGATTGATCATATCGATAATTTCCTGCCGACGATAAAAATGCTTTTCCCCGTCCGTGACGTAGGTGATGTCGTAACGGCGAAGGGCATCGAGATAGATCTGCGCTTGGGTCAACTTTCTAAAGATGAGGGCAATGTGGCCCGGTTGGAGCAGGCCTTCGCGGCGATCGCGATCCAGGACCGTCGTCCCTGGAAGAAGCGTCTCCTTCAGCCAGCGCGCCAGCGCTTCCGCCTCTGCCCTGGTCGCAGCCTGCACATCGAACTCTTCGTCGGCCTCTCCTGGTGTCACGAGGCGAAGCTGTACACCTGAGACTGAAACCTCCGGCTTCCGCTGAGGCCTGGCTACCAGACGTTCATTGGCTGGCTGAACATGTTCTATCGATTGAAAGAGCCGGTCAAAGACATGGTTGACGACATCGAGCACCGCCTCGTCGCTACGAAAATTCGTGATCAGAGAATAGACCGCTCCCCCACCTGCACGAATTTTCTCCACCACTCGCTCGAACGCTTCAATGTCGGCTCGGCGAAAGGCATAGATCGATTGCTTGGGGTCTCCCACGATAAATAATTTGCCCGGCTCTAACTCTACGTCCTGCCACGAAATGTGATGGCGACCGACCTGTTCACCAAGGTAGAGAATGATCTCGTACTGCACTGGATCTGTGTCCTGAAACTCATCGACCAAGATTGCCCGATAGGTCTGTTTGATCTGAGCACGGACGGCCGGATGGTCGCGCAAGAGCGTTTTGGCCCGTGACAATAACCCATCGAAGGCAATCCATCCGGAAGCAAGAAACCCATGCTGTATCTGATCGATCAAGGGTCGTACGAGTGTCATGACTTCTTGGAAGTACGATTGGTCGACTGTGAGGAGTTGTTGGGCGAGTCCGATGAGGGAGGCTGTCTCCTGGAACGCAGCCTCATCCCATCCGGCAGGGGCCTTTCCTAGATCTTTCTCTAAGACACTCCGTTCATCCTGAGATATGTGAGCGAGCCCTGGCGGCCCTTTCTCTAACAAGAGTGCCAGCAACTGCACCGCGGCAGCGAGCATCTGTTCCGCCTTACGCCGTTTCGGTCTATCCTGCGCGGCAAGAAGAGTGGCTGCGCGGCTATGCATGGCCACAATCCAGTCTCGCAATGCTCCCTCCAAGGATAGGGAACGGCACTGACGTTCCAGCTCATCGAGATTCACAACATCCCCAGCGAGCGCTGTGGTCAACTGCTGAAGATCGTCGAGGGTCGTCCCAGCCAGGACTCGCCGCCAGCGGTCATGTTGTAGGCCGGATAATCCGAGCTCATCGTCCAACCATCGATTCCAATTTGAGTAAAACAATTCCTTGAACCGTGACCCATCATCTTCTTGAAAGAATGGATCAACTTCAGATTCAACTGGGTGAAGCCGCAAGAGGTGCGCGGCAAAACTATGCAACGTGCCGATCTGAGCTTTTTCCATCTGCGCAAGCGCCATCTTGGCCCGTTCTACTACTTGTTCGGCTGAGAGATGATACCGGGCGAGAAAGACAGCGATCAGCTCATCAGACTGCTCGGTCAGGCGAAGGAGCTGCGCGCGCAGCCGCTGCTTCATTTCAGTCGCGGCCTTATTGGTGAACGTGAGGGCCACGATCTCCGTGATGGCTAAGGGGTTCGGCTCTCTCAGAAGGAAGTTGAGGATGCGATTGACGAGGATTGTGGTCTTGCCGGTCCCGGCTCCTGCGACCACCACAACATTGCGGTCCCAAGTTGTTTCCGCCAGGAGCCGATCCTGAGAATCTGCAAGTGTCACGACATCACTCATCGTGCACTTTCTGTTTTCTCAACTGACGTAAGACTCGGGCCTGAGGCGATCGGTACGAGCGCCACCAGGCCATGGCGTCGTGGCGGCGGCAGGCATCGGAGAATTCGCAATAGTCGCAATAACCATCGGGAAGAATAAAGAACTCTCTGTTCGCAATGCCATGAATCAACGTCGAGAGCGTCTGTCGGATCATGCCGCCGGTGTGGCTGGTCCAGAGGCCGGCATCGAAGGTCGAACGAGCGATCTGCTGTTTCCACTGCGGAGCCAGGAAGAGCAATTGGACGTCAGTTGCAGCGGGCAACGACGGCAGTGTCATGTGGGCATAGAGCGGCGGTTGCAGTCGAAATCCTCGCACAGCCGATAGCGCGAGGTTGCGATCCACCGCACTGATCTCACTTCCCTGCTTGAACTTGTAGTCCACGATACGGAGCGCCGGAGGCTCAGTGCGATAATCGACACGGTCCAAGGTGCCATGAATTTTTAGGAGTAACGATGACGCATCGGACTCCAGCGGAACGATGCCTTGAGCGGCAACCTCAAACGCGACAGGACGGAATCCGGTTACGAGATACTCCTCCTGGTCGAACGAGACGGCAGCCGCGACCAACGTTGTCACCTGCTCGCGAGCCAGCATCCAGAGGAGAGCATGCCCTGTCCCCTGGCTTGCCGCATGGGCAGCAAAGGTCTCGGTCACGGCTTCATGCACCAGACATTGCACCCGGGCCTTGGTGATCTGGACATCCGGCCACTGAAGCAGCAGCAACCGTTCATAGCTCACCCGAAGTGACTCATGAACAAGGGTCCCGAGCGTTAACGGAGGCAGGTGATCATGCTGAAGCCGCCCGACTGGTTTCAGACGAAGAACTTTTTCCGCGAAGTACTGAAAGGGACAGGTCGCATACCGCTCCAATGCTGTCGGTGAAAAGCTCCGTTCCGCAGGCCCCAATAACGGAGATGCCTTTTCACCGATCATGCCGTCGAAGGGACCCAACTCGGGGGATTCCCGCTCAATTATTTTCAGTGTGGCGAGGCCCTGCTCAAAGAGGGGCCGATCGCACCCCATCGCATCGAGTATTGGTAACGCATCGTGGCCCTGCAATAAGCACCCCAAGGCCAATTCCTCCGCTGACAACAGGTCTTGGATCGAGGGCTGTTCGCTGATCCGTTGGGTCAACCGTCGAGGGACCGTCTCTTCCGGCTTTCCAACGAATCGGGCATCGCGCATCGCCATGGCGATCAAACTAGACGGCGCCATAACCCGCCCTGTTTCGTCGGCTCGTTGATACGAGAGATACAGACGATTGGTGGCCGAACGGCTGAGGAGTTCAAACAATAATAGCTCTTCTTCATGTCCCGCTAATTTCTCATCGATCTTGTAGCCTAACGTCGATTCCAACACCGCGCGTTGCCGGTCACGAAGAAATGGGTCTTCCCGCACGTATCGTGGGAAAATCTTTTCATTCATGCCAAGCACAAAGAGCGCGCGAACGGTCCGGCCACGGGCCGTCATCGCATCCAGCACCTGAACACCCTGGTGCCGGCCCTCTTCGATGGGGATACTGGTTTCGTCTAAGGCCCGGCGGAACAGTTCATCCCACTCCTCCCAAGAGTGGTCCCCTCC
>JBBRRK010000245.1:0-5291 GCA_038200765.1 Nitrospirales bacterium
AGAAACACGAGCGTCTTGCCCGACTCGGGATCCTTGAATCTGATGCGTCGCAACGGTGCATCGAAGCCCTTGTGCGAGTAATAGCCAGTGAGCACGACCGTTTGGTCGCAGATCAGACCTGCGCGTCGGTCGACCGTCCGCGAATAGCGGCGCTGGGCTTTGAGATTGGCTTTGGCCCGCATGACAAAGAAGCTGCCCGCGGTGTCGTAGCGGCCCAGGCGTTCGAAGTCCAGATAGCCCCGATCCATCACATAGAAGGCACCCGGCTCGGTGACCAGCTGATCCAGCACGTTGACCTCGTGCAGTTTGCCGTCGCTGATAAAGATGAACGAGGGAATGTTGCCGCGCAGGTCCAAGAGCGTGTGCAGTTTGATCGCCGCCTTGGTCGCACGAAACGGCGCCCACGGGAACACCGACAGACACAGGTCGATCGTGGTGGCATCGAGTGCATAGACCGTCTCCGTCAGATCGAGCCCAAAGGGCTCGGTGGCGTAGAGCCGACGAGCCGTGGCGATGAGGCTCTGTGCCAGCTCGCAGTAGATGCGCCAGTCGCGTGTGGCATTGGCATTGGCGAGGGTGTTGCGCGCCACCTGGCTGCGGATCCCCATGTGATAGAGCTTGGAGGATTGCGCGCGCAAACACGCTTCGATGTCGCGCAGACTCTCGCGGTAGGTGAGCTGTGCAAAGGCCATGCACAGGTATTGATCGAAACAGGAGAACCGCTTGACCTTGTGTTCGCCCCGATGGCGAGCCACGCAGCGGCGAAAGGTTGTGAGCGGCAGGTGTTCCATCACCTGCGCAAAGACCAATTTGCCGGTGTGCATTGTGCGACCTCACGAGTGACTGCCTCGCAGAGTCGCAGAATTGCGAAAGGTGATTCAAATCGGCACCAAGCCAAATCGCGATGGATGTGCCGTATTTCAATGGCTTACTGAACATTGATCAATCAACGTTGGGACAGCACTGAGATATAATCAATACTTAAAGGAGGGGTACAGATGGTTACAGTCAGCCAACTCATGAAGCGGGACCTGATGACGGTAGATTCGGGCACCTCGGTGGTCGAGGCCGCCAAGTTGATGAAAGCCTGCAACGTAGGAAGCGTGTTGGTGTCTCACGATCGCCAGATCATCGGCATCGTCACCGAATCGGATGTGGTAAGGAAATTCGTGGGAGCCGACAAGGCGTCCTACTTTATCCCCGTCGAGGACATCATGAGCTGCCCAATCATTGGGATCGAAGAACGCCGCCCGCTCACCGAAGCGGCGGACCTCATGAATAGGCACCAGACCCATCACTTAGGCGTCGTCACGAATGGTGGAACGGTTGTGGGCACCCTCTCCGTCCGTGACCTGCTTGGTCCTGTCGCCATCGACGAATTCTAGCCGCCAACCCTCCTTTCCCCTTACCGACTTCATCCACACCTCATCTCCTCCGTACCCGATGCGGATGAAACGGAGCCCCCTGCTTGCTTGCTTTGCTCAGTGGCCGCCCCCTTAGCGATAATTGGCAAGGGGGCAAGCATATTGGCAACCGTGCCCTGCTACGTATAGATTATTTGCGGAGCTCAGAAATCGAGTTACTATTCATATGGCTTCCAGCATTGGGCTAGCATGGTCTGTCGTTGTCTCAACGACGATGGAGCCATCGTCTAATCGAGACACACCGACTTGCTTCCCGGTATTCATTTGAACCTGAACGGCCCGATCATCCCACAGTTCAATCATGGAATAATCCTTATGCGCTTGGATTTGGAGAACTTGCCCAATATGCTCCAAACACCACTGCTCTATCTGAGTTTTCTCGGCTCGGTAAGGGAATATATGAAATGATGTCCTCGCAGCCCTGGCCGTCACAATCCTAACCTCACGACCGTCTCTCAGCCACATTTTAACCCTCTCCACCATGGCAGGGATAGGGTCTCCAATGCGTTTCGATTGTTTTCCGTCGTGCGTGGCAAGCGTACCATCTAAGTCGACTCCAATCCATCCTCGTATCATGATGCCTCCTTTATTGGCACGTACACCACGGTTACTACATCACGAACTATCGACTCATTCCGAATACGCGGTACAACCCTGAACGGCATGGAGTAGAGGGCGTATTGGTCCTGATCATCAAGGCGAGGTCGCCGTAGGCGTGTCCTTCCTCGACCACCAATTAGTGGCATCCTGGTTAGTGGATGCTCCTCTATCAGGGCACGAAAAAAGTCCGCCGACGACCTTCTCGTATTGCGCAGAATTTCACCATACCAGTCGTTCGCCTTCGTCGCTTCGCTCACTGCGATCTTGTTGAGCAGCCTTTTTAAGTATCGTGCGTGGAAATTCTCCTCCCGGCCAGACGTGCAGGCCATCAATGTTCAGCTGTGCTGAAATCGTTTTTTCTCAGCTTCTTAGGCTCGCAGCTTGTATCCCACGCCCCTGACGGTCAGGAGAAATGTCGGACTGGCGGGGTTCTGCTCAATCTTTTGCCGCAACGAATGAATATGCACATCAAGCGCGTGCTCTTCGAGCGCATAGCCTTCTCCCCAAACCTGGTTGAGCATCTCCTGGCGAGAGAATACTCGGCGAGGCGATTCGAGGAATTGCTTGAGAATTTTGAATTCCTTTGGAGTCAGATCGACGGCATGGCCGTTGACCAGGACTTCATGACAAGTGAGGTCCATCCGAATATTCCCTGCGCTATGTTGAATGTTCACCTCGACACCGGCCTCTCGACGTCGAAGGATGGCGCGCACCCGCGCGACGAGCTCACGGACACTCTGGCCGCACACGACCAAATCTACATCCTGATCATATTCTTCGAGACACTCCTCGTCGGTGCAGGATATGTCTCTCTCCTGCACCGCGACGATCTGAACCCTGTTCAGCATTTTCATCCGTCGGAATTTAGCGATGGAGTCGGAGCGACGGTCAAGAATAATTAATGATGGCACGTTCACTTCCGCCTCTGTGAGAGCACAGGACTCCGTAGTCACGGCTGTCCCACGATACCCGCTTGACTCCAGTGCGCTCTTCAACGACTGCGCGAACGATTCGGACTTCAGGAAGATGAGGATCAATTTGCACATCCCTATCATGGATGATCGACCAGTCAACATTGCGAGATCATGATACGACCAGGCTCAACAACACACCGTTACGACAGAATTACTTGTCCGTTAAATCGAATGGGCATCCGTTGATCCCTTGACCGGGCGCTCAGGTTGGAGATGCCGTTGATGTAATAATTCATTGATTCCAGGCAACAAAGCCCCACATCTCCTTGTCAGGATGACGAAAAGTTTAGACCGCCTGCTAGACGCTCAAGCGGCTTGGCCCATGCGCCTCATTTAGGGATTGCTTCCCCAGCCTTTAATCTGCGAGAGTCAATGGACCCACAAGGAGGCCACGATGGCCCGCCCCAACAACCCTCCTTCGAATCCACCAGATCACCCTACTGTCAACCAGACTGTTCAATCAATGGTTGAGCGTGAAATTAAATTGTCGGTCGATGACCATTTCCGTCTGCCCAAGCTCCCCGGCATCCCGCTTCCACGACGTCTGCTGACGTCAACCTATTACGACACCGCCCAGTACGATCTGGCCCACGCGGAGATCACCCTCCGCCGTCGAGTCGAGCGGGGCAAGCAGGCCTGGCAACTGAAACTTCATCTGATGAAGGACCGACAAGAAGTTGAGCTGGTCGATCGCCACTCTATCCCCCCGGCAATGTTCCGCGACCTGCTCTTTCTCCCTCTCGGACAGCGGGAGCTCATGCCTATAGCGACCTTGCGAGTCTGGCGGGCTGGTATCCGTGTGCGCATGGACCATGCCCCTGTCGCAGATGTCACAATCGACCACGTGTCGGTCATGCAGAATGGAGCAGTGACCCAGCGCTTTCGAGAACTTGAAATCGAACAGATCAATGGAAAGAACAGCGCACTGCCAGATCTCGAAAGGAAGCTTCGTCGAGCGGGAGCCGACGATCATGACGGACGCCCCAAGCTCTTTCGCGCGTTGTCGTTTGTGGCTTCTGCTCCCCCGCCACCGCCGGCATCGGATGCGCCCGCCTTAGCTCATGTGAGGTGGGCTCTCGGACGTCATGTCCGATCGCTGCTGGCGCATGATCCAGGCGCCAGGCTCGGAAGCGAACCAGAAAGTCTGCACCAAATGCGCGTGGCCACGAGACAGTTGCGCGCCATCCTACGCACTGCCAGGCCCCTGCTGATTCCTGAGTGGGTCGATTCATTACGGGATGAGTTGCGCTGGCTCGGCCGACTACTGGGACCGGCCCGTGATCTCGACGTGCAACTGGCCTATTTCCGAGAGGAATCTGCCTCGCTGGACACGCGAGACCGCCGGCCCCTGACATCCTTCATCGCCCATCTGGAATCCCGGCGGAACACTGAACAGGGAGTCCTCCTGAACGAGCTGAAGAGCGCACGATATGTCGACCTCATCAGACGGCTCCAGGACGCGCCACACGATCCGACCGCCGTCGAATCGACCATGACATTGCACGACCTCGCCAAGCAAGAATTCACCAAGTTGCGACAGGCGATCGGCCAGGCTGGTCACACACCCAACAATGCCACGATCCACGACACCAGGATCAAAACCAAACGGGCCCGCTATGCCGCCGAACTGGCAGAACCGGCAGTCGGCAAGCCAGCCACACGCTTCATCAGGAAGGCCCGAGTCGTGCAGGATGTCTTAGGCATGCACCAAGACGCCATTCAAGCTGAAACACATATCCGGGCGTTCCTCACGCACTCGACCAGCACGAGAGCTGCCTTTGTCGCAGGACGCATGGTCGAACGCCAGCGTCGACGTCGTGGGAAGGCTAGGAAAAAGATGCCGCGGCTCTTGAGAAGTCTCTTAAAACGAGGCGAGAAAGCTTGGGGGTAACGATCCCCGCTGTCTGCTGCTGTCTGCTATGGGGCAAGGCAGAGCGCTACTTCACTACAGTGGATTTCATTAAACTGTCTGCCTGTGGAGGAGAAAACCCCTGATATCCACGGTGGCGCTCGGTGAGTTCCAATACGGAAAATGGCTGACCATCCACCATTTCCGGCGCGGTGAAGATTTGGCGGAGCTGGCCACCGCGGGCGCCGACAATCTGGCCGGTAAAGACCACCCCTTGTGTCTTCAACCGTTCAATCGCTTGCTCAATGTCTTCCACCCGAACCGCGACATGATGGAATACCTGATCGCCGAATTTATTGACCCAGCCAGGGATGATGCTCGTGCGGCCTCGATCGTCGGAGTAGGCTTGATCCACGAAGAGCGCTGGGTACCCAACCTTCCGGT
>JBBRRK010000246.1:0-5210 GCA_038200765.1 Nitrospirales bacterium
AAAGGCAATTTGGCGCTCCGATTAAAGCATTGGGTCGTCACTTCGTTTTGTATGAGAGACATGGTTGTGAAGCGAGTCGTGCTTGGTTATACGTCGATACTCACAATATCGGCACATTAATAAGGTCGGCGGTTGCGTGTAGCAACCCCCAATTGTCGCTCTTTCGTCCGTGCGACAACCAGTTGATTACTAATAGGAAATATCCTTTAATCTTTCATCGAGAAATTTCCGACTTGACTTAGTTCTAACTAGGACTATTATACTGCGTACGGGTCGTTCAGTGGCGTAGTCGAGTTACGATAGAGAAATTGGTCTATGGTTGGCCGGTCAGGTAACGCCAGGAAGATATAATGGTCAGCATATACAGGAGGCTCCATCATGTTTGTTGTTGTAGGTGCCACAGGGAATACGGGATCAGCGGTCGTCGAGACCTTGCTGAATCGGAAACAGCCGGTGCGGATCGTCGTCCGCTCGGCGGATAAGGGGGCGGCGTGGAAGGCGAAAGGGGCAGAGATTGCCGTCGCCTCGCTGGACGATGTGTCAGCGCTGGCAAAGGCCTTCGAGGGCGCGAATGGTATCTATCTCTTGGTGCCGCCGAACTACGGAGCAGCGGCATGGCTGGTCGACCAGCGCGCACGAATGGATCGTGCCGCAGAAGCCATGAAGAAGAGCGGCATTTCACATGTCGTGTTTCTGTCCTCAGTCGGTGGTCACATTGCCGAGGGAACCGGGCCCATCAAGGCTGCTCGCTATGGAGAGCTGATTCTCGGAAAGTCAGTTTCCAATCTGACGGTCCTGCGCCCCTGCTACTTCATGGAAAACTGGACGCCGGTACTCGGCGCCGCGAAGGCGCAGGGGGTTCTGCCGACATTCATTGCGCCAACGGCCAAGATTCCAATGATCTCGACTAAAGACATCGGACGCGTGGGAGCGGAGCAATTGATGGCCGGTGGAAAGGGAAAACAGATAGTGGAACTCGCTGGGCCTGAGGAATACAGTCCGGATCAGGTAGCGGCTGCGCTCGGCCAGATTCTGGGAAAGTCTGTGACGTCTCAACATGCGCCGTTGAGTGCGGTGGCGCCGACGTTTAAGTCGTTCGGCTTCTCCGACGAAGCTGCGAAACTGTTTGAAGAGATGTATACCTCCTTCTCCACGGGGGTGATTGGGTACGAACATCCCGCATCGATTGTGCGCGGCACAGTCACATTGGACGAAGCGTTACGAGGAATGGTGTAAGAAAGGAAGGTTGTTATGGCCACAGAAACGACAACGTTGAAGGGATTGATCGGTCTGTATCAGCCTGGCTCTCGGCATATGGTCGGCGACGGGTTTTCTGTGCGGAATCTCTTTCCCAGCAACGACCTCGATCGTGAGGTCAGCCCGTTTCTCATGCTGGACTATGCCGGGCCTCAGTACTTCGAGTCGACGGATCACCCCCGTGGTGTGGGAGAGCATCCGCATCGCGGGTTTGAAACGATCACCATTGCTTATGAAGGGATATTGGCCCATCGGGACTCTACCGGCAATGCCGGCGTGATCGGTCCTGGCGATGTGCAGTGGATGACAGCCGCATCCGGCATCGTGCATGAAGAACTGCACGAAAAGGAATGGGCCAAGAATGGCGGGACGCTCCACGCCATTCAACTGTGGGTGAACCTTCCGGCCGCGTCGAAAATGTCGCCGCCCGGCTATCAAACGATTCTTAACGACGACATCCCGTCCATCGATCTTGATGGTGGAGCCGGTCGATTACGGGTGATCGCCGGGTCATTCCTTGGCCACAAGGGACCGGCCCATACTTTCACTCCGGTTGAGCTGTACGATCTGCAAATGAAGGCTGGAAAGCAGGTTGCTCTGGCCTTGCCCGAAGGACACAATACGTCCATCTTTGTCTTGCGAGGCCGTGCCTCTGTGAATGGATCGGAGGCGGCAGGGGAAGCGGAACTGATCGTCTGCAAGCGTGAGGGATCGGTAGTTACGGTGGAGGCTCAGGAGGACAGTCGGCTCTTGGTCATGGCCGGGAAGCCGATCGACGAACCGGTCGCGCGGTATGGCCCCTTCGTCATGAATACCAAAGCGGAGCTGGTTCAGGCGGTGAACGATTATCAGGCAGGCAAGATGGGCCATTTAGCTTAACAGGATGCGGAAAACTCTGTTTGCGTTCAAGCCCCAGGGTGATCTTAGTGTTGGCGTAGGAGAGAAAATGGCTCACAGGATGCTCAAAATGGCCGTCCAGCGAGGCCGCAGTGAGTGAAGACCGGAGGCGTACCCTCTGGGGTACGTTAAGGATCTGAACGATACGAGAACAAAACTGGCGGACTTTTTCAGCATCTTGCTAAGGCAGAGGGAATCTATGATGCAGATCGACATCTATTCCGACATCGTCTGCCCCTGGTGCTACGTCGGGAAGCGACGGCTGGAACGAGCGTTGAGTGAGTTGAAGGGTGTGGTGAAGGTAGAGGCGACATGGCGTCCGTTCCAATTGAATCCAACGATGCCACTTGACGGAATGAACAGGAAAGCCTATTTGGAAGCCAAGTTCGGGAGCTTGGAGGTCTTTGGGAAGATGGAAGAACAACTCCTCGCTGCCGGTGTGGATGAACAGATTCCCTTTGCCTTTGAGAAGATTCAGCGGACGCCGAACACCGTTATGGTCCATCGGCTTATTTGGTATGCCGAGCAGCAGGGTTGCCAGGACGCCGCCGTAGAATCGCTGTTCCGGGGATACCTTACGGAGGGGGCGGATATCGGCTCAATGCCGGTCCTCAGTCAACTAGCTAGTCGTGCCGGCCTTGATGTTGTGGCTGTCGAATCCTTCCTCCACAGTGAGGAAGGGGCCACGGAGGTCAAGGCCGAAGAATTGGTCGGTCGCCGACTCGGTATTCGAGGGGTTCCATATTTCGTCATCAACGGCAGCATCGCAATCTCTGGTGCGCAGCCGCACAATATTTTCGTGTCTGCCATACGGCAGGCCGAGAAAACAGTCGTGGAGAATAAAGAGGAGAGATAATGGCAGTCCAAGTCTACGGGTGTAACCATATCGTGATCGAAGTGACCGACGCTAAGAAAGCGGTGAAGTTCTATTCCGACGTCTTTGGCTTAAAGATGCTGCATGGCGGTGAAGGAGCAGCCTGGTGCAAGCTGGGCGAGCATCAATTTATGGCGATCTTTGAAGTGGATAAATTGCAGCCTGATCGCGTGAAACATTTTGGTTTGATGGTTCGAGATGCACAACAGATCAAGGAAGTGCGGAAGAAGCTCACCAAGAAGTACAAACTGAGAATGCAGCCGAACTTCCGTTGCGATTTCCGCGATCCATGGGGCAACCGCATTCAGGTCGGCGATCTGAGCGACGAATCATTGGTCTGGTTGCTTCCCTATCAAGAAGTGCAGAAATCCGGGATTACATTCACCACCAAACCTCGAAAGGAGAAACGGTCATGAGCACCACGAATCTGCAGCAACGATTGAACGATCTATTCGGCTACATCCGTCAAGGCAAGATCATTGAGGCTATGAATGAGTTCTATGACAAGGAAATCGTGATGCAGGATAATGCCAATCCTCCGACAAAAGGGTTAGCGGCGAACGTCGAGCGGGAAAAACAGTTCCTGAGCGGCGTCAAGGAGTGGAAGGGCTTCAACGTCACTGCCTCAGGCGTCGGTGACGATGTAACCTTCTACGAGTGCAACCTGGACTTTATCGCCACCAGCGGACAGCCGGTTCACATGGAGCAGGTCGTCGTCGCCAAGTGGAAGAACGGCAAGATCATGCACGAGCGGTTCTACTATGATACCGGCGCGAAATAGCAGGGTGCGAGAGCTGGAGAACCGCAAGTGTCGGGGAAGTGAACAGTAACGCGACCTAATCATCGTGGGAGTCCTTCATGCCGGACGAACAATGGACAGACGTCGGAAGCGTTGAGGAGCTGAAGAAGAAACCTTTGCGAGAAGTCTCGTTTGGGAAGACGACAATCGCGCTGACATATAAAGATGGCTCGTTTGCCGCGATCTCCTGGGTTTGTAATCATGTCGGTGGTCCGTTGGGTGAAGGGACCTTCGACGGCGACTATGTCGTCTGTCCCTGACATTACTGGAAATTCCATCACAAGACCGGCCAAGGAGAACCAGGGCATGAGCAAGATCAGGTTCCGAGCTATGCCACCAAGATTGAGAACGGCCGGCTCCATATCGATCTGTCGTCCGCCACGAAACGGAAAAAGCAGTCGCACAAACCCCATCCGCTCGCGCGCCCGGTGTTGCGGCAGGCCGGCCCGATCCGAGTGGTCGGAATTTCGACGACGCCGATGACTACGGACCATCCACGATACAGTACCTCCGACGCGATGCTGGATGTGGCGCTGGACCACGCCCGGAGCGCGCTCAAACTGGAGACTCAATGCGTGAAGCTCCGTGAGCTGAATTTCCGTTCGTGCGAAGGTTTCTATTCGAAGTCGGCGCAGGCCTGCACCTGGCCCTGCTCGATTACGCAAATGGATCCGACCGATCAGCTCGATCGCGTGCACGAAGCGATCGTGCATTGGGCCGATGTCATTCTGATTTCAACCCCGATTCGTTGGGGCAACGCCAGCAGCTTGTATTACAAAATGGTCGAGCGGCTGAACTGCATCCAAAACCAGGAGACCATCGCGGACAAGCATTTGCTCAAGAACAAGGTAGCGGCGTTTATCATCATGGGTGGGCAAGACAACGTGCAGGGCGTGGCCGGACAGCTCATGACCTTCTTTGCCGAGGTTGGCTGCCAGTTCCCGCAGTTCCCATTCATTGCCCATTCGAGAGACTGGAGTGCTGAGGACATGGAACGGAATGTCACCGAGGTACAGAACATCCAGCGGCTGCGCGAAGGAGCGCAGAAACTCGTTGCACGTGCTGCAGACATGGCGAAGCTCATGGTCGGCGGTCAGATTTCTGAGCATCCGCTCGCCCGTGGCGGGCGCAAGGCGCATCGGCTGGATAGTGAATCGATAAGGTAATGTGTTATTGAGAACTGAAGAATTCTTTTGCCGAATCGTGCCTCATCTGTGAACGTGGATTGCAGGAATGAAAGCCCACTACCTTGGTCATGTCGTGTTTTACGTAAAGGACCTTGAACGGTCGCTGACGTTCTATCGCGACCTGTTGGGGTTTCAGGAAGTGGGCCGAATTTTTGACGGGGCGGCTGCGGCGTTGACATCGGGCCGCACGCATCAC
>JBBRRK010000247.1:0-5208 GCA_038200765.1 Nitrospirales bacterium
CAGCCTCCGTCGGAAGCCGTTTCCCCTCCCATCGGCAATAGTCGGCTTGCTGAGTCCCGTCCCGTCTCATCCCACCGGGCGAGCGATCTTCAACCGATATCGCCGCCTCATCGTCTCATGTCGGAGGAGATTCACCTTTCGTCTCTTCCAGTGGAGGCTGAGAGTAACTTCATACCGATCGATAGAAAAGGCATCAAGCCGATCCCCCTCCATCCACAACATCGTCTGTTGTCCACGCGTTGCCGTCTCCACCGCCATCGCGTTCTGGCAGGATGCTGAAAAAATTCGCCAGAAGCGTTCTCGCGTCGAACGCAGCCTCAACGCAGCTCACTTGTGAGAAAAGCTGTCTTGGCAGTGTGCGGTGGGCAGATGAGAAACGCCAGGCCTCCGGACCCTCCATCGCTACGGCCTTGCTGACTGGAATTTTTGAGCATCCTACCGGAATACTCCTCTCTGTACCATGCGTGTGGACCCGCCGTTCTGGCGTGCCTATATAGGCATTCCACCGCCTGCTAGGAGATATACGCCTACCGCCAGCGAGTGTCCTCAGCTCACACGACACACTCAGCGGAGTGAAAATACGGAAACAGTGAATCGGGTATAAGGAGATGATAGGCAAGAGTGGTGTCCCCAACGGGATTTGAACCCGTGTTACTGCCTTGAAAGGGCAATGTCCTAGGCCAGGCTAGACGATGGGGACAAAACAGAGCTTACAAAAAGTCCAGCATCCTTACCATATTTCAGACTCATGTGTCACTAGAGGGCGCTGTCAGACATCACAACATCCGGTCGCGTTTCTTCTTCGACTTCGATAGGATAAAATGCCTCAACCGTATTCGGTCATCATCAACTGGTAAGGACCAAGGAGCAACGACTCATGACACGGTCTCCAGTCGCATCATACAGATCACTGCTGCTCGTTGCCTGCTGCCTGATAGGAGTCGGGTGTGCCCACGATACCTACCAAGAACGGGCGAACCTGATTAAGAACCATGCCGATGCGTTCTATGACAGCCTGAAAGCCAATCGAGTGGAATCTGCGATCCGGGACAATGAGCAGATAGAAGCGATGGCGAGCCAAATGGGAGACACCGTCAGAAAACGGGCCGGGCAACAAGGCACCACAGCCGTGGAACGAGAGTTTGCCTTGATGACCACGGCCAACGAAGCTGCAGCCACAAACTGGCTCGCGTTGGGCCAATACTTCACCATCAAGCGCCAATACCCCCAAGCCCGCGCGACCTATCGACGCGTGATCGACACCTATATGAATCCCACAGACAGGCCATACCGAGAACAGGCCCTGCGCGCCTTGAGGGATTTGGACATGCTGAGTCCTCCCACTAACACAATGACAAATCCGTGAACGGCGACCGCCTCCTGCGCCAGCCCTCTCGAATACTTTTGATCGCACTCCTGCTGCTCAGCTGGGGGTGCGTCCACCGAATTCACGTCACCCCTGCTCCTCCAACTGTTTCGCCTACCGCCATCGCGCAATCGCTACAAGTCATTGTGCCATTTCTCGCGGTGGAAGGAGCCGATCACAGGCCGGGCATCGCCTTGCTTGAATGGCCAGCTGAGGACCTTGGTTCTGCTGTGATCCACTATATTCAATTGCGCCAGTCATTTGCTTCGGTAAGCAACAAACCGGCTGACCTTACCCTAACCGTCAAAGCCTGGCTCACATTGCGATCCCGCGGCCACTACCGTTACAGTCTGCGCCTGGAATCAGCGCTAGGCGCTTCGGAGAAACTGCCGATCAAGTCGTACCTGATAGAAAAAGAAGCCATTGGATCGAGTGTTCGGTGGGTGACGGCTTCGGATCAAACCCCCATTGCAGAAACGGTCCAAGCCGCACTCGACGACCTACTCTCGCAGATCGAAGCCGATCACCTCTTATATTTAGATCGAAATGGACCGCGCTGAGGGCGAGAGGGATCTAACAGGATGCAGAAAAAAACTTCGGCAGAGTTCTTGGCACAAGAAGAACACCCCATAGGATGTTCCCAGAAAGGCTGTCCAGCGACCCGTGAGTCGTCAACCGTGAAAATTTTTGGAAGACGTGCCGTCGGCGGTCCTACGTTTCCCCTGTCACGGTTCTTGAGAATGAGGCGAGCACGAAGCTGGCGGGCTTTTTCAACATCCTACGAGTAAGTCCGAAACCGTCGGTGGAAGAGGCCCATCACTAGACATCCGGCGGCCATGCCCACCGCAAACATCGCACCAACCATCCAACCGGAAGAGAAGCCCATTCCCCTCGATTCACGACGTCGAAGTTCCCGACCCAGATTGGGCATATGGGATTCCGGCCCAAGCCATTCATCCTCTGATGAACGGATCAAGCCTTTCTTGAAGAGAATGGCAGTCCTTCTTCCATTCATGATTCCCCTACTTCCCTGCAAGTCCACCGATTCCGATCCCACCTCCGAAGCTGGAACTATTGGGCTTAGGCGGTATGAGAACCAGTGTAGTTTCCCCAGGCCTCATTGACTTGTGCGGTCGAAGCCGGTTCATACACATGGCAATCGAGACGTAGCGAACGATCACCGAGCGGAATGTTCAGAGCGTCACAATGATGCGGCCCATCGGCATTGTGGTGTTGATTGAGACGAAAATTGCGACAGGACACACACATCCTCGCGACAGAAATCTCCCCTTGGTCTTGGAGACTATGAATCACCTTCACCAGGGAGCTGAGAAGTGCGACCTTCTCCGACTCCGAGAGTGTCTCCGCTGCAGTCGCCAGCCGATCGGGCATTCGGGAAGAGGGTGTACAGGACCGATTCCCTTTGGCCGTCAACTGCGCCATCACAACCCGTCCATCACTCATATCGCGACGCCGTCGAACCAACTGCTTCCGTTCAAGCGTGGCAATAACTTCTGACGCAGTCGGAAGTCTGACGACCAACTCGTTTGCCACCGTAGACACGGTCGCGCGTTGCCCGGGTTTGGACCGAAGAAGCGTGAGGACCTGCCGTTGTAGCGGTCCAAGACCTGCTCGACCTTCTCGTCGCCACGTCCGGCTTTTCATCGCAAGCCCAATCTTTTCCAGGCCGGCCGCCAACTGAGTCGTCAACGCAGCCGCATCCTGTAACACCAACGACTTCTTCCCGCTCCTGAGTACGCGTGGTTTCGCCATAGAATCCCCTCCTTAAATACCAGTATGTGGGCAGTGTAGTGCGCACGCTGTCCCCACGTCAAGATTCCAAATAGCACTTTGAGCGGTACCCCACCATACGTGGTACAGAGGGAGAAAACGATCAGAATATGCCGACTGGCCCACAAGATGGAATCAGAGATCGAAGGACACCACCTGTATTCCGGATGCGCCCGGAAACACTTCAGCAACGATTCACAGCCAACAGCACCGGATTAGGGTGGCCTGCAACCCAGGCGAGCCACCATTCGGTGCTGAAGGCCACAGCAGCTGTTATCGGGTTGGTCACCTTGCGTGCCAAATGGCCAAACAGCCTATGGGGAAGCGGATGTCGTGTTCTTGAATATACTGTTTCACCTTCACAAAATCGTGTTCATACGAAAAATCTGGTGAATGCACGCCGATGATCACCAACCCCTTGTCCACATACTTCCGATTCCATTGTTTCACGTAGGGCTCGACATTTCGGCAGTTGTAGCAGCCGAAGGTCCAAAACTCGACCATCACCACCTTGCCCTTCAGGTCAGACAGATGTAAGGGTGCGCTGTTCAGCCAGATCTCGTTCGTCATGTCTGGCGCCTTCATGCCGACTCCCGCATTGACGACCACCCAGGTCAGGAGCAGGCCTGCCACGATCACACTCAAGCCGATCGTGATGCGTTCAAACATGAGGCCTCCCTCTCGTCCGTTACGGAAAGCATCGCGGTTCGGATCTACGTCGCAATCGCAATCGCCGACGTCGGGTACTTCGTGAGGTCCATCACGATCATGTGGAACAGGTTCGACAGGACTGCAACGGCGACGCATGGCGACCATGACCCAACAATATGTTTCCAACCACGGGAGGCCTCCTATCTATGCGCAGAGCCCCCGCATTTATATCCCCGCGTACCACTCGTACCCTTGATCATCCTCCCAATATCTGCCCTTCCCACCGGCAATGCCGGACAGTGTCTCGACCAATTCGATCTTGGTCACATACTTGGCGTGTTTGTACCCGAGTTGGCGTTCAAAGCGGAGTCGAATCGGCGCCCCATGGGGAATATCCAGCGGCGTACCATTCAACTCGTACGCCATGATCGTTTGCGGGTGATTGCAGTCGACTAGGGCCATGCTCTCGTAGTACGGCACCCCCTCTTCGTCCACATCGGCGCAAAGGAAGATCGCAAACTTGGCATTCGGCAACGGCTTGGCTTGACGTAACAGATCGCCGAGCGGGACGCCGGTCCACTTGCCGATGGCACTCCAGCCTTCGACACAGTTATGACGGGTGATTTGTGTCCGCGAGGGCAATTCTTTCAGCGCCGCGAGCGACCAACTCATCGGGGTCTGAACCAAGCCGCCGACCTCGACCGTCCACTCGGAAAAATTCTTCGCTACATGCTCGGCATACGCTTCAGTGCCCGGATCGATATTGCCGTTCGCCGGAAACACCTTCGAGATGTCGGCTTCTCCATATTCCTTGCAAGAGCATTCGCAGCCGTGATGGCCCGTTGCACTCGGTCAGTCAGTTTCTCCGTCTGGCTCAATATCGAAGGGAACCAGCTACTCTGCGGCAGATTATCGCAGCCGGCGAGAGCCACGAGACTTGCTGCTCCCAAGGTCCCCTTCAGAAACTGTCTTCGTTCCATCTCGCGTTCATGTGGAACCATGGTGCCTCCTCAATGTGTCAATGCGATGCCAAAACAAATGCCAGATACCTTTCCCGCAGGATGTTCAAAAGAGCTGTTCGGCAAGGCCGCAGCGAGTGAAGACCCGGAGGCGTACCCACTGGGGTACGTTGAGTGCCTGAACGATCCGGGAACAACGCTGGCAGCTCTTTCAACATCATGCCTCATGCTTCACGACAAACCATCCCGTCACCATCGAGCGGATGTTGTTGAAGAACCCTGTCAGGATCACTTCCACCACAGAAGTGTCCCAACGTTTTCTGGGTATGCGCGTGTAACCGGATGAACCGCAACGGGTTTTCCATGATTTCGTCTGTCACCGACTTGAACCGTGAACGCATGGTTTGCGACCCTGCGATGAGGCCCATCGCGGGAGCACAT
>JBBRRK010000248.1:0-5174 GCA_038200765.1 Nitrospirales bacterium
ACTTGGCAGCAAAGATCGCGGCACCTTGTTTGGCCGTCCCGTGGCCGAGGGGTAATCCCTCGCCCGTTGGCGCTACATCAATATTCCACGGTTGAATGTCGAGATCAGTGGCGGGCCACCCCAATCCATAACCATGCATCCGATCGTGCAGATCGGCCGCCTCACTACTCCGGAGGATGCCCACGCTAAAGACGGTGATAAGTCCCATCATCATCATAACGTTACGCATGCACATTGCTCACCTGTCCATCTGCAGCAATTTTCCAACTCTGGATCGCATTATAGTGGTAGACGGACATCACCCCACGCACGGCAACCAATGCCGCACGACTGGGTTGCACGTAGCCCGTTTCATCGAGACAGCGACTCTGCAGAATCACATCCTCTCCATTCCACCGCCACGGCAAACAGAATCGTGTATGGCACTTCGGCAGAATGGGGTCTTGTAAGACTGCCTGTTGCCAGGACCCTCCGCCATCAGTGCTCACCTGCACCTGGGCGATTCGGCCTCGACCGCTCCACGCCAAACCGCGGATGTCGATAAATCCGGGCTGTACTCGCTGTCCACCCGATGGAGACGTAATCACGGATTTCGCCTCCATGACCATTGTAAATTGGCGCGCCGTGCCGTCCGGCATCAAGTCCGTATATTGCGATGTTTCCTCGCGGGTCATCCAGGGCGCCCTGCCGAGTTTCAGTCGCCGCAACCATTTGATGCAGGTGTTGCCTTCCCAACCGGGGATGAGCAGGCGGAGCGGATAGCCCTGTTCCGGGCGAAGCGGTTCACCGTTTTGGGCGTAGCAGAGGATCGCCTCCTCCAGGATGGAAGGAAGCGGAAGGCTGCGCGTCATGGCCGCCGCATCGCCGCCTTCGGCCAACATCCAGGATGCGTCAGGATGTATCCCGACTTCTCGCAGCAGGGTCTTCAAGGCCACGCCAGTCCATTCACTCGTGCTCGTCAGGCCGTGGGTTTGCTGCGCGGTCTGCCCGGTTGGTCCGCGCCATTCGATTGCCGAATTGCCCGAGCATTCAATGAAGGCCAGCCGCGAGACGGCGGGAAACCGCTTTAAATCGTCGATGGTGAAGGTCCATGGCTCGTCCACCATGCCGTGAATGAGGAGCCGGTGGTGTGCCGGTTGAATGGTCGGCACGCCGTTGTGATGTCGTTCGAAGTGCAAGGCGGAAGGAGTCAGGATTCCGTGTGAGTCTTGCAGGGGTGTCAGCGTCGCCCACCAGGAACGTGGGATACGGACGGCTTTTTCGAAGGCCGATCGTTGTCCATAGGCAGTCGGCACCGCACCGGGCACCCGCGTGGGGTCTTCCGGCGAACCCTCCGTGGTCGCTTCGGCGGACGACCTCATCGATCCCATGAGCATCGCGCCCACCAAGCCAGCCGTTCCGGCTAGAAGTCTCCGGCGATTCAGAAGGGATTCGCCTTCAGCATTGGGCCGGCCGTCGTCTCCTGATGGCCCCTCCTCCTGAAGGCGCTTCGTCATGGAATGCTCCTCTATTATGGGGCGGTCGCAGGGTCACGCGGTCCTGCGGGTGACCCTGTTCCGAACGGAGAGTATTCTGATTCACTATAAACAATTGCTGAAGTGGCTTCAACGGCAAAGCCAATGGTCAGCCTGCTAGGTCGCCTCTTTTCAAGTCCTCCAAGCCCTTGGCTTTTCGCACGTTCATAAGGAACAAAACGAGGCTGTCACTCGCCCGTATGGATTCTTGCCTGGTCGCTCCTGACGTCCTCGACCGTACCAAGAAGCACTCGGTCCCCAAAAAGACGCCGGGCATCAGTCCCTTGTACCTCAGCCGCCGTCGCTACGGATACCACTCCGATGAACCACACGGTGAGCACTGCTAGCCGCCATAGAGCCTATAGTGCCATACACTCCTGCTTCAATTGTGAGAATTCCAAGGTGTTACTCAGATCACGCGACCGTCGATCCATCTTGCCCGTCATCACGATCACCCTCGTTTTTCACACATTCTTTCGCAACCGAACGACTCGACCCCAGATACGCCGGTGTTGTGTCAGAGGAAGGTCGTCATATCGACGGTTGAGCGGATGCAGAATCGTCTGCCCGCCGATTTCCTTCAGCTGTCGCAAGAAGGTTCCCTCCGGGCGACCGTCTTCACTGTCGGTCAGCACGTACTGACCAGGCTCCGCCGGAAGATCAGGATTCACAAAAATAATTTCCCCTTCGCTGAAGAAGGGCTGCATAGAATCGTCTCTTATCTGTAGAGCGAAAGTGCGTTTTCCTGGAACGTCTGTTTCAAGTAAGGTTACGGCATGAACGAGACGAGGTGGCTCTTGGCGCGAGAGCATCTGATCAATCTGATCCCATCTCAGCAACGGCACCTTTCTCAGTGGGCCGATGAGGGAGGGATGGGCGTCCTCTGTCCGGTCGAACAGTCCTGCTGGGTGTGGTGGGCCACCGGATCGCAGGAAGTCCGCCTCTATTCGAAAATACCGTGCTAAGTGTTCCCAGATTCTGGGGTCTTGCGGAAGTTCGTCGGCCAGAATCTTCGCGATCGCACACACAGAGACCCCAACGGCAGCGGCCAACTCCTCTTCAGTCACCCCCTCCCCGAGTTCTCGATATACAAGACCTTTTAGGTTCACAGCGGAATTCCTCCTCTGACTGTTAGCTACTTTTGTAAGTGAATATCCCAGTCCGCGAGACACTTAGTCACACCCCGATCGATGAGTTCGTGACAGAATAGTCCCGATCATTCCTTCACCCCCCGTATAGGAACGGGGGTGGATTCTGCGCACTCACCGGGCGAGTTCCGAACCTCTCGAGACCCGATAGAATGCGCTCAGGATTGCCTCGGCCCTGCCAGCCGGACAATCGCCCACACATTCCCACGTTCAGCTTCATCCGTCATCCCATCCTTCCTTTCACGATGTCTCGTGCCTGTTCGTGTTATGCCCATCGTTGTGGGTCATGCGAGGTCGCTCACCATGGCTATCCTCGTGGAGGACCTTGGCCGCACCTGCCGTACTTGTTGGCTTTCGAGTCGGAGCCGGATTTGGTTCTGCAAGATGACGGGATCGACACGGTGCCCGCATTGCACGCAACGAAAGGTCTCGATGTGGTGGTCACCGGTGTTATTCGCGCCGTAGTACCACTCGCTCACGAGCAGACCTCCGCACCGAGCGCAAGATCTCGTGTAGAGCTGCTCGCTTGCGGGAGGGGGGTGAATAGGCTCTCCCCTTTCGCTTTGTTTCATTGTTCCGCCGCACGTCGGTTCTATTTGTTCCATTCTCCGTTCCATGATTCAGCCTCCCAGTTATTGGTTTGGCGCGATGGATTCTTGGTTTGGGAATATCGCTGTGTCCGCAAAAGGTGGTACAGATCCTGTCGAAAAAGATAACTGCGGTCGATCCTCCTGGTCCGCTCCGAGGTCCAATCGGGCGTGGCCCCACTCATGACCGGCCCCGGGAAATTCAATGCGTAACGGACCTATCCGTTTCTCTCGATCGACCTCGATAGATTCACAACGATACATCGGTGAGCGCGCCTCGCGTACACCGTAAACTTGGAAACGCGGTGCTGTTGCCCGTCTACATGTCGATCACTTCTCCCGTGTCATGCACTTCGATCGTGACATGGGCGCCGACCGCGAAATCTCCGAACATGCTGCGCTTGGGTGGGAGGGGAAACCGCGTCTCCTCTCTTCTTCGACCGCATCATCTGGGACATGCCACTATCGATGGATGGGCGCGTACTGAATTTGAGGCGAAGCGCCTTGTCAGGTTGCCCTTTCGGACGGGCATCCATGACCATGTTGCTGTCGTTGACCCAATGCGTCATGACATCACCGATTGTGGAGGCGCGATGGCCGAGGTGACGGCCGCCGCTTCGGTCAGCGTGAGTGTGGCTCCGGTGGGGGTCTTGGCGGTCGAGAGAGCGGATTTCCTCTTGACCACTATCCCCTCAACCTGTTGATGGATGGATTTCATACGAGCCACCTCTTCGGAACCCGCCGGGTTCGAGTGAGCGAGCAGAGAGATCATCAGCACGACGGCGGGGATGATGAAGAGCGAGAAGATCGAACATACCTTACGAAGCTTGGTATACCCTCCTGTGTTCGACTGGTTGCGCGATCACTTGGTTTATCGGAATCATCATGCCAAGAAGTTATACAAGGGGCATTTTCCCCTCGCTTCGATCCGCAAATCGAATGATACCAGCCTCAATCTCACGCGACACCGTATACCACCGACGCCGTCACTCACTCGTCATGAGAACTGGCTCGGAAACTGCTTCACCAATGCCAGTGTAAGACCGTCCGCAATATCATAGACGTGTTGTCGCATCATCGGGGGCAGCCCGCTTCGCAGAACTGTTCAATTCGTTGTTCAATACGGCGTGCTGCATCCAATAAATGTGCCCGAGCCAAAGATCGCAAAGAGACCGCTGCATCTCCGCCACGCGGATTGGATTCGCCTCCCCGGCTGCTCGCGATTCGTAATCACAACCCACCAAGCCAGCGAGTGCGAGTGCCAACACGGCTATTACCTGAGATATCTTATTCATAGCCCCCTCCATCAATGCTCGCTTGAACGCTCGGTCTCCGAATACGAAAACAGGGTCGAGTCGTTGTGTCCGCCTTGAGGCTGTCTCTTCACAGGTACGATCACGCATCACCATGGATCGCCGACGAATTCAAGCTGCACGATGCTTCACGCATGATCGAAACACGATCAGCACTCCTCCCTCATTAAACCAACCTACAGTGGCTGAGACCTCCGGCAAGAAGTGAGCGGGTCCTGCACCGAAGCGCCTCAGCCATTGATCAATCCGCGAACGTCCTCTCATCTCGCCCCTGTTCCATTGAGCTTCTCCATCTTCGACCGACTGCTCGTGAAGGGTTTCCCTTGCTCTCACCCATTCCTCATGCGACGCGTCCCCACGGCATTGATGCTGCAGATCGTGATCACCAGCGCTATCACCACAATGACGATTGGAAAGAAGGACGCAACATAGTTGATCATCAAATACAGTCCGGTGTTGTTCATGTCTTATACTCGGCGCGCTCAAAAACCAAGTGCAACATGTATGGGAGAATATGTTGCATGGGAAATATCTACACACAGTTGAGTCTTCAAGAACGGACGATGATCCACACGCAACTGGAGAGAGGCCTCACCCCGGCAGCGATTGCCC
>JBBRRK010000249.1:0-5157 GCA_038200765.1 Nitrospirales bacterium
CACCCGGACGCGACGGCACTCGACGCTGGGCTACCAGTCCCCGATGCAGTTCCTGGATGAGTGGCGCCTGGCTCAACACGAGGAAAACCTGGTCGCATGAAACCCGCCCGATGGAAGACGGAAAACAGAGGGAAGCTCACTGGTCTAATTGACGCGGCCTTCATGCAGTTCTATCTAGCATTGGAAGCACTATTGGGAAACCACGAAAAAGAGAACGCAATCTCAGGGGGTAAAGAGCTTTACGGTGATCGCTTCACCCCTGACTTTGAAGCATTGGTGAAGCACATTTATATAGCTCGGCACAGATTCTTTGGGCATGCACATCCAAAATTTCTCAAAGGCCTTTTGGATGCAGAAACAGCATTTCAAATCGCTAAACAAGCACTGGGTGCGAGATGGACGGCGAGAGGCATTCTTACTCTCAAACTTAACCGCCCCCTAGTCACGAGGGAAATGGTACTTTACCCAAAGCCTAACTACAGTGTCATCTTTAATGGTGACCCAACGACCTTAGTTGGTGAATTTTGTCTGCCGTGAAAAAAACAGGAGCGAGAGAAATATGGGGTCAGGCATGACTATTGACTTGCTTGAGTCTGTCGCCTTCATTGAAAATCGCAGCCTCGGTATTCTCTCATCCAGGTACCTCCTGCCTTCAGCCATGAACAGTTAGCCTGCATGATTCATGGCGGTTCGTCGTGACATCGTTGAAAACGCGGTCCTCGTGAAGCGGATCTCGTGATTCGCGCGAGCCTGGCGAGACGGGTGTAGAAGTTTTGAGTTCTGAGTTCTGGGCTCTGAGTGGGAGGCGGATAAGAAAGCCGAGACGGGAGTGAGTTCGAGGTCAGAAGTTCCCGTAACTCAGGACTCACAACTTCGAACTCGGAACTTCGTGCCGCGCCTGTCGCGCAGGTCTTGCTTGTCTCGCTTCACACGTCACGAACAACACTTCACGCGCCGGCACAGCGCGAACCGGTTAGCCCGCATTATTCATGACGGTTCGTCGCGAAATCGCGCAGTCGCCAGCGAGACAGGCGCGCGGAGCCGCGAGGAAGGGAGGCATACTTGAAACAGTATGTTGACCGACCGAACGGCGAGCCCGCCTGCCTGGATGCCGGGCTACCGCGTCCAGGCTTGTCGTAGCGGCGAATCCGTGATTGCGGCAGAAGCGTTCATGAATAATGCGGGTTAGGGCTTCGAGCGGTAGCGCATGCGGCTGCCGTGAAGAAGGGACAATTCGATTTCAGCGGCAGTCAGTTCGGTGGGAAAGTAGACGCCTGAGATTTTCGCGGCATTGATGCTGGCGCCTTCAAGGCGTGCGTTGCGAAAATCGACGCTGCGCAGATCAGTCTGACGGAAGTAGCTGTCGCTGAAGTCCAACCCGTCGGCATCCAGCCCTCGTAGATCGAGACCCCTTAGATCGCACCCTCGTAAGTCGACCTTCTCCCCTGATGCCTTTTTCGCGTTGAATTCCGTAATACACCCTTCGCGCAGCAAGCGATACATCGCATCATTGGGAATTCGCAGTTTCGAGCGGGTGGGATTGGTGGTATCCATAGGACCTCCGTCTGTCGAACGTAACATGTTAAATGATGGATATTGAATGCTTGCAATCATCGGACCGCGTCCGATTCTGATCATTCAACATTCACAATTCATCATTCCACTGGTATCCGGCGTCATGCGAGAGAAACCGTGAACGTGACCTCATTTCCCCTCTCGTTGTAGCCGATCTGGGGGAAGAAGGAACGCGCGAGAAAGATGCCTCGTCCGCTGGCATCCCCTACCGGGCACACAACAAAACCTGATTGGATGCGCGATTTCCAATTGAACCCCTTCCCCTCATCGGCAATCCGGTACGTCACGGCTTGTTGTCGTTTGTCGTACAGAGCACGGATGGTGACCCGGCGGTCTCGGAAGCGAGGATCTTCTCGGCGTTGCCGAATTACCTCGTCATACTGATCGTTCGCCACGGCCTCGATCTTGTCACGATAACGGAGTTCAAGGCAGCCATGCTCGACCGCATTCATCACGAGTTCTTGCAACGCGGATCGAAGATGGAGCTGTCGCGCATCCATCAGCCCCATGGCCGTCCCTTGAATGAGCCAGATCACCGTGCTTTCAACGACATGCGGATCGGGGCTCATGACCACCACGTACTCCAGCCGCTCGACACCCGGCGCATCGTCCACGGAAGCAGGCAGACGCTGGATTGCCCGCTCCAGAACCTGCGCAAAGGCTTCCTCGTGAATCGGCTGCAGCATATAATCGAGGGCGCCGGCACGCAACCCTTTCATCGTCGAATCCCCTTGACCTGCATCGGTCAAGAGCACGACCGGGCAGGTCGGGCGGCGCGCGCAAATCTGCTTCACCAACTCGATCCCATCCTGTTCGGGCAAAAAGAGATCCATGATCACGATATCGGGTTGGATCATGTCGAAGGTCGACAGGCCCAGCGCCGGGGTCGAAGCGGCAATCACCGAATGCCCCTTCGCTTTCGCGTGCTCCAGTATCATGGTCTGGGTATCGGCATTATCGGCAACGACGAGCAAGGTACGCGCCTTGGCGCGCGATTCGGTTGTGGCAATCATGATGAACATCCTCTGGAAGTGAAATCACGAAGCGCGGCATGCACTCCGGCCAAGCGTATCTCGACTTCTGCGTAGACGGGCGAGGCCTCAGCAAATTTCCCCAGCCGGGCCAACTCTTCCAATCGCGTCGCGCTGTCGATGAGACCAGGCACGCACATCTCGATGGCGGACCCCTTGAGCTTATGCGAAGCCTCAACCAACCTGGCTCGGTCTTGCAGCCCCAGCGCCGCATGAATCGCCGCAACCTCCTTCGGACTTTCCTGTAAAAAGAGCCCGGTCAGAGTGAGGAATAAATCCTGATCGCCATCGACTCGGCTCAATGCCATAGAAAGCTCCACGACCACAGTCTTATCCATCACATGTCTCCCCCAGGCGGCCGATCAGTTCAATCCCCACCACCGCCGCATCATCGGGAAAGTCCTGCGCCTGCTGCCAGTCCCTGGCTGCCGAATAGCACGAGGCGATGGTCGCCGAAAGAGACGTCCGCTTCCCTGCGTCGACCACGGCCTGGAAACGCTCACGTCCCCACACATCACCGCTTGGAGAGGATACTTCGTAGATCCCGTCACTCAATAAAAACAACCGGTCTGCGGGCTTCAACGACACGCGTTCGCCTGTATACTGTGCAGAAGGATCGAACCCAAGAGGGAACGACGAGTGCGTCAGCCATCGGGAAGGACTTTCAGCGGAGCTAAGCAGTGTGCCTGAATGGCCGGCGGAGGCATACGATAGACTGCCTGTAGGAAGGTGAAGGTGTCCCACCCACAGGGTGAAATACTCCCCTTCGGCGCTCAAAGGAAACCGCCGGTTGGCCTCGAATAGAACCAGCGCGGGATCGTACGACCCGAACAATTGAATGATGTTATCCTCCCGCAGAAACGTCATTAACGAAGCCGAGCGCAATGCAGCAGCAACTCCATGTCCCGACGCATCGAGAATGTACAGACCGAGATTGTCCGCGTCGATCGCCATCACCCCAAAGAGATCGCCGCCCAACATCAAGGACGGCTGATACTCCCACGCCATGGCAATACCCAGAACGGAATTCCCTTGCGGGGGAAGCAATGAGCGAACAAAGGCAGCGGCCGATTGCAGGTCGGCTTCCATCTCCACCTGCTTGGCATACAGTAGGCGCATGGACGACTCCAGTTGAGACCCGGTCGTGTGGAGTTGACGCACCCACCGGCTAGTGCGCAGACCGGCCAGCACGCGTGCGGTGATTTCCTGCTTGCTGGCCGATTTGCTCAGAAAGTCGTCGGCGCCTCGCACCAACCCTTCAGCAATCTGTGCCGGCTTATCATGGGCGGTCATCAGAAGAATCTGGCTCGATTTCAGCAAGGGATCACGGCGCACCGCTTCACAGAACGTCGGCCCATCTATCTCCGGCATCATCCAATCGACGATGAGAAGATCCGGACGTTCGCGCCTGGCCACGTCAAGACCCACTCGTCCGTTCTCGGCCTCAAGGACTCGGTACCCCAGCCGCGTCAGCCGCGCGGCCATACTGGTCCGCGTGACCAGCTCATCCTCCACAAGCAGGATCGTCGCGGCGGGCGCCTCAGGCTGTGCAGATGAGTCGGCAGCCTGCCCAATGGGTTGACTTGCGTTCGAGTTCATCACGTTCCGTTCACCACAAAGCAGGACTATGCCGCACGCGCGGTGAGCGCGTCTTCCTCGCTCTCATAGATAGGAATCATCTTTGGAATATTCGAGAGGCTCATGATCTCCCGCACGTAGCGCTGCGGTTTCAGCATACTGACCTGGGCCTGCAGCAGTTTGAAGTTCTGCGACACAAGCACGAGCAGCCCAAGCCCTGCGCTGTCCACGAATCGCACCTGCTCCAAATTCACAATGAGGTGTCGACAGCCCGTCTGTTTCGCCTTCTCGACGGCGGCCTTAAAGACGGCTCGATTGGCATAGGTCAGGTCTCCCACCACGTCCAAGATTATTCCTTGTGGCACGGTGCGTGTTTTGATTTGCATGTCATCATCCTTTCTCGTGCATATTGGCAAATGGTCTCACTTCTTCGACCTGTCTTGTTCATTTGGTTATCTCGTTTATTTGGTTTATTTGGTTCGAAAAACGAAAGAAACCAAACGAACCAGCTAACCAGACAAACCAGATAGACCAGACAAACCCAATAACGGTCTTCTAAAGCTTGCAGACATAGGCCACAATCGCAGCGGGAATCTCCGACAGCGGCAATATCTTATCCACCCCGCCAAGTTTGATCGCCTCCTTCGGCATACCGAAGACCACGCAGCTGGCTTCGTCCTGGGCGATCGTGTAGGCCCCGGCTTGCTTCATGGCCAACATCCCCCTGGCTCCGTCTCCCCCCATACCCGTCAAAATCACGCCGATGGTATTCGCGCCGGCATACCGTGCAACAGAATCGAACATCACATCGACGGACGGGCGGTGACGGTTGACCGGAGGATCCTGATTGATACGAACACTATAGCGGGCCCCGCTACGGACCAACGTCATGTGGTAATTGCCGGGAGCGATCAACGCGTGCCCCGGCAATACGCTGTCGCCGTCTTCCGCCTCTTTGACGGAAATACGGCAG
>JBBRRK010000250.1:0-5105 GCA_038200765.1 Nitrospirales bacterium
ACACTCAGCGCGAGTTGAACGCCATCGCGCATCGGCTGAATACGCGTCCACGCAAGTGCCTCAACTTCGCCACGCCCCTGGAGGTCTATGCGCAACTGCGTCATCATTCACCCGTTGCACTTGGAACTTGAAACCGCCCAGCCAATCTGCTTCATCTTGCAGGATGCTGAAAACGCTCGCTAGCTTCGTTCTCGTCTCGGAAGCATCCTCAACGTAGCCGAGAGGCTACGCCTCCGGTGCTTCCGTCGTCTGCGGCCTTGCTGGACAGCCTTTTTGAGCATCCTGAGACTATTGTGACATTGGCGCCATAGGGAAGATTCCATCAGCGTCTGTGTATACACCGAGTTTTTATGCAGCCTGCTAGGCATGCTCATAGGGGACAGAGAGAACGATCGCCTCGCTCTCTTTCTGGCAGCCGGTGCTGGCCAAGCAGAGCAATAAGGCAAAGGCGCAGGTAAGTAACTGTGTCTGGAGCTGGCGAAGTCGAAGCGTCGGCATGAGGGGCAGCTTCTCCGGAGAAGATCGGCGAAAGACCCAATCACAGCGATTGGAGGTGAATCAAGGTCGTGATGAGACAAGGAAAAGATTCGCGTTTAGCCGTGGAGCGTGCGAGTGAAGCTAGGTTAGAAGGTCGAGTGTGGAAACATAGAGATATCTGCATTTCGGAGGGCCGAGCAAGCAGTCGAACGCTGTGCGCGAAGGAGTCGAAGGCTTCTCCATGCACAGCATTCATTTCTCATAATGGCTTCCGCGTATAGACGATCTCCATCACTTTCATTTCCTTGCCACCATGCTCTGTTCCCCACATGTCAAACGTTTGCGTATTGCTGTCGACGATCTTCCAGACCGCGCGATGCGTCATGTGTCCTCCGCCCGGCTCAGCATGTTGCCCTTTGAGTGTGATAGTCTTGCCATCGTCGCTTCCCGTGCCTTCCATCATGAACGGGGCGGTGCTCATGGTATCGAGCCAAATCGACACATACTTCTTGCGAAGGTTGTCGTATCCGGTGATCCCCATTCCGGTGTAAGGTTGTCCCATCATCTCACTGTTGAATTCTTGCTGGAGATAGCGCCCATCCAGCAACATCTTCATTTCAACAGAGCCGGCTGCTTCTGTGGGGGGCTTGCCGGGTTCCATCCACTCCTTGGTCGTGGTCGTCCAGCTACCGGCCAGGGTTGCGAACAGCTTGTGCGGCTCGCTGGGCGTGGCCAGCTTCTGGTACATCTCCATCATCGCCTGCGGATCCATCTGTTTTGCCTGCTTCTCCTCCTTGGCCAAAACGGGAGTTACGATAAGAGCCAACGCAAGGCAGGTGAGGGGAACGAATGAGAAACGCATAATGACCTCCTTTAGGTGATGGTGGTCTGTTGATGGTTACGTGAACACCATGATGTTACTGTAATCATGTCAAATCAAGACCGGCTCCGCGACTGCTATCCAATCACTTGCCGAGATATCGTTCTCGTGAGTCGACTCAAAGGGGCGTATTTCGATCTCGCTTCCGACCCCATAGATCACCGCACTCTTGTTCTTCAGCATCATCTCTGATCTCCTTCTTCTCAGCAGAAACTCGTCGATTCTTGACGGCTTTTTTTGCCATCCGTTGGATTGCTTGCACGACAATCGGATCTCATTCGAGTTAATTCCAATTATCGATTTTGATATCTCTAGAAGCAGTCTCGATATTCGAGCGGCCCATGCTCCCGCCAGATTTTTCCTGCCTTCTGAGCCATGCGGCGGTAAGCTGCCAGATTCTTCTTCGGGACAGTTAAGACGAAGCCATCGACGTACCATATGTGAATCCTCCATTACGGTTGCGTCTGCAATCAATCATAGTTGGCGATTGTACAACCGCCATACGAGCCGAGGGCAGGATGAGGCGATCAGTAAAGTAGATCGTCCCCATTTTATCCGCCGCTCTAGCTATTTCTTCTTGCCTATCTGCGCACGGAGGCGTTCCTCTTGCTCCCTGAGCTCTGGCGTGAACTCGGCGCCGAAATCCTCCGCTTCGAAGATTTGGCGAATCTCGATCTCGGATTCCTCGCCAGGCATCGGATTGGGGCAGCGTTTGACCCACTCGATCGCCTCTTTCTTTGACTTCACTTGCCAGATCCAATATCCGCGATCAGTTCCTTTGTCTCGGCAAAGGGCCCGTCGATCACAGTTCGCTTGCTTTCCGAGAACCTGACACGCGCCCCCTTCGAACTCGGCTGAAGCCCCTCGCCCGCGAGCATCACTCCGGCTCTTACCAGTTCCTCGTTGAAGTTTCCCATTTCGGTCAGGAGCTTCTCGTCTGGAAGCACGCCCGCTTCTGAGTTTTTGTCGGCTTTGACTAGAATCATGAATCGCATTGTCGTGTCTCCTTTCTGACTTCGGTTTCAGCGCTGGGGTTCTAGTCGGTCTCGAACTTCTGAACCTAGTCCCTACTTATTTGTCGAACAAGGGCCGCCAAATCGACATGTCGAACGATTCTATGAGCACCGCTACTCCGTGCCCGAGATGCCGAGCCGCCACGACTACCCTCCTGCCATGGCTCCCACGATAAGAAAAGGTTCGGCCCCCGTCGCAATCGCGTCGGGTAGCGGGGCATCCGGCAGGTCGTGAGACAGATCTTGCTCGCAGGCGAAGAATCTCACGAATGCTCGGCGCTTGAGTGTGCCGTGATCCCGGATCGTTCCCCGCAACATAGGATAGCGAGCTTCGAGGGCGTCGAGCACCGAACGCTGCGTCACCAAGCCCGCAACGTTCAGCGCCACTTCGCCATCAACCCGCGCCAATGTCCGCAAATGTGCCGGAAGCACGACTCGTATCATGGCAATGTCTGGACCTCGACAGAAAGTATGGCCGGAAGATCCCTGACGATCGGTGTCCAGCTGTCACCGGCATCCGCTGACCCATACACTTGTCCGCCGGTTGTCCCGAAATAGATGCCACACGGATCGAGTGAGTCGACCGCCATCGCATCGCGCAGCACGTTCACATAGCAATCTCGCTGCGGCAGACCGTTCGTGAGCGCTTCCCACTCGTTCCCGCCCGTCCGGCTTCGGTACACGCGCAACTTTCCGTCGGGAGGAAAATGCTCGGAGTCGTTTTTGATCGGCACGACGTACACCGTCTCCGGCTCGTGGGCGTGCACATCGATCGGAAACCCGAAGTCTGTCGGCAGGTTCCCGCTGATTTCGTGCCACGACTCGCCGGCGTCGTCGCTACGCATCACGTCCCAGTGTTTTTGCATGAACAGCACGTTCGGGCGCGTCGGGTGCATGGCGATGCGATGCACACAGTGGCCGACTTCCGCATCCTGGTCCGGAAGCTCATATTTGGATTTCAATCCGCGGTTGATCGCCCGCCAGGTCATGCCGCCATCATCGGTCCGGAACGTGCCTGCAGCCGAGATGGCAACATAGATGCGACGTGGATTGCTTGGGTCCTGCACGATGGTATGCAAACACATCCCGCCGGCGCCCGGCTGCCACAGATTTCCTTTCACGTCGCGCAGCCCGGATAATTCCTGCCACGTCTGCCCCCCGTCGCTCGATCGGAACAGGGCCGCATCTTCGATTCCCGCATACACGGTGTCCTGGTCGGTCAGGGACGGTTCGAGGTGCCAGACCCGCTTGAATTCCCAAGGACGTTGCGTGCCGTCATAATGCTGGTGCGTCGTCAGCGGTTTCCCGGTTTCTGGAGATGTATCGTAGACGAACTTGTTGCTCTCCCCCATCGGCATGCCATCCGGAGTGGTGATCGGTTCGCCTGGAGGTGTTCCTGGTTGGTGCCAGGTGTTGCCTCCGTCATCCGAGCGCTGGATGATTTGACCAAACCAGCTGCTGGTTTGCGAGGCATAGATGCGGTTCGGCTCAACGGGCGAGCCTTTGAGATGATACATTTCCCAACCGGCAAAGTGTGGACCGCTGACATCCCACTGTTTGCGCGTTCCATCCGATGTGAGAATGAACGCGCCCTTTCGTGTCCCAACGAGTACCCGTACCTTGCTCATTCCTATCTCCTTTCTTCGCTCTGAGCTCCCTGCGTACGAAGCTTCATCTCAATTAGCGTTCCATCAATCGGAGACGCTACCCATTCGGCAAGCCAGTTATCTCGATCAACGGCCGGACTTCGACGGTTCCGATCCGCGCCCCTGGAACTTTACCGGCGATGCTGATGGCCTCGTCGAAATCCTTGGCGTCGATTAAGAAATAGCCGGCGATCTGTTCACGCGTCTCGATGAACGGCCCGTCGGTCACGAGCGGTGTGCCCTCGCGCACCCGTACCATGGCAGCCGTCGCCGCCGGCTGCAGCGGCGAGGCGCTCAGATATTGGCCGTTCGTGTGGAGCTGGTGCGTGAGCTGGACAGATTCCGTGAGCAGTTCTTTCCTCTTGGCCTCGCTCATCTTGCCGAAGGCCTCTTCATCATGGTGAACCAGCAGCATGAATTTCATGGTTTGCATCTCCGGTATGAACCTGCATGGCTGTGGACAGCGAATTGTCGTTGTTCACGCACAGCCGCCCTCTTTGAGCGGTCGAACTTCGATGCTGCCGAACTGGGCTGCGGGAAACTTCGAGGCGATCCGTACGGCGTCGTTCAGGTCTTTGACATCGATCAGAAGGTACCCACCCAACTGTTCCTTCGTTTCGGCAAAAGGCCCATCGGTCGTTGAGACTCTCCCCCCTCGCACTCGGACAGTCGTCGCGGTCTCTACCGGGTGAAGGGGCGAGGCTCCGATGAGTTGGCCGTTTTTCTGCAGTTCGGCACAATAGGCCATGGATTCGTCCGAGATCGTGAGTCGTTCGCTCTGCGGCATGGTGTGGAGTAGTGTCTCTTCGACATAGACCAAGCAAAGATATTTCATACGGTGCTCCTTCATGGGTAATCGATCGAATGCGTCTTCGTCACGCCGCTCGCTGGTTCATCTCCCAGAGCCCGAAGGTATTGTGCTCCGTGTCCTCACAAATCGCGAAGTAGCCCATGTGCGGCACAGCGGTCTTCGGCTTGCAGACCGTTCCGCCGAGTTTCTGGACCTTCACCACGGCCCTGTCAACCGATGGAACGGCCACGTAAATTGTGATGGAGTGCCCGGGATGTATGCGGGGCAAGAGCCCGCCA
>JBBRRK010000251.1:0-5092 GCA_038200765.1 Nitrospirales bacterium
ATGAGGAGCGTAGCAATATGATCAATTCAGAGTTCACGATTGCGGAATATCTGCTCACCCGGCTGAAAGAGATCGGGGTGGATCACCTCTTTGGCGTACCGGGAGATTTTGTCCTGGGTTTCTTCAACCAGGTACTGAAGAGTGATCTGCAGTATGTCGGTACATGCAATGAACTTAACGCGGCCTACGCCGCCGACGGCTACGCGCGTATTCGTGGCATCGGTGCATTTGCCTCAACCTATGGCGTCGGAGAACTGAGCGCCGTCAACGGCGTGGCGGGAGCATTTGCCGAACGCGTGCCGGTGGTGGTGATCACGGGCTCGCCTGCGACGGCGAATTTCCGCACCAGGCCGCTGTTGCATCACACCTTGGGCGATTATCAGATTCCCTTGAGGATCTATGAGAACATTACGGCCGCCTCAACCCAGCTCGTGTCCGCTGACACGGCCCCGGCCGAGATCGACCGGGTGTTGTCGGCCTGTCTTTCTCACCAGCAACCGGTCTACATCAGTCTTCCCTCAGACGTGGTGATGATGACATGTCAGCGGCCAAACGCATTCCTCTTTCCCACGCCCGCCCCTAGTGATCAGGAGGCGCTCGGGGAGGCGATCACGGAAGCGCTTGGAATGCTGGATACGGCACAGAAACCCATTGTGGTCGCCGGCGTGGAGTTAATCCGTTTCAAGCTGCAACAAGCATTTGCCGGTCTTCTCGATAAAACGGGCTTCCCGTACGTCACCATGATGTTGGGTAAGGCCGTTCTGTCAGAGCATCACCCCCACTTCATTGGTCTATTTGAGGGAGATCGGAGTCGCGACTACGTACGAAATCGAGTCGAGTCCGCGGACTGCGTGCTACAACTTGGGGCCTTGATGACCGATCTGAATACGGGCGGCTTCACCACAAACCTCGACGACTCAAAGACGATCTGTGCCAACATTCACTCCGTAAAGATCAAACACCATTATTACAAGAACGTGCATCTCCACGATTTTATCCTCGGGCTGACGGAAAAGCTTTCGCACCGAGAGCCGGAAACCCTGGAGATCCAATGTGCCACCCAGGGCTGCGTACACCGGCGTACGGAGCCGTACCGGCCTCATGCGCCAGCACCACTGACCATCAAGCGCTTCTTCGACCGCATGAGCCATTTTTTGAAAAACGATTCCATTGTCATTGCTGAAACAGGGGTGTCTCTCTTCAGTGCCGCGGAGATGCTTATGCCGGAAGGAGCGACCTTCATAGGGCAGGCCTTCTACGGATCGATAGGCTATACGGTCGGGGCCACCCTGGGTGCCGGCGTGGCCGCGCAGGACCGGCAGACCGTGCTGTTTGTGGGAGATGGTTCCTTCCAAGTAACGTGCCAAGACCTCTCGACGATGATCCGGAACCATCTCAAGCCGGTCATCTTTCTCATCAATAATGACGGGTATACGATCGAGCGGGTGATCTGTGATCGCCCCTACAACGATATCCAACCCTGGCATTATCACAAGCTCGTCGACGTATTCGGAGGAGGGTTGGGACTTGATGTCCGCACGGAAGGGGAGCTTGAAGAAGCGCTAAGCAAGGCTGTCAAAGCGGATGGCCTCGTATTCATTGAAATTCATACCGGGCGGTTGGACTGTCCCGAGTCCCTTCGCAGTGCAGGTCGGTCGATGGCAAAGGCAAATCAGCTCGACTGATGCGAGACAGGGCTCAACGAAGCAATTGGTGAAGTGGGGAAAAGAAACGCGAACATGAGAGGAAAACCGGTGGAATCGGGGATGTGGATGCATGTACCCACTGTGGTCACCGTCTGCTTGACCGGC
Organism: Nitrospirales bacterium; assembly: GCA_038200765.1. Taxonomy (GTDB): domain Bacteria; phylum Nitrospirota; class Nitrospiria; order Nitrospirales; family Nitrospiraceae; genus Palsa-1315. The sequence continues at coordinate 1,812 of JBBRRK010000251.1, forward strand.
GCGTCTGATTCTTACGGTATTGAAGCAATGTGTTGAGTTGGCTACTTTCGGCAGAGAGATTCCGCATCACAAAAAACCTTCAACCCTATAGCGCGAGTCATGCAGCACGAGGATGGCGTGGCGATATCACTGGAATGGGCTCACATCCTGTGGCAGGAATAATTCGATCGATGGGAGAAAAAACAATGAAGAAAGCGACGGCCATCACTTGCCTGTTTCTGGATATAGGCGGTGTTCTGCTCACCAACGGGTGGGATCATCATGCCCGCAAACGGGCGGCGACGCTCTTCAAACTGGAGTGGACCGAGATGGAGGATCGGCATCGGCTCAACTCCTCCACCTACGAGGAGGGCAAGCTCACGCTGGAAGACTATTTGGGGCGAGTGGTGTTCTATCAAAAGCGACCGTTCACCCGGGCTCAGTTTCGGAACTTCATGTTCGCGCAATCGAAACCGTACCCCCAGATGATCGAGCTGGTCCGCAAGCTCAAGGCAAAGTACGGGCTGAAGATCGCCGTGGTCAGCAACGAAGGGCGCGAACTGAATGCGTATCGGATTCGTACCTTCAAGCTGGATGGGTTAGTAGATGCGTGTATTTCCTCCTGTTTCGTCCACGTCCGCAAACCCGACGCGGACATCTTTCGACTGGCGCTGGACATCGCCCAGGTGTCAGCCAGACAGGTGGTATACGTCGATGACCGCCCAATGTTTGTCGAGATCGCCGAAACATTCGGCATGCGTGGCCTTCATCACACGGATTACACATCCACTCGCCACAAACTGGCGTCGTTTGGATTGCAGCATGACGCAGGAGTCATCCATGAAACCCGCTGACCCATGCATCCTAACGATCAATGGCGGCTCGTCGAGTATCAAGTTCGCGCTATTCGAGGCCGGTGACTCGCTCCAACGGATTCTGGAGGGCGGCATTGAGCGGATTGGATTGCCGGATGCCACCTTGCGGGTGAAAGGCGTGAACGCCAGCGACAACTTCTCGCGACCGGTGGTGGCGCCGGACCACACGGCGGCGGTGGGCGTGCTCATGGATTGGATCGCGGCACGCAGCGAGCGTGATGCCGTGACCGCGGTGGGGCACCGAGTGGTGCATGGCGGGCCGACGTATAGCCAGCCGCAGCGCATCACGGCGGCAATGGTTGAGGAACTGCACCGCCTCAGTCCATTCGATCCTGAACATCTGCCGGAGGAAATCCTCTTGACCGAGGCGTTTCATCGCCGGTTTCCTGATTTGCCTCAAGTGGCATGTTTCGACACGGCGTTTCACCATGACCTGCCGCGCGTGGCCCGGCTGTTGCCGATCCCGCGCCGCTACGAAGCGCAGGGAGTGCGGCGGTACGGGTTTCACGGGCTGTCGTATGCATTTCTGATGGAAGAACTCGCGCGCCTGGCCGGAACGGAAGCGGCACACGGCCGGGTCATCCTCGCCCACCTCGGCAATGGCGCGAGTCTGGCGGCGGTGCGTGAGGGCAAACCCGTGGACACCAGCATGAGTTTCACTCCGACATCCGGGGTCCCGATGAGCACCCGCTCCGGGGATCTCGATCCCGGACTGGTGTGGTATCTGGCGCGTACCGAACACATGAGCGCGAAGCGATTCAACGAGATGGTCAATTCCCAGTCCGGGCTGCTCGGGATATCCGAAACCAGTTCCGACATGCGTGACTTGCTCGACCGTGAAACGCAGGACGGGCGGGCAGCGGAAGCGGTGGCGCTGTTTTGTTATCAGGTCAAGAAATGGATCGGCGCCTTTGCAGCCGCGTTGGGCGGACTGGACCAGCTGGTGTTCGCAGGCGGCATCGGAGAGAACGCACCCACCGTCCGAGCCCGGATCTGCGAGGGGCTGGGATTCCTTGGAATCGAACTCGAAGAAACGCGAAATGCGGCGAATGAGGGCGTGATTTCCACGGCGGGCAGCCGGGTGGCTGTCCGCGTCATTCACACGGACGAAGAACTGACGATTGCGCGCTTAGTGTGCCGAGTACTCGGACTTGGTATGGCCAGTGAAAAAATGAATTCCGAGCAAGCGACGAAGTACAGCTCTCGGCTGGATCCATTTTCAGAGGGCGGCGTCCCCCCATAGCGAACCTGGCCCCGCCGGCACAATAGGAGTGTGGGCGTCTGTGCAGATCGCGGCAAATCGATTCTTCAAAGATGCTGCCAACCGGATGCATGCCAACAGTAAACGCAAACGCAAAACAAAAAGGAAGCACGAGAACATGACACACCAAAGGAATTCGAACCGCTTCATCCGTTCAAGCCTCGCATTGGCCTTTGCCCTGGCCATCTGGTCTCCAGTCCAATCGCGATCCGCCGAGCCTGCGGAGGGGAAAACGGTGACGGAGGACACAATGATGGATCGCTGCCAGGAAATGAAGGATCAGAAAGAGAAAGTGAAGGAAGAGATGAAGGCTCAAGACGCTGAACTCACCGAGCAGGTCGCGAAAATGAACAGCGCGCCGGAGGACAAGAAGATGAGCCTGATGGCCGCCGTCATCACCCGCCTGGTGGAGCAGCGAATCGCCAGGGATGAGAGAAAGGCAAAGATGGAGGAGCAGATGATGAAGCACATGATGCAGAACATGCAAATGGGCAAGGACTCTATGTCGCAGTGCCCGATGATGAAGGGGATGAAGGACATGGACCACAAATCGGCTGGTCCCCACAAAGAGCATCAAGAAGCACAGAAATGATGACAGCATTCATCACACCGACGCCCGAAAACAGGATTGAAATGCTAGACAACCCTGCGAAACGAGCACGAAGATTCAACTCCTCAACAAACAAGGAAGGAACATGACCATGAACGAGTCAAAGTCCGTGACCAAAGACCCCATCTGCGGCATGACCGTGGATGAAGCCACCGCTCTCCACGCCGAACGCGATGGAAAGACGTTCTACTTTTGCAGCGACCATTGCCGGAAAAAGTTTCTGTCCAGGCCCGCCGATGTGAAGCCAGAGAGTAAGTCCCCAGGTTGCTGTGGATAAATACGTGCCGAATACGGGCGTGATTTCCGTGAATGCCGGCCTGGTTGAGGTCCGCGTCATTCGCACGGACGAAGAACTGACGATTGCGCGCTCCGCATGCTGCATTCTCGGACTCGGCGTGGTCAACAAAAAGGATTGAACCATGAAAACAGACACACTCACCCCGGAACTGCTCCACACGATGGATGCGTATTGGCGCGCAGCGAACTACCTGTCGGTCGGCCAGATTTATCTGTACGACAACCCATTACTGAAACGACCGCTGACCCTCGCGGATGT
>JBBRRK010000252.1:0-5058 GCA_038200765.1 Nitrospirales bacterium
TGATGGTTTCCGCGGCGAGCTGAACGCGCAGCGGGAGGCCGACCGTATCGCCGTCAGCCAGTTCGCTCCGCCGGGGGTGCTCATCAACGACGACCTGCAAGTGCTGCAGTTCCGCGGGCCGACGGGGGCCTACCTGGAGCCGCCGGCGGGCAAGGCAAGCTTCGACGTGCTGAAGATGGCGCGCGACGGGCTGATGTTGCCGTTGCGCGCCGCCATCAACAAAGCCAGGCAGGAAAACAAGACAGTGAGCACGGAGCGGGTGCGGATTACGCGCGACAGCATCACCCGGACGATTCACGTGAAGGTGATCCCGCTGAAAAACTTAAGAGAGCGTTGTTTCCTGGTCGTATTCGAGGAAGCGAATGAGGCAGCCGGCCGCGAGGCCGCCCCCTCGCCGCCGCGCCGGCAGCCGGCCGTTTCGTCTCTGAGCATCCGCCAGGGTCGCGCCGCATCGCCGAACTCGAAGCCGATCTCTCTGAAACCCGCGAGTATCTCCAGTTTCTGCAGGAGCAGCATGAAGCGGGGAACGAAGAACTCCAGGCAGCTAACGAGGAAGCCCAGTCCGCCAACGAAGAATTGCAGAGCATCAACGAGGAAATCGAGACGTCCAAAGAAGAGCTGGAGTCGGCCAACGAAGAGTTGACCACCGTCAATGAGGAGATGTTGAATCGGAACGTCGAGCTGAATTGCCTCAATAACGACCTGGTCAACTTTGAACACTCTACCAAGCTCGCCATCGTCATACTGAGGCGCGATCTGACCATCCGCCGGTTCACCCCGCAGGCGGGAAAGCAGCTCAATTTGCTGGCGTCCGACGTCGGGCGGCAGATCGGCGGGCTCCGGCATGTCCTCGTGTCGGGCGACCCTGGGGAATCGCAACTCGACCTGGACCTGGAGAGCCTCAGCGCCGAAGTTATCAGCGAGCTGCGCGAACAAGAGCGCGAGGTGCGCGACAAAAGCGGCCACTGGTATTTGCTGCGTGTGCGCCCTTACATGACGCTCGACAACAAGGTGGATGGCGCGGTACTGGTGCTGGTGGACATCGACAGGCTCAAGCGCAACGAGCAAGCGGTGCGCTTGAGCGAGGCCCAGTACCGCGCCATGTTCGAGGCGACAAGCGTCGGCGTGAGCGAGTGCGACTCCTCTACCGGGCGAATCCTGCGCATCAATGAACAGTTCGGGCAAATCCTGGGCTATACCAAGGCGGAAATGATCGGCAAGACGTTCCTCGAACTGTCACACCCCGACGACCCGCCTGGCGACTGGGATAAATATTCCAGCCTGGTTCGGGAGGACATCCCGTTCTTCGAGATCGAGAAACGCCTCATCTGCAAAAATGGGACGAGCGCCTGGGTTCACGTCACTGTCAATCTCGTCCGGGATGTGGCGGGCCACCCACTCTGCACCGTGGCGATCGTGCTCGACATCGCCGAGCGTATACTCGCCGAAGAGGGGCTTCGCGAGAGCAAGGAGCGAATGGTTCTTGCCACCGAGGCGACAGGTGTGGGTGTCTGGGAGTGGAATGTCCGCACCAACCAGATCCTATGGGATGCCCAGATGTTTTGGATGTACGGCATCGCTCCCACCCCAGATGGATGGGTGCCATACAGCACCTGGAGCGAGGCCGTTCTGCCCGAGGATCGGCTGTCGCAGGAGGATCTCTTGCATGGCACGGTGCATCGTACTGGGCAGAGTAGGCGCACCTTTCGCATTCGTCGGGTTGTCGATGGCGAATCCCGCCACATTCAGTCGATGGAAACCACCCGCGCGAACGAGCAAGGTCAGGTCGAATGGGTGGTGGGGACGAATCTCGACATCACTGACCGTCAAAAGGCGGATGACGCGCTAATCGCGAGCGAGAACCGGCTCCTGACCTTCTCCGGTCATTTGGAGCAATTGGTGACGGACCGCACCGAGGAACTCGTGCTGTCACACGAGCAGCTGAGGGCCTTGGGCACGGAACTGAACCTCACCGAGCATCGTCAACGCAAGCGGCTGGCCAGCGAGATGCACGATAACCTGGCGCAATGGCTCGTGATCTGTTGCCTCAATCTCGGACGGGCGCAACAGAACGATCTCTCGCCGAAAGTGGACCAGATCGTCAAAGATACCCAAGAGTTGCTGAACAAGGCCTTGGACTACAGCCGCACGCTGATGACAGAATTGAGTCCACCGGTTTTGCGGGACCATGGTCTTCCCGTAGGCCTCATATGGCTCGGGGAACAGATGCAGCATCATGGCCTGACGGTGACGGTCGATGTCGGGACGGTCGCTGACTGCTCACTCCCCGACGATTGCACGGTGCTCCTGTTCCAGTCGGTCCGCGAATTGCTGATGAACGCGCTGAAACATGCCGAATCCAAAGAGGTCGCGGTTCGTCTCTTTGAAAGCAACGGAGATCTTAATATCGAAGTGCACGACGAAGGTGTCGGCTTCGATCTTGCTGCGTCTGCTGCTAGTGCCTCTTCCATATCTTCCAGGTTCGGCTTGCTCAGCATCCGTGAACGGATGAAGGCATTGGGCGGACGGTTTGACCTGAAATCTTCTCCAGGCGCAGGAACGACGGCCATTCTTGTACTGCCTCTAGGCAGCACAAGAACGCCGAGTTCGGAGTTAAGCGATCTGAGTGCTGAGTTGTACGGACAACCGGTCGGCCCTCGATCTGAAAACTCAACACTCACAACTCAGAACGCTCAACTTCACCAACATGACACGAAACAGATTCGTGTCTTGTTGGTGGATGACCACGCCATGGTGCGGCAGGGCTTGCGGGCGGTGTTGGAGTCCTACCCCGACGTGGATGTGGTGGGCGAGGCCTGGAACGGGGAAGAGGCGGTGGCGCGCGTTGAACAGTTGCAGCCGTCCATCGTCGTGATGGATATCAACATGCCCAAGATGAATGGAATCAAAGCGACGGCTCAGATTACGTCCCGCTTCCCTGGCATCATCGTCATCGGCTTGTCGGTGCAAGCCGGGGGCGAGAACGAGGTGGCGATGAGGAATGCCGGTGCGGCGATGCTGCTCACCAAGGAGGCGGCAGTAGAAGAACTCTATCGGGCGATCCGCGAATCGCTGGATTTGAGACTCAAGGGAAACGTGCTGAGTCCTGAGTCCTCAGGGTAAGTGCTCAGTCCTCAGTCCTGAGTGTTGAGGAGTGATGCCTGGCAAACGGATCGACACATTCGAACAGCTTATCGCCTGGCAAAAAGCTAGAAACCTCGCAAGAGAGATCGATAAAATGACCAAAGAGCCGCCCTTTGCAAGGGACTTCGCTCTGGCCGGGCAACTCCAACGTTCCGCGGTCTCAGTCATGGCGAACATTGCCGAGGGATTCGAGCGCAATAGGTTGGCGGAGTTCCACCAATTCTTATCTGTGGCGAAGTCCTCATGTGGAGAGCGTCGATCTCACGTATATGTGGCACTTGATGTCGGATATGTAACCAAGTCAGAGTTTGAGAGGGTACACAAATTGGCGGAAGAGGTCGGCCGGGTTGTGGGCGGGATTGCGACTGTCAGTTGAAAAAGCTAAGAAGAGTCCTGAGGACTCCTCTAGCCGAGTGACGAGGACATGAAATTACCAGTTCAGTCCAAGGTTTGAATTGGAGTTCCAGCAGTATCTATTCAGTGACCGCAGTTCGTCCCCCTGCAATCAATGGTTTGAGTCCCGTTTGGATCTCCCAAGATCCGAAAGGACGAATTGCATGAATCCAGACCGCCGTATCAACGAAATAGATGCGGGGTTCGCTTACCCGTTGTGTTCGGACTAGGGATTTTCCTAGAGCAAACCGGCCATTTTGTTCCCATACTCGCTCCCCATTGCCCGATCCTGGCTCCGACTCATGGACAGAATTTCATGCTGGAAGTGACGGGTAGAACTGAGCACTCAACCACCCTCATCAAAGGAGGATGGCTATGATCGGGGCTATCTATACTTCTGTGAAACAGAACGAATGGCATGGGTTATTGCCGCTTCTGGTGCCCCTGCTCGTGATATTTATTCTCGATCTGCTAAGATGCACGGGACGCCTTCATTTTGACGGTGAGCCGGATAGGTGCGGCGCTTCCGCTCATACCATGTCGACAACGTTTTCTTCATTCCACCTCCTGAAACAAGGAAAGAGCCATGAACGAAACAACGACACTCCCTTTACGCAGGAAGTCACCGTCTGAGGCCACGCTGGACCATGGCACGTCCGGCAGGAAGAAAGGGCGGCGCGCTCCCATGAAGGAACTCTCTGAGTCTCATTCGCGGAGGATCCTCGCGACGGTGAGGGCGTTTCGTAATGGGGATTTCTCGTTGCGTTTGCCGACGAATTGGGAAGGGATTGATGGGCAGATCGCGGAGACGTTCAATCAGATCATCGCGCATGAGGATCGCATCACAAAGGACGTCGTGCAGTTGAGCGTGACAGTGGGTAAGGAGGGGCGGCTCAAGCAGCGCCTATCGTCGCCTGGAGCGATCGGCGGGTGGGCCAAGAAAATCGATTCCATCAACACGCTCGTCGACGATTTGGTGCGGCCCACAGCCCAAATCGCGCGGACCATCGGCGCAGTGGCCAAGGGCGATCTCGGGCAGTCGATGGAACTGGAGGTCGACGGGAGCACGCTCAAAGGCGAGTTCTTGCGCTCGGCGAAGCTGGTGAACGCGATGATCGAGCAACTTTCGGTCTTCATGTCGGAAGTCACCCGCGTGGCGCGTGAGGTCGGCATCGAGGGCAAGCTCGGCGGGCAGGCAAAGGTCAAAGGCGTATTGGGCGTGTGGAAGGATCTTACCGATTCGGTCAATCAGATGGCCGGCAACCTGACCGGGCAGGTCCGCAACATCGCCGAGGTGACTATCGCGGTGGCGAACGGCGATTTGTCCAAGAAAATCACCGTCGATGTGCGCGGTGAGATTTTGCAGCTCAAGGAGGCCACCAACACGATGGTCGATCAGCTCAACGGCTTTGCGTCGGAAGTGAGTCGTGTGGCGCGCGAGGTCGGCACCGACGGCAAGCTCGGCGGCCAGGCGCAGGTCAAAGGCGTGGCCGGCACGTGGAAGGATCTCACGGACAACGT
>JBBRRK010000253.1:0-4975 GCA_038200765.1 Nitrospirales bacterium
GAGGTATATAGATGAATAAATGTCATGCTTTGTTCATGCTGAAGAAATACGGGGCTCTGGTTGCTCTCTCGATGGCGGTTCTCATGGGCGTCGCGGCATCAGCCGGAGCCCAGAGGACCGCCGCGGATCAACTAACCGGGAAGCTTGTGATCACCGGTTCAAGCACCATAGCCCCGCTGATCGCCGAAATCGGCAAACGCTTTGAGAGTCTCTACCCGACAGTCCGCATTGACGTGCAGAGCGGAGGCTCGTCACGCGGCGTCACCGACGCCCGCCAAGGTCTCGCCGACATCGGCATGGTCTCGCGATCGATGAAGGAGGGCGAGCGGGATCTCTCCGCGTTCCCCGTCGCCCGCGACGGCGTCTGTATCATTCTCCATCAAGAGAATCCTGTGCCGGCTCTCACCGATGAGGAGGTCGTTGCCATCTACACCGGCAAGATCACCAATTGGAACGCGGTCGGTGGGACGGACGCGCCGATCACCGTCGTCAACAAGGCTGAGGGACGGGCCACACTGGAGGTGTTCCTGCAGTACTTCAAGCTGAAGAATGCGGATGTGAAAGCTCATGTGGTGATCGGCGACAATGAGCAGGGTATCAAGACCGTGGTCGGCAATCGCAACGCGATTGGGTACGTGTCCATCGGCACGGCTGAATACGATGAAACGCATGGGGTACCCATTCAGCTGCTTCCGATCGGAGGCGTAGTGGCCTCAACTGAGAGCGTACGGAAAGGAACCTTTCCGCTCTCACGGCCCCTGCATCTTGTGACCCGAACTACACCATCGGGCTTGGCCAAAGCCTTTATCGAATACGCCCAATCGAAAGCCGTGCATGACCTTATCAAGCAGCAATACTTTGTCCCGCTGGCCGACTGACCGTCTGCTGCTCTGGCTACTGCGCGGAGCCGCCGCGATCGCGGGAGCGATCGTGCTGTTGATTGTGGCGTTCCTCGTCATGGAAGCGCTTCCGGTCTTGCGGCATGTGGGCGTCGCACGGTTCTTTACCGATCCCTCCTGGCATCCTGCCGAAGGATTGTACAATCTCACGCCAATGCTGTGGGGAACTCTGTTCGCGATGGTCGGCTCCGTCCTGATCGCGACACCACTGGGTATCCTCTCAGCGGTCTTCTGCCACTACTACGCCCCCCCAGTCGTGACGCGCCCCTACCGAAAGCTGATCGAGCTGCTCGCGGGTATTCCATCAGTGGTCTATGGATTTTGGGGCCTCGTGGTGCTCGTCCCGCTGATCGGATCGATCCATCCGCCTGGGCCGAGCCTGCTGGCCGGAATCGTGATCCTCGCGATTATGATTCTCCCCACCATCGCCTTAATGGCGGATGCCAGCCTCGCTAACATGCCCCCACAGTATATGCGTGGCGCGGCGGCATTGGGGCTGTCGCGTTGGGCCACCATTCGAGGGGTCGTCTTCCCAGCGGCAAAATCGGGGTTGTTCACCGGCGTGATCCTTGGAACCGGCCGGGCTATTGGGGAGACGATGGCGATTCTCATGGTCTGTGGGAACGTAGTGCAGACTCCTCACAGTCTGTTCGATCCGATGCGTACGCTGACCGCCAACATTGCGTTGGAGATGGCCTATGCCCTCGGGGACCATCGCGCCGCGTTGTTTGTCAGCGGCCTGGTCTTGATGGGGATGATCGTAGCGCTGGTCGGCGCGGCGGACTGGATCAGCCGAGGAAGGATCTATGGTTAACACGCTGGAACGACATCGTGATGGGCGTGAATGGCTCGCCTCGACCTTGGTGTGGATCGCGGCGGCTCTCGTCACCGCCACCTTCTGCTGGCTCTTGGGCGATATCCTCTGGCACGGACTCAGTCACATCTCATGGACGTTTCTGACGGCCCCCCCTCAGAACGCCGGGCGAGAGGGCGGGATCGGCCCCATTTTGGTTTCGACCGCGTTGATTTTGGGTGTCTGCCTTGGTGTGTCCGTTCCCATCGGCGTCGGAACCGCGATTCTGCTGGCCGAGTTCACCACGGATGCCAACCTGTTTGGACGGCTGACCCGTCGCAGCCTTGATGTGCTATCAGGCGTGCCATCGATCGTCCTTGGACTCTTCGGCAACGCCTTCTTTTGCAAGACGCTGGGGCTCGGCTTCTCAATCCTGTCCGGCGGTCTGACGCTGGCCTGCATGGTGCTGCCGGTCCTCATCCGTTCGACGGAGGAAGGGTTCCGCGCCGTGCCGACCGGTTACCGGCTCTCCGCCGCCGCCCTGGGGCTCTCGCGGACCACGACCCTGGTGCATCTCTTGTTGCCGGCGGCGGTGCCGGGGCTCCTGGTTGGTCTGGTGCTGGGGGTAGGGCGGGCCATGGCGGAAACGGCCGCGTTGATCTTCACGAGCGGCTATGTGGACCGCATGCCCGAGTCGCTGCTTGATTCCGGCCGGGCGCTCTCCCTCCACATCTTCGACCTCTCAATGAACGTCCCGGGGGGAGATGCCAATGCCTATGCCTCGGCGCTAGTCTTGGTCGTGTTGCTGTTCGCCATCAACGGAACGGCGTCATGGCTGGCTGGACATTGGCTACACCGGAGGATCGTCACAATATGAAGCCCTCTACGTCCACGCCGGATACACAGCCGTGGTTTCCGCTGGAAGAGCGGCCAATCTGTTGTGTCCCGAAGCCGTTCATCGAGGTCGAGCAGCTCAGCTTGCACTATGGTCAGACGCGCGCGTTCCATGATGTGACGCTCGCGATTAACCAAGGATGCATCACGGCACTTGTGGGCCCGTCAGGGTGCGGCAAGACCAGTTTTCTTTCCTCGCTGAATCGTCTGACCGATCTCATCCCTGGGTGTCGGCTGTCGGGGCGCATCCGCCTCGACGGCCTCGACGTGCTGGCTCCGCAGACTGATGTGATCCACTTGCGCCGCCGTGTCGGCATGATTTTCCAGAAGCCGAATCCGTTTCCCCTGTCGATTCGGAAGAACTTGGAATTCCCCTTGCGTGAGCACGGGCTCCGGGATCGGGAACGGCTCTCCAGCACCATCGAGACGGGATTGCGGGACGTGGGTCTGTGGGACGAGGTCAAGGACCGCTTGGATTCGCCGGCCTTGGCGCTATCGGGTGGCCAACAACAACGATTGTGCATAGCCAGAGCGCTGGTGCTCTCGCCCGACGTACTCCTCATGGATGAGCCCTGCAGCGCGCTCGACCCGCTCTCCAGCGGCGTCGTCGAAGACCTGATCGTCGGCCTGCGTGGTCGCTACACAGTGCTGATCGTGACCCACAATCTTGCGCAGGCCCGTCGCATCGCGGATTACGCCGCCTTGTTCTGGGTTCAAAATGGTGCTGGTGAGTTGATTGAAGCGGGGACGGCAAAGCAGATATTTGAAAACTCCCGTGAACCGCTGACTGCTGCCTATGTGAGCGGGATGCGAGGATAGTCGTTGTCACCGGTTGAGTCACGCTCTATGAAGACAAGACATAGTATGGACGGGAAGAACAAGACGAGGCCATTCCGCAGGCTATTTCATTCCAAGCCCTCCACGGAGCCGAGCGACCTACAGAGCATGAGACAGGGCTAGCCATCTGTCAATCGGGAGTCCGATCGTGCCCTTGAACGATGGCCGGTGATCTCGATTGTCGGACATCAAGCTAGTCCCCATGTTTCCACCAACCATCTTCCCACTGGGGCTCGCGTCGTCATGCTCCCCGTATTGGTGGCTGCCCACGAAGATCAGCCTGATGTCGGTTATGGGCGAGGAGGCCCAGTGCGAATGGATTTCATTTCAGCTTCTGATCAAGGTGGCGTCAAAGCCATAGGTAGCTCTGTGGAAAGTCCGAAGGGTCTCGTTCAGAAGGGTCTCGATATGTCTATCGGGCGTTCATTATGGATATATCCCGTCACGAAGTTCTGGTAAACGGTCGGGAAGTCGGGCTGACCAGAAAAGAGTTTGATCTGCTGGAAATGCCTTCTCAAGCTTCCAGGACATGTGCGGTCACGAGACGTTCTGCTGAACGTCGTTTGGGGCTACGACTACTGGGACGACCCGTACAGTAGACGTCCATATACGGCGACTCAAACAGAAGATCCCATTGTTCGATCGAACTATCGTGTGCGTGAGATGTTTGGGATATAAGCTCAAAGACATGACAAACCTCGCTATAGGCTGATGATGCTATGTGTGCGAGCTGCCTGTGCTCGTCGTCCACCTGGGTATGCCCTCGCGGGTGAGTTCGGTTTCCCCGCAGGTCGGACTCCCGTTGACCTGCGCGCTCCTGCCCTCCACGGCAGTGTCCAGCAAATGCCCACGGTAGGGTCAAAATGGGTCGAGACTAACCGGAATCGGTGGATAAATGTGCATAGCATTTGAGCGGGAATCTGACTGCTGAAGCTAACTTGCAGTGATTTCTCACAAGAAATTGGAGGGGTGCCTGGAGGGCTTGGAACGGCTTCTGAGTCCGGGCACTGAGCCTGGCATTTAAGCAGGTGGTAGGTGTCTCTTCGAGGGTAGAGCGGCGGAATGTAACGCCGCCAGTGATTCCTTCACGTGTTAAGCAGACACTCGTCACTGTCTCCTCAGGGTCGATAGTTGACACTGACTGCCGAATCGAGTTGAACGACTACACCGTAACCGTACGTTCGGGTCCATGTCGATAGCAAGTTAACTTGTCCGGTTTCTGTAGCACATGATCTGTCCGGTTCTTCCCGTCGAGTCTTTCAGCCGCGCGCCGAAATTGTTTTGCCCGCCGTTGCCTTAGCAGGCTGCGGAAAAACTCGGTGCATACACAAAACGCTGATGGAATCTTCCCTATGGCGCCAATGTCACAATAGTCTCAGGATGCTCAAAAAGGCTGTCCAGCAAGGCCGCCGCGAGCGAAGAGGCGAGGAGGTACGGACCGCACTTCGTGGGGCCGTTCGCCCGTGCAATAGATCTTGGCGAACGGAAAAGCCCCTTCAATGCTTCCAATCTCCGAACAACTCTCGTTGAGTCTCTGAGCGATGCGAGAACG
>JBBRRK010000254.1:0-4832 GCA_038200765.1 Nitrospirales bacterium
TCGTCGCGTTCGTGGAAGCACACGAGGTGGCACCCGCCTACTTCGAAACGCCGTATTATCTCGCCCCGGACACACGCGGCGAAAAAGGGTACGCCCTGCTGCGGGAAACCTTGAAGGCGACCAACAAAATCGCCATCGCCACCGTCGTGATCCGCACCAGGCAGTATCTTGCAGCCCTCATCCCCAGCGGCCACGTCATGGTATTGAACACCCTGCGGTATAAGAACGAACTGAAGTCAGTACAGGAGCTTGAGGTGCCCTCGGGAAATTTGAAAGCATCCGGCATGTCGCCGCGCGAGATTGAGATGGCGAAGAAGCTGGTGGAGGAAATGACTGAGCCATGGAAGCCGGAGCAGTATCATGATACCTATCACGACGATCTCATGAAATTGATCGACAAACGGATCAAGGCTGGGAAAACTGAAATCATTACCGAAGCTGAGGCCGACGAAGGCGAACAGAACCCTGGCAGGGGCGAGGTCATCGATCTGATGGCCCTCTTGAAACGGAGTGTGCAGGCCAAGGAACAGTCGTCAGGTCAATCGAAGCGGTCATCGATAAAACAGGCGCGGTATCCCCGCCGAAAGAGTGCCTAACAGGGCAGGTGAGGACATCCTCCGTGGTCGCAACGAAGCGCCGTGTAGAAAAGCCGACTGATCCGCCGGCTGGCAAATCCCGGGGGTGACGCAGGCATGGGGCTTCAGCAGTACTGGAAAAAACGTCACGTCAAAGAAACGCCCGAGCCGCGCGGGGCCGTCACCTCCCCCTCGGAGCGTCTGCAGTTTGTCATGCAGCAACATGCGGCGAGTCGTCTGCACTATGACTTCCGCCTAGAACTGGATGGGACCTTGAAAAGCTGGGCGATTCCAAAAGGCCCCAGCCTGGATCCCGCCCACAAGCGGTTGGCGGTGCAGGTGGAAGACCACCCGCTCGACTATGGCAGCTTCGAAGGAATTATTCTCCCGAAACACTACGGTGCGGGGACGGTGTTGCTGTGGGATCGGGGATCGTGGTCTCCCGTCGGTGATCCCATGGCGAGTTATCGGCGCGGCCGGTTGCAGTTCACCTTGAACGGCCACAAATTGCGTGGACTCTGGAACTTGGTTCGAATGGGTGGACGCCATCACCAGGGCAAAGAGAATTGGCTCTTGATCAAAGAAAAGGATGAGGAGGCCCGTACCGGTGAAGAAGCCGAGGTGACCCGGCTCCTGACGAACAGCGTCGCCAGTAGACAGACCATTGAGCAGATCGCGTCGGGCCCCCATCGGGCGTGGCAATCGAATCACACAGCGGGGAAGCAAGCGACGTCGATTCCCCGTCCTCACGAGACGGGAATGAAAAAAATGGTCGGGGCACGCCGCACACCCCAAGAGGACTGGATCCGTCCGCAATTGGCGACCTTGGCAGACGAGGCTCCTGTTGGTGAAGCGTGGGTGCATGAGCTCAAATACGACGGCTACCGGATCCTGTGCAGGGTGAAGAATGGGTCTGCCACGCTTGTCACGAGAAACGATCACGATTGGACGGCCAAACTGCAGCGCATTGCCGAGGCGGCGGCGGCGCTGCCAATCAAGACTGCCTGGCTCGACGGCGAAGTGGTTGCGCTGATGCCCGGATGGAGTCGTCAGTTTTCAGGGCCTGCAGAATGCATTCGATACAGGATCCGAAACGAACTTGGTCTACTATGTGTTTGATCTCTTGTATCTCGACGGGTATGACTTGAGACAGGTCACGCTCCTCGACCGTAAGCGTTCGCTTGCCGCAATGATGCCGAGCAGTGCATCCGCATTGATTCGGTATAGCGACCATATACAGGGCCAAGGGGACATCGTCTTTTCGGAAGCCTGCCGCAGGGGGATGGAAGGGATCGTGTCTAAGCGGACCGACGCGACCTATCTAGGGGGCCGCAATCGAAATTGGATTAAGGTCAAATGCGGCCGCCGCCAGGAGTTCGTCATCGGAGGGTTTACCGACCCGTCAGGCTCGCGCGTGACCTTTGGAGCCTTGCTGTTGGGCGTCTACGATGGGCAGGGACAATTCCAATTTGAGGGAAGAACGGGAACCGGATTTTCCGAACGCTCGCTCAAGGAGTTGCACAAACGCCTGGTTGCGCTTGAGCAGTCCCGGCCCCCATTTGTGAATCCTCCAAGCGGTGTCGATGCACGTGGGGTTCACTGGGTGAAGCCACGATTGGTTGCGGAGGTGTCGTTTGCCGAATGGACGAACGAAGGCCTCCTCCGGCAGGCAGTTTTTCAGGGATTACGCAAAGACAAAGCCGCCAAGTCGGTGATCAAGGAAGGGCCGGGGGAAAGCACTCCTGTGCGGGCCGCTACGAGTGCTGCCACGCAGACTTCGCTTCGACTCCATGCGGGCGAGGCAGGAAGCCTGACGACGAAGCGCACGGCATCCGCCGAGGGACCGACCACTGTCGCAGGGGTGACGGTAAGTCATCCCGATCGAATCCTGTTTCCCGATCGAGGATTCACCAAACTCGCCTTGGCGAAATATTATGAACGCGTGAGTACATGGCTTTTACCCCATCTGCAAGACCGGCCCTTGACGCTGGTGCGTTGCCCGGAGGGATACAACAAGGAGTGTTTTTATCAAAAGCATGCGACGGGTACGGTCCCAGACACGATCGGCAGAGTAAAAATTCCCAAAGGAAATGGTGTGTCCTGGTACATGCTCGCCGATTCTCTGCCGGCAGTTATCGGGCTCGTTCAGACGGGCGTGCTGGAGTTGCATACGTGGGGAGCGAAGCGGGATGGGCTCGACCGTCCTGACCGCATCATTATGGACCTTGATCCGGATCCCACGGTCCCATGGAAATTTGTCATCGAGGCGGCACAACTTGTCCGGACGCTCCTGAACGAGCTGGGTCTTGAATGTTTTGTGAAGACGACAGGCGGAAAGGGCCTGCATGTCGTGCTGCCGTTACGACGTGTTCACACGTGGGACGAAGTCAAAGCGTTTTCCAAGGGGTTGGCGGATCATCTCGTGCGCCTGATTCCTGATCGCTTTACCGCAAACCTGTCGAAACAGAAACGGAACGGAAAGATCTACCTCGATTATTTACGTAATGCCAAAGGGGCCACTGCCATTGCCGCCTATTCGACGCGGGCCAGACCGAGGGCGCCGGTTTCGGTTCCGCTCTCGTGGGAGGAATTGTCGATCGATGTACGGTCGGATCATTTTACAGTGGACAATGTGGTAGAACGGTTGAACGGGCTGAAGCAAGATCCCTGGCGGGCGTATTGTGCAGTGAAGCAGAAACTCACGCAGAAGATGAAAGCCTCGCTTGGAGTGGCATAGCAAACCGGCAACAGGCGTATGGAGCGTGGAAGATACCGTATAAAGACTGGGATCCGCGAAACGATGCACTGCCCTTCCGGTGACAGGTCCGCTGGCGGACATAGACAGCGCGGCGCGCCTAGGGAACTTCCCAATATGGGGTCCACAGCATGAAGAGTACAGTATGTTCAATAACCTGGAGGTGCTATATGCGTATCGGAACGGTGGCCATAATAATCGCGGCGGTCGGATTGAACCTCAGTGTGGTCGGATGCGCCCAGAATGCGTCGGAGAAACGCGCGGCCTCGCCCACGATGGCTGAGCGGTTTAAGCATGACTCGGTCACTGGTAGGGTGACCGATATTGGAGCCAGGCATGTCTCGATCAAAGAGGATGCTGGAGAAACCACCCGGGTCCGTGTGGACGACCGGACGAAAATGGACCAGGTGGCTATCGGCGATCAGGTGAAAGCTTTCGTCTCCGACGATGGTTATGCCTCCACCATTCAGCGCGTCAAACCATAGGCATGAAGACGCCCTGAGCTAGTGAGCAAAGAGTGAGACGGCCGGTCGACGGATGTGCCGCGAGCCATCGATAGATCGTGCAATGGGTAAAAACACGTAGCGGGCGATCATCCCGTTCGGGCATGCGCTCGACCGCCATCGTGCGAATGGTTGCAGGGTTAGTAATCAGACCCGGCTTATCCGCGTGTCGCCCGTCTGGCTATTTCGATTTCCTGAACCTTTCTCATGATCCGGCTGTGATCGTGAGCCGACTTCTCACCTGCTCATTCCCAGAGGCAGTCGGGTCAATTTCAAGTAAGAACACTCGCTCCTCGGCCAGCTTCCCTACTTCAATCAACTCGTGGCGTACCTGTTCCGCACGCTGACGGGCTAAGGCACGTAGTTCCGGCTCATCGACGGGAATGGCCACGGACAACCGCTGTTTCATGTCCTCCACTGTCGGAGGTTTCAGCACTGTCTCGGTCGGTTGCGACGGCGCGGCTTTTTCAATTTGCTCCCGCTGCTTCTCATAGAGTTCTGTCACCAATCGCGACTCGTCGTCGCTCGACAGATCCTCCGATTTGGGCGAAGCGTGTCCCCGTTCGCGCTGTCTCATGGCGATCAGTTGTTCCTTCAGCTTGCGTGTTCCGATCGCCGCACGATCCAGGACGGGATCTGCCGTCCCTGTAATGTCGAGCCTGAGTCCAGGCCGTTCCTCCAGCCCTTTCGCCAAGGCTTCGAGTTTCTTCAGCTCCCCATCAGGTACCATCGCGCTGCCCGGGTGCTCAGAGGGGGCCCCGGAAATTCGGACAGTGTGATAAGTGGTAGCCGTGCTTCACCCACGCCACCAGCGGGTGGCAAACTAGAGGAGCGAGGCGATGAAGAGAACGAGACGCAATCACGGGGCCACTTTCAAGGCCCAGGTGGCCTTGGCAGCGGTCAAAGGCGACAAAACGCTGGCTGAATTGGCTGAGCAATTTCACGTCCATCCCACCCAGATCACCGAATGGAAGCAGCACTTGCTGGCGCGGGCCGCGG
>JBBRRK010000255.1:0-4830 GCA_038200765.1 Nitrospirales bacterium
TCGCTCCGGAGAGTCTGATGGCCTCAGTTTCGAGCACGGCGGTATGGCTGGCGATGGACAAAGAACAAGAACCGGCATTCAGACTTCTCAGGGCACAGATGTAGACATTCGACCAGGGGGAATCTCGACTCCTGATCTGGGGGCTGGAGGGATCCCGCTGTGGAAATGGTGACCGCGCGGAGCGCACATGATCTCGGATTTGTTTGTGGAGGGTTAGGCAGAAACGGTCTGGTCAATGAACGAAAGGAGCGGGCACATGGGGACACTCTCGTTGCATCATGATCTCTCCTGTCTGATATTTTCAATGGTCGCTGCTCAACCTGGCCTATCGATGGACCAGATTCATGAACGGTGTCCCGACACCACCTGGAACCAGGTATTTTTTGTGGTGGATCGATTGAGCCGAGCAGGAGAGATTCGCCTGACAGCCAGGGCACCGGGTGTGTATCGCGTGGACATCCAGGGAGCAGAACGCACACTTAGCGCGCATGAGTAAACATGTGTGAAGACCGCAACCATTCACTGGCGAATTCGTGGACGCGCTTGATCGTCCTCGACGAAGTCATTCAGCAGGTCGTGGAGCGCTTCAGATGAACAGGCAAGAGGCACGCAGGGGAGTATGGCTCAACCAGGGAAAAGAGGAATCGCCAAGCCTGTCCAGGAATCCAAAGCCTGTTCAAACTTAAGGAGGGTATCGAAAATGTTAGATCCTACGAGCACTCTCTCAGATGTCGGCAAGAGTAGTCCCTGTTCTATCACCTGCAATCTCTGCAGCGGCAAGGACATTTCTGTTCTCTCGAACATGAGTCGGAGCGGGAAGTCCCTGCGAACGGTTATTTGCAAATCGTGCGGTCTCGTCTGGTCTGATCCTCGCCCGTATGAGGCCAAACAGTTTTATGAGGAAGAGTATCGCCTCGTCTATAAGAACACCTATACGCCCAAGCCCAAACATATCCTGCGCGCCGGAAAGGTGGCGTTGTCACGTCTTGATAAAATACACCGGCTGATTTCCAGCCCCAAAGCCATTCTTGATGTGGGGAGCGGCGGGGGAGAGTTCGCATATTTGCTTGCATCGCTCGGACATCACGTGAGCGGGATTGAGCCGAATAGGGGGTATGCGGAATACTCTATGAAGGAATATGGATTGACTGTCCACGTTGGATTCGTCCAGGACCGCGTGCTTCCGCTCGAAGCATTCGATGTCATTACGATGTGGCATGTGCTTGAACATACTG
This sequence comes from Nitrospirales bacterium, assembly GCA_038200765.1. Lineage (GTDB taxonomy): Bacteria > Nitrospirota > Nitrospiria > Nitrospirales > Nitrospiraceae > Palsa-1315. Next base: position 1,236 of record JBBRRK010000255.1, read on the forward strand.
AAGATCCCGGTGCCGTATTGGATCGGCTGCGCTCATGGTTGAAATCGGACGGCATGCTTGTTGTCGAAGTTCCCAATGTGGAGGCGATTTGCCAATCTCCTAAGAGCACGTTTCATGAGGCGCATCTGTACATCTTCAATATTGCTACTTTGCGGGGATTGGCCGAAAAATCGTCATTGCATGAAGCCGGGCACACCATATCAAGTGATGGTGGGAACATTACGATGTTTTTGAGGCGTACGGACTCACCGATCGGAGATTCCGGCGGAGCACCGATACATGGGAATTACCAGCGGGTTTCTGCGATTGTGCGTGGGCACACAAGCCTCCGCCACTACCTGACACTCACTCCGTACCGTCGAGTATTGCAGCGCTTTCGTAGGTCGTACGCGGAGAAGCGTCAGACCGCTTGTTTCCAAAGTGGAAAAGATCTGCTCACCATGCTCTACCATCACACTCGCACAGTCAGTGAAAAATGAAATGTCCTCCGGCGGCGTGCGTGTGAGCTGCTCGGCTCATAAGGAGTCGATCTGTGTGCTCGCAGGATGCGCAATTGTGTCTCACCGCTGTCACCAGTTGTTCCGTAAATTGCGTGCCTTCTTATGTGCTGTATCGGCATTTGCTTCATCGGCGGATCAGGGTCCCCGAGCAACAATTTATCATTTGACCGGACCGGGGGCGGATAGCGCTCAGTACTCCCGGTTCTCTTGGGGGCATTGTCCACGCGCTGCCGGTCGTGGTCGCGCTCAAGGAGCAATAGCCTTCAGTGCATATGAGGTGGTTTGTGAAGCGTGTGCGATCAGAAGCGGGTATTTGTCTTATCCGTGCGAGCACGCACTGGCGTGTGCCCCCGCACTAATTTCCCAACCGGCAGGATTCTCTCCAGGCAGCCACTGCGTATCGAGTCCAAGGCATTTCCCCTTCTGCGTCAGTTGGTTCGGCGTATGCAGGGCGAAGCGATAAGATGCGGCCCTCTTTTTGCTGAGAGTACTTTTTTACAAGAAGAAACTGAAGATCGCACGGCAGAAACGAAGGACATACGAACGCGCTATACTGACTCGCAGGAGATCGAACTACGACCCCATGTATTTCTGGTTGGGGATGCCATTGCTCAGCTCTTGCTGATACACACAGTCATTACACGCAATCCTCTGCAGGGGTTGGAGCACCTGCTTTTCGAGGAAGCGCCAGGGGGGCCAAGAGCTCTTCGGCGGCCGTCGTGACCGGGCCGACTTCACCTTGCCGGAATCATCCGCCCCCTGGTGCGGCAGCAAGAGCAGCAGTCGGCGTGGTCGGTGTCTCTCTCGAAAAGATTGAGCTGAACCTCAGTCTATACAGAAGTATTCAGGTGAACTGCAGGACCGGATAGCGAAGAATACCTCCAAATTCTTCGAGCAATGGGGACAACACGTATAGCGCGACCTGGAAGACTGGCTCGCGGCGGAAGAACTCGTCCGCAAGGAAATGGATGAAGCCCGTAAGTGAACGAGAGTCCGAATCCTTCGCCGAGCCGTTCCTTTCTCTGGCCGACGTCCAAGCCTTGCTGGACAGCCGGATCAACTACGAGGTCGATCGGCAGGTTCCGACCGAGCGCATCTTCACACTCGACCGGATGGTCCGTTGCGTCGAGGCTCTCGGAAGACCCGACCGGGCGTTTCATACGATCCATGTGGCAGGGACCAAAGGTAAAGGCAGCGTGAGCCGCCTGCTCGCGGCGCTGCTGCGGCACGCCGGCCTCCGTGTCGGCCTCTACACCAGCCCGCACGTGGAGCATCTGCGGGAACGGATTGCGGTTGATGGGACGCCGATCGGCGACGCCGAGCTGGTCTCGGCCTTCAACGTGCTGGCGCATCTGGATGAGCGGCTGTTTCGCGATCTCACCGTGTTCGAGTTGCTCACGGCGGCCGCGTTCTGGGCCTTCCGCGAGGCCCAGGTGGACGCCGCTGTCATCGAAGTGGGAATCGGTGGACGGCTCGATGCGACGAATGTGATCAGCCCGGACCTGTGCGTGATCACCACCATCGGCTACGACCACATGGATCTTCTGGGCGACACGCTGGAGCAGATTGCCAAGGAAAAGGCCGGCATCCTCAAGCCGGGTGTGCCGCTGGTCTGCGGAGTCACCGAGGAGGGCCCCAGAAACATCATCGCGGCGCGGGCGACCGATATGCGCGCGCCGATGCAGCTTTATCAGCGGGATTACGACGTCACCTCCTTTCTGCGCACCGGGTACCGCGGTGTCTGTTCTGTGCGAGTTGGCCAGTTGGCCTGGCGGCACCTTGTGCTCTCCACGCCCGCACGGTTCATGGCCACCAACGCGGCGCATGCCCTGGCCGCCTTCGAGGTGCTGGCGCAACGTGGGGTGGTGACACGGCTGGAGGAAGCGCAGGTACGGGACGCGCTCGGCGCCACACCATTCCCTGCCTGTTGCGAAGTGTTTCCTGGCCAGCCCACCGTGGTAGTGGACGGCGCGCATAACGCAATGGCAGCCGCCGCCTTGTCCGAGGTCATCCAGACCGTCTTCGAAGGGCGCGACCGCGTGCTTGTCGTCGGCGTGCCCCGCGACAAGGATGTGGAGGCCATCATCGACCGGTTGGCAGAGTGTGGCGCCGCACAGGCCATCTTTACCCGCTATCCCGGCGCGCGAGCCACGTCGCCGGATGAGCTGGCACGGCTTTGGCTGGCGCACACCGGCACGACCGGTCTCGTCGTGGAGCAACCCCACGATGCCTTCCGCCAAGCGGTCAATCTCGCCCGCGAACAAGGTGTGGTGGTTGTGACGGGGTCTATTCATCTTGCGGGGATCATCCGTCCTCTGGTGCGGCAGCAAGAGCAGCAGTCGGCGTGACCATAGCCTCTCTTGAAAGGATTGAAGGATGGGTATTGCGAAGGGAAGAATTCTATCGGCCGCGCATCCAGAATCCATTCGCCTGGCGGCGGAGATCATCCGCGCCGGCGGGCTTGTCGCCTTCCCCACCGAAACGGTGTATGGGCTCGGTTGTGACGCGCTGAATCCAGAGGCGGCGGCCAGGATTTTCGAGGCCAAGCAGCGTCCCCGGTTCGATCCGCTGATCGTACACATTGCTGATCGAGCGGCACTGGATGCGCTCGTGTCACACATGTCCTTGAGCGATCACAAACTCATGGACGCATTCTGGCCCGGCCCGCTGACCCTTGTCTTGCCGAAGCGCCCGGTCGTTCCCGATCTTGTGACGGCCGGGTTACCGACTGTGGCGGTTAGAATGCCGGCCCACCCTGTGGCGCAGGCCTTAATCCGGGAAGCGGGCGTGGCGATCGCCGCTCCGAGCGCCAACCCGTTCGGCTATGTGAGCCCGACGTGCGCACAACACGTACTTGATGGGCTCGGCGATCGCATAGACCTGATTCTTGACGGCGGCCCGTGCCCGATTGGCGTGGAATCCACTATCGTGTCGATGATCGGAACCTGGTCGGAACTCCTGCGTCCTGGCAGCGTTACGCTCGCAGAGATCCGGGAAGTCATTGGTCCGGTTGTGCGAACTGCTGCCAGCCAAACCGTGATCGCGCCGGGCCAACTCCCGCGCCATTATGCGACCCGGACACCGGTGACCATCCT
>JBBRRK010000256.1:0-4749 GCA_038200765.1 Nitrospirales bacterium
CAACTGCGCATCACATTGTTCCTCTCCTGCCCCGAACAGGATCGGACATCCCACAAGCTCTACAACAGTCTGTTCGCCATTGTCGCGAATGGGACCATCGTCGGCTCACATCGAAAAATTCATACATTGCGAGTGGGATCGGAGGCCTGGTCGACCCCCGGGACGCAGGTGGTCGCCATTCCAGTTCCTCCATTCACACGGGTCGGGATGCTGATCTGTGCAGATGCCTTTACGTCGAAGATCGCCCGAAACCTACAGGCCCAAGGGGCGCAGCTCCTGGTCTCATCAGCCGCGTGGGCGCCGGGTCACCATGGTCCAAACGGCGAATGGGAACGATGCACCAAGGATACAGGGCTCCCGCTCATCGTCTGCAATCGAACTGGGCCAGATCGGACGCTGGATTTTCGTCAGGCCGAGAGTGTCGTGGTGAAGGATGGACGGCGTCTGCTGTCCTTGTCTTCAACGCATTCGGCGGTGTTTACGATTCAGTGGGATGTCAAAAAACAGACGTTGGCGTCACAGGACTATCAGACCCTCTACCTTTAGCGGAACGCCGGCGGACTTTCTCAGCGTCCTAACCCATGATTCGCTGCAGAAGGGCATAGCCCTCGTTCCATTCACCATGCCCGCTGTCGGCATTAATGTGCCCTGCATAGCCGACACTGACGAAGCTACTCCCCCATGCGATCGCATATTGCTCGGCATGGGTCAGCGAACCGAATGGGTCATTCGCGCTGGCGATCACGAGGCTTCGAAAGGCAAACAGCTCCATCGGCACCGGCACAAACCCGCGCGCCGTGGCCGGAAAACATGCGCTCCGCGGGTCCGGCACCGCCGCGAGGAAGGCGCCACCCAGAGCCAATGTTGAACGATGAGCCCAATGGGCCACCAAAAGACAGGCGAGGCTATGAGCGACCAATATAGGGGGAGAAGGGCAAGCTTGCACGGCAGCATCCAACGCACGCACCCACTCGTCACAGACAGGATCGTCCCAATTGCCCAGCTGCACACGCTGCCATTCGGAGTGACGCAGCTCCCAGCGCGATTGCCAATGTTGCGGCCCGGAGTTCCCATGACCGGGGAGCACTAACACCGGAGTAACGACAGACATCTCACCCCCCGGCCGTTTGGCCACTCACGGCAATTGTGGCGTAGTAGATGGCCCAGCTATTCGGCTCGTCGGCAAACCGACAATACCGATCAAGATCCGATTGCCCAACGACTCCTGTGGCCGGATACTTCTCCCGCAATTGCTCAGCCGACATCTTCATGACCGTGGCCATGCCAGATCCGCCCGCACAGAGTGGGGCATCGTTCTCCACGGTCAGGTGTTACAGCCCGCTCCGTTGCATCAACGCAGGCAACTTCAGTCCCAGGGCGTAGTCCATCCTCAATGTCGCATACATCCGCTCGATGCCCTGACTTACCTTATAGAGGGACGCGAGTTCCTGCTCACTGCCTGTAATCCCACGCGAAGCTGAAAATCAGGCTACTCCAGGACAAGCCAGCCTCCTGGCTTGAGGCAGTCGAGCATCTTCGACAACGCCAGCCGGCTTGCAGGCCAGTGCCGAGAAGCCGTCTCTGACTCGCAGAATCGAATACCAACTCGATCATCCGAAGCCGTTCAAGCTCTTTCTGATCGTCGACTCGCTGAAAGACATACTCCGATGGGCCATGCAGAGCCTCGCACACAATTAAAACAGAAGCGGCTCATAAGATCTAACAGGATGCAGAAAAACTCAGTGTACGCTCAAATCCCGCTGTGTTCTTACGCGTGGCCGTGACACATGAACAACTCGCAGGATGCTCAAAAAGGCCGTCCAGCAAGGCCGCAGCGAGCGATCAATGATGACCCTTCCAAGCTTGCTCGTATACGTCCAAGGATGGCTCGGATGAGTCTCCCACTGCGCGCGTCCAACGAGGGCCTCTTGCGGTCTTCTCGGCAACATCACGCATTCTCTCCCAAGGGAGTCGCCGGACTGCCCTTCCCTGCGCGCATCGGACGAGCACATTCTGATCGTGCGCGTTCTGCGAGCAAGAAGGATGGTCCGGCGACTCCCTTCCTATCCTTCTGAGGCCGCGCGTTGCGCGAGCACAGGGGACTCACCGGGCCATCTCTCTCCTGCTGGCGGACTTTTTCAGCATCCTGCTAATACCCCAAAATAGGAGAGACGTATAGACGACCACCCAGCAAGGGGAAAGGCGACCTTCCTCCTTGATCATCATAACCTTCTCGCACCTGCAAGAGAATCGGTCGACTTCTCCACACAACAGTCGCTGGTTTCTAGAGGTCGGCGCTGACACTACCTGCCGCTTTTTGCGTTCGTTTTCTGCTATTATCCGTCGGAGCCAATCTGCAAAGCAGGTGTTCAAGCGATCGCGTGAAGACTTATTCGCCTGCGACGATGACGAACACCATGCAGTGGCTGTCGATCGCGGACACGGGTGCGAAGGGTCGCATCGAATGAAATACAGTCGTTACTAACCAGATAGATGAGGGCTATTCGATGGAGACTTCGCAGAGGGATGCGCTTCTTGGAACGATTACGTGGTGGGGCTTTCATGCGCTCCTCTTTTGGATGGGGGCCTGGCATTTTTTGTCTAGTGATACGACCGATGGTAGCATTCTCGCCTCAGATTTGTTCGCCGGCGCTCTCATAGGAGCCACTGCGATCTCTCTTCTTCGGCTGACGATCGGCGCCCACCTCCTTCGCTTCATTTCCCTCATCGGCATCTTGTTAGTCGTGTACCATGTGTGGCAGGGAAAGGCCGAATGGGGCAGCCTGACCGATGTGGCTATCTGGGCATACACATTTTATTCCTTTGGCCCAAATAGTTGGCGGCATTCCCTCTATACCCGGTATGGCGTCTTTGACAAGTTGAAGACATAAGACCGGCAGAATTCGCAGGAGATGGGAAAAGAGAGGACGAGGCTGCTTGGTCCTACGTCCCAGTTCCTCTGTGGCCTCCCGTACGCTTCCCCTCTCTCGTATTTTTTGCGGACAAGTGGCCGAACACGCCTCCCATAGGCTCAGTCGGGGGCAACATTTTCTGCGCGAAGATGGTATACGGCAACGCGATCATTCCCTGCCGCAGGCAACTTCCCACAGAGCGCGACTCATACTCTCTGCTTCAACTGGCAGCCAGTTGTCTTTGTCTACGTATCCATTGGCCGCTATACCGGTTCCCATATGATGTGAGAATTCAGTGAAGGCAAGCAACCGCAGGCGTTTTCCCACACAGTCAAATTGCTTGTGGGTCTTCGTGGAGAAATATCGATGGGGACCAAACCCGAGGGGTCCTATCCCCTGATTCCCTTGCATCCACGTAAAGTCAATTAATTGCCATATCGTCACCAGATTCCCTTCTCTGCGAATGCTGTCTGGATCGACGTACACAGTCTGGAGTCCTGGCCGGAGATAGTCTTTCTCAACCACCACCTACTCCGCATAGGCTGGAACCGTACTCAGAAACAGGAACGTGACCAGTGCCCAGAAACCCGAGATGCAGGTCAGGGGCTGCTTATGGCAGCTCTCCTGTAATGTGCGACGACTCATATGTGATGAGTAGGCGAAGGGGCACATGGGATCAACCAGTCTCGGAGAGAAGATCAACGCGGAAGAATTCTAACCAGGCAGGAGTAGCCACGCAATGCCACGCGCGGAGTATATTGAGCGCTTCTATAACCGCCAGCGCTTGCATCAGGCACTTGGTTATCGGAGCCCAGAGGAATTGGAGAAGATGGCTGGTGAGTCATAATCCCGGTGTCCATTATTTCCCGGCCACCTCAACCCAAACCCTTATCTTGGATCGAAAATGCTTCCACGGCGCTCTTATTTTAGTTCTGTCCATCCTGCCAAAGTACGTTCTCCTTGGGTTACCCAACCAACGATGGAGTGGTCGTTGATTGAGTACACCATACCAGCATGTCGCACTCTGAAACCGAGTAGTGTGCGGACCTCGGCACAGATTGCGAGATGCAGTCTGTCGGGCGAAAGAATCGCTGCTACCACCCTGCACCGCCCCTTTCCCAATACAGCTGAAGCTTTGGTGGCTATAACTTCCCATAGCTGAGGCTCGTCCGCAGTTCTTTTGGTGCCATTGAGCAGATCGACAAGCGGCTCAAGGCGTGGGAACCTACCTGCCGTGGTGAATTCGAAGTGAATAGGCAGATCCGTCAGCCAGCAAACGCGAAGATCGTCTGGATGGCATTTCCGCCCACTCCAAAGACAGGGCTTGGCTTCGATTGGGGCGCAGAATTTCCCGGTAGTTGAACGCACGGCAACATCTTCTAGAATGCGCGCTTCCGATAGGCTACTTGTAACGAAGATCCTTCTTAACGCTCGCTTACCGGTTGCAGCGCAGCGCTCAAGTTCTAAAGGCAGGACCCGTTTCTTTGTAATCGCACATTCTTCAAGAATTCCAGGCTTGACGTAGTGACTGGATACCTCACATTGTTCGGCCTCCGAGACCAGAAGGGGCTGTCTAGTTTCATGGCAGATGAGAAATTCTGACTTATGCCCTGTCTTACCAGACACAGCTGAACGCATCTGCTCATCTACGCGATATCGCTTCCCAGACACTTCGCTCATGGCAAGCTCTGTATTAAGGTTCTTCTCCTCGCCGAGTGGGTGATTTCGGCCTGATTTCATATCGGGTCCAGCATGCAGGTGAGGACTTTCAGGCGCAGGTACTCCTCGTCGCGTAAGCCGTAGCTCCGCCGCTGAATGACGCGGATCTTGTTGTTCA
>JBBRRK010000257.1:0-4722 GCA_038200765.1 Nitrospirales bacterium
TCTGTTTCGCGCCGACGTCCTCCGTGAGCAATTGATTGCCGACGCCCAGGAGGGCGGCAAACACGACTTCGGAAGAAACATCATTCCACGCATGATTCGCGATCAGCGCGTCTACGCCTTCAACTTTATTGACGCGAACAAAAAGAGCGTGAAGTATTGGCGGGACATCGGCACCTTGGATGCCTATTGGGAAGCGAACATGGATCTCGTGACGGTGGATCCCCTCTTTAATTTCTACGACCAACAATGGCCGATTCGGACCTATCAAGGGCAATTTCCACCGGCCAAGTTCGTCTTCTCGCAAGACTATCAAGGCGGTAGAATGGGCGTGGCGCTGGATTCCATCGTCTGCGGCGGCTGCATCATCTCCGGCGGCCGGGTACAAAACTCCGTGCTGTCGCCGAACGTTCGCGTGCAAGACCATGCGGACGTGCGTGAATCGGTTGTCATGGAAAACGTCGTCATCGGCGCACAGAGCCGGATCAGACGGGCCATCATCGACAAGGACGTCATCATCCCGCCCCAGACGGAGATCGGATATAACCAAGAGGCCGACGCCCAGCGATTTACCGTCACTGAATCCGGCTTGGTCGTGATCTCAAAGGGAATGAAACTGCATGCCTCCCTCGATTCATCCAGTTGACCTGATTCTCGCTCTCCGCAACAAGCACTTAACCCCTGCCATCGTATTCCTCACCTCGCGCCGGGCGTGCGATGAAGCCATGCAGGCCTTCGACCATAGCCACATCCTCCTCCCGCCGTCTCGCCAACAAGCCATCGCCGACGTGCTAGACAAGGTGATCGCACAATATCCCAGCATCGCCGAGCACCCACTCATTCCAACCGTCCAGCGCATCGGCGTGGCGGCGCATCACGCAGGCCATCTGCCCTCGTGGAAAATCGCGGTTGAGGAACTGATGCGTCATGGCTGCCTCGACGCCGTCTTCGCCACGACCACATTGGCCGCCGGAGTCGATTTCCCTGCACGCACCGTCATCATCACACAGTCCAGCATCCGCAAGTCACGCGACTTCATGGACTTGACGATCAGCGAGGTACAGCAGATTGCCGGCCGTGCAGGACGCCGTGGAAAAGATCTCGTGGGCTTCGCCATCGTCGCCCCCTCGCCCTACATCGATCTGAACGTATTGACCAAAGGCTTCACCGGCCATCCGGAAGCGATCAACAGCCAATTCGTCATCAGCTATCCGATGGTCTTGAACCTCTTGAAAGCGCATCCCCTGGATCAAATCCAACCGATTCTCGCCAAGAGCTTTGCGCAATTTCAGCTCAACCAGCGCGCCGAGATCTTGGAACGCAAGCTGGACGATCTGCGCGATCAGATGGAACCGTTCGGGCCGCGCGTCTGCACCGACTGGATCACAGAATGGCACACGTTCGACCAGGTCCGCCGACAGAAATCGCACCGTGCCCCCGTCAGGAGGCATGAACCACCGGAACTCGCCGCACGCTTTCACTTTCTCACCCCCGGTCGTGTCGTAGGCTTCGGTCGTACCCGAGGTGTGGTCTTGCGACAATATCGCAGCAAGGGACAGAAAAGCCCGATGATCACGGCGCTGCGTCTAGGCGGAGGCATTACCGAATCTCCCGCCTCCACAGTGACCGAAGTGTCCGACCGTGTCCTGGACTGCGTAGACGCGCCGGTCTATCCCTGGTGCACACCGGAGAGCGTGGAAGAGTTACTCCGTCACCTGGAAGAATTGCCTGGTAGGCTGCCGGAGCTTCCCATCCTGACTCCGAAAGACCATGAACCGATTCCGGATGCCATCATACAAACCCTGGGCGATTTTGCCTGTCCAACCTGTCCTTCGCGTTCCGCCTGTCAGAGGGACTATCCCCTCGCCTCCAAACTTCGGCAGGAACAACATCGACACGTCAAATCAATCCAGGCCCTGAGGACGAGTCTCTGGCACCGTTTCCAGGAGAAGATCGACGTCCTGCAACAATTTGGGTACCTCACGCCGGCGGCTCGTCTGACCGATGACGGCGAATGGGCCAGGCTCATCCGTATCGATCACTCGCTGCTCATCACGGAATTGCTCCGGGCCGATGCGTTCAATGGAGCCGACCCCGCCATGCTGTCCGCCGTCATGTCGAGCATCTCGAATGACGACGATCGCCCCGGTTCCTTTCCCCGCGTCAGTTCCGGGCTCGCTTCACTGCTCGGACAGGTTCGCAAACTGGCCGCCTCGCTGTCCCCGCATGAAGATCCCCCGCTCTTGCGGGCCGACATTGCCGCGGTGACGGAGCGGTGGATCAGCGATCCTACGCTTACATGGATTGGGCTCTGTAAAAGCACGACGATGGCTGAAGGAGATATCTATCGCCTCTTAGCACGCACCATGGAATTTCTCTCGCAACTGCGCACGCTCAAGGGCACACACCCAGGATTGGCAGACAGCGCCTCACGCGCCATGGACGCCCTGCGCCGAGGCGTGTTGGAGGAATTACCATGATGGAGTCGCTCGTTGCTCGTGAAACGTATCTCGTTCACGGATTCGGACGTTTCGCGTTTCACGTTTCACGAGCAACGAGGCAAGCATGACCACCGAAGAACTCGAACAATTGTTGGTTCAACAACCGATCGCGCTCTTGCACCGCCTGGCGCGCGGCCGCGTGCAGCGACATTTCCGCGCGGGGAAGCGCCGCTTGATCGAGGTCTTGCTGCGCCACTCCGCGGAAAATCGTCCAGGATTTGAGTCCGACCTCCAGACCTTGATCAGTGAGCAACAGGCCCGCCCCGCGCCACCCCCTCCTCAAGCCCCAACCGCGCGAAAACAAAAATCCACAGCGCCGCAACATCGCACGGCGCACAGGTCTATTGAGCCGGAATCCCATGAGCCAGGCGTCACCCTCACCAGCTGGTTAGAGGGCCTAGGGGTGCCGCCGCCGCAGACCTTTGTCCCGGATGCCTGGCAAGAAGATGCCATTGCCAAACTGAGAGAAGGCGACGTGGTCGTGAGCGTCCCAACTGGAAGCGGAAAGACCTATGTCGCGGTTGAAGCGGCCCGACGCGCCATCGCAGAGAATCGGACCGTCATCTATACGTCGCCCCTCAAGGCCCTCTCGAATACTAAGTATACGGAGTTTTCGAAAATATTCGGTCCAGACCAAGTCGGCATTCTGACCGGCGATCGGCGCGACAACGGGCAAGCGCCTCTGCTGATCATGACGACGGAAATCTTACGAAATCTGCTCTACGACGCGGGGGGCGGTGAGATCGACCTACGCCTGGATACGCTCGGTCTGGTGATTTTGGACGAGTCGCAATATATCGCGGATCCGGAGCGGGGTGTCGTCTGGGAAGAAACGATCATCTTCTGCCCAAGCCAAGCAAAACTACTCTTGCTCTCCGCCTCGATCGGCAACCCGCACGACATTGCCGAGTGGCTCACCACGATCAGAGCGACTCCCTGCCAACTGATCCGGCACAGCACGCGCACCGTGCCGCTTCGCGCCGGTTACTTGCATCCGAACGGCAAGCTCACACCGCTCTTCCGCACGGTCGGCATTCCTCACGGCCATCCAAGCCACCTCCATCCAGAGGCCAAACGACTCTTTGACCAATACGAAGACGAAACCCTGCCGTCAGGACGCCGCCGGTAAACACCGAGAACAGACGGTTAAAATATGAGGCTGAGGCCGGCAGTAAAACCATGCCGTAAGGATTCGAACTGCGTGAGGGGGAAAGACTCCGAAGACCCTGTGGCAGGATGGACGGTGAGGTCGCCACTGAACATCCGGTTATAATACACACGGTATCCCAGGTTCGCCGCCAGAGTTTTCGTGAGCATGAAACGCGCCCCAACGTCCGCATCGGCCCCCACCCCATAGCCAGTCATGGAGAAACTCGGGCTTTGTTGGAGATCCCCTCGTAGATGATGCACATCTTTATTGTCGAGCACACTGATCGGAATGAACGCAAGCGTGCCAAGGACACTAAGGCGAGTGGTCAGCCGATATTCCGTTGAGGCACCCACTCGAACCGAGTGCCAATTCGACCTGTTCGTAATTACACTCTCTCCTTGATTCGTATCGGTCCCTACCGGATTGCAGGCAATGCCCAGCGACCCCGGCACAGCCGAGTTATCGCAGACCACTTGCGTCAACCCCGTTGCTTGATGCGTCGTATGCCAAAACTGGTACCCCCCAAACACCTCCACCCAACCCCGATGATATGGATATTCAGCCACCCTGAAGCCGCTATCTGCATTCAAGTACCACATGCTGTCACCTGATAGGTTGCTATTGGTACGCGAGAACAACCTCTGCCCTCCGTTTGATCCGAAATCATCGTCCGTCAGCCGCCCGCCACCGATGCCCGCAAATCCCCCATTCAGCCGGCCAAACACCCTTGGAGTGAACCAGAACTTGCCCGTCAGATCGATGACGTTCGTGCCGACATCTTTGTAGGTGAGTTTCGACGTCGGATTGCCAAGCCCTGCGACCGAAGAGGCATTGTGAGCCCATCGAGTGTCGCCGACGCTAATCCACGTCCCGGCACTGAGTTCAACCTGTGGCCGGGATTTCTGAACTCGCTCTTCCCCGGCACTCACCGAGACCATCACGAATATAATCATTCCGCATAGCACACCGATCGACGTAGGCTTCCATCTTTGACTCATCGTCTCGCGACACCCCGTTGAATAGTCACCGTGTCCACACAGCGCTGCACGCTTTCCGGCATCATGCGCTGACAAG
>JBBRRK010000258.1:0-4695 GCA_038200765.1 Nitrospirales bacterium
CAGCCAGCGCCGCCGGAAACACCAGGACCGACAGAATGGGCCGCTTGACCAGATGGCCCTGTAATCCCGCTCCAGTTAGCCCATGACAGGTTCGCATAACATCATTATAGTATGCAGAGATTTTCATTGTCGATCAAAGGGGAGGGGTTATGGAACAGAGTATCAGAATACAGAGATGGTGGCGCACGTGTAGCTATGCTCTCGGCGTTGGACTCATCCTCTCACCTGGACTCAGTTGGGGGCTAGAGATCGGCAAGACACCCCCCGCGGAACGACAGGAAACCATCTCCCTCGCCGACGCAGCCCTTCAAGCGCTGAAGCATAATCTGGACATCACGATCAGCCGCCAAACGAAGGAGAGCCGGTTAGCCGACATCACCGTCGAAGAAGCCAAATTCGATCCGACTCTGAGCGTGAACGGCCAATACAGCCGGACCGCCACCCCGCTCAACCGGCCGGTGTTCGGTTTTTCACAGGGAGCGCTCAACGATATCAGAATCTTCGACCAACGGAACCACTCTGTCACGCTCGACGCCACGACGAATTTGCCGACAGGCGGCAATGTCGACTTGAATTATAGCCCTGCTCGAAATAATGTCTCCGGCGCACAAGGGTGTTTTGGTCTACAGCCTGGCACTCCTGGATGTAGTAGTTTCGGATCGTTCTTGTTCAATCCATCCTACACCGGTGGCCTCTCGCTCACCCTCACGCAACCGCTCCTCCGCAACGCCGGCATCGACATCACCAAGACCTTCATCCGCGTCGCGCAGAATAACGCCACTGTGGAAGAACATGTCTTTCGCGATCGTGTCCTCACCGTCTTAGCCTCGGTGGAGCAGACCTATTGGGAAGTGGTCTTCGCCAATGAGAACCTGAAAGTTGCCGAGGCCGCCTTGAAAGCGGCGCAGGAACTCTTGGCCACCAACCGCGCGAAGGCCAAGGCCGGCATCATGTCGATCGTTGATGTCTTGCAAGCCGAAGCGGCCGTCGCCTCACGGGTCGAGCAGATACTGGTCGCGGAGAAAACGATTCGAGACCAGGAAGATCAGTTGCGCAGACTGCTCAATCCTTCGGAAGAGGATCTGCGTCAAGACGTGCGCTTGACCCCGCTCGACCAACCGATCGTGACCCTTGAGCCCATCAGCCTGCAAGAAGCCATCGACACGGCCATCGAGCAGCGGCCGGAAATCGTCCAGGCAAAAAAGAATATGGAGACCAGCGATCTCAACACCAAGTTTGCTAAAAATCAGATCCTCCCAAGTCTCTCGGTCCAAGGGACGATGGGCATGGCAGGACTGGGGAGAGACTACGGCGACTCGGTGAATCGGAACTTTAGCGGCGATTTCTACAATTATGGCGCGGGCCTCGTCTTAAGTTATCCCCTCGGCAACCGCTCTGCCTGGAGCACCTACAACAAACGACAGCTGGAGGAGAAGAACGCCGAAGCGTTCCTCATGAGTGTCCGGCAGCAGGTCATCGTGGGTGTGCGTGAAGCAGTCCGGCGTGTCCAGACGGATTTTAAGCGGATTGAAACAACTCGATCGGCCAGAATTATGGCAGAGAAGCAGCTGCAGGCGGAGCAAGAACGCCTGAAAGTGGGGCTCAGCACCACACGCTTTGTCCTCGACTTTCAACGCGATCTCGCGACGGCCCAAGGGAACGAGTTGCGCGCCACCGTCGATTACAACAAGTCGCTCTCCAACCTCGCGAGGCACAAAGCCACGACACTCGACCGTTATAACCTCCAACTGAACTGACAGCTTCTTCGATGGAGCCTGAGCCAGATCCGTCCGCGCCGCCGACTCAGGCCAAAGAATGGGGAGCAGCCCTCGCGCTGCTCCCTATGACCGCGACCGTCGGCTTCTACACCCTTCCCGTCTCACTTCAAGAACAGCCGCTGGTCCAATTTGTGCCACAGATCGTCGCCTACCTTGCCATAGGGGTTTGGGCCTTTCACAATCACGACTTCGTCATTCGACTTGGGCTACTGAGAAAGAATGGGCGGGATGGCCTCCGCTGGGGACTGCTGACAGGCCTGCTACTCGGCTGCCTGAATACGTTCATCATTCTCTCGGTCTATCCGCATCTGGGCTATGACATCCATTTCCTCAAAACCACGCTGCATGGCAGACTCCCTCTCCTCGTTATGCTCCCCTGGTTCATCTGTGCCATCGCCCTCTTTGTAGAAGTGAATTTTCGCGGCTTTCTTCTCGGACGGCTGGCGGCACTCGAATCGAGGCTATGGCGATCCGGCATGGCCCAGCGTTTCTCGCCGTTGGCCCTCGTCGCCTCTGCACTCATATTTGCTTTCGATCCTTTCATGGTGAATACTTTCCACTATCTCCACTGGATTGCTGTCTGGGACGGGTTGATCTGGGGAATCATCTGGCTACGCACACGTAATCTCTACATCACAATCCTGGCACATGCGGTCGAAGTTATCGTGATGTACAGCGCGGTGAGAGCAGCGATCGGATGAGAGTCTGACAATCGATCGGTCTGTTCAATTGAACCCGACAGGTCCCTCATTGGACGCGTTCAAAAAAATCTGACGAGGAGGCATCGTGAATGACTTCGTGAAGTATGCCGTGTACTTTTTATTGGGCGGGACCATCGTCAGTCTCTCAACGTATCTAGGCTCCCAAGGCCGCTCGTTCCTTGCCGCCTTCGCCAGCACCTTTCCAGCCATTACCGGCGCCACGTTCGTGCTGATTTATCTGAACGGTGGTAATGACGCGATCGTCAGCTACGCGAAAAACTTGCTATGGTTCGTTCCACCTTGGGTCGTCTACGTCATCACCATGATTCTGGGCGTTCCGCAAGTTGGGTTCTGGCCTGCCATGATCGGCTCGCTCATGCTGTATCTGAGCTGCGTGGGGCTGGTGAAGATAGTGATTCGATAGCGGCAGTTCAGATGTCAAATTCCCGCAGTTGCGTGGTCGGCAACCGAGGAGGACCGGTCGTTGCGTACATGAAGGGATGCGGCGAACTAAGCAGTGCGACGTAATGCTTGGATCGTGGGTAGGGTCCGAAGTGTTTTCCCCACTTTATGCTGCGCGCACTTCACTTCATAAAGGGTCTGCAGATTCATCCAGAACTGGGCACTCGTGCCGAAGAAGTGTGCGAGTCGAATGGCGGTATCCCCGGAGATCGCACGGTGCCCGTTGAGGATCTGGGTAATACGGTTGGTCGGCACCTTCAGATGCCGGGCTAAGGCCGCGGCACTCAGTCCTAACGCGCTAAGCTCCTCAGCCAAATGCTCACCTGGATGAATAGGGGTAGATGCCATACGAGGGCTCCTTTAGTGATAATCGACAATCTCAACATTGACCGGGCCCGGTGAACCCTTGGGCCAATGGAAACAGACTCGCCACTGGTCGTTGATCCGAATACTGTATTGTCCTTTCCGATTCCCCTTCAATGCCTCAAAACGGTTCCCAGGTAAGACCGCCAAGTCTTGAAGAGTCGTGGCGGCTTCGAGCCGGTCGAGTTTAAGCCGAGCCATACGCTCAATCCCTGCAAAAGCCGGAACCCGCTTCCCATGGGCAAGATCTGTTGTCCGGCGGTCTGCGTAGCTGATGATCACGTCGTATTCTAGGAATGAGTACGCGTGACGTCAAGAGGACTCCACAGCGACATCTCTTGGCAGTCACGTCAACACGTCATGACCAATCACGGTGGCCAAGAGACACGTTCAATGATTTTCAGATGATCCCGCTGAAATGGAGCCGATTCATTTCGCCGAGGGCCAACACCATATGATCCAGGGCTGCGGTGACGGAGCGGCTTGCCGCGTGGGATGGGCCATCGGCTCCGGCCCATATGTTGGGAGGACTGTCGACCTCTCGCACGTTCTGACAGAACCGGCCGATCGTCTGTTTCCAATGGATAGGGCCTGATCCTTCGTCGAGATATTCCACTCGGTCCTGCGAGAACGGCTGGTCGAACTGTGCAGCCCGCTGCTGCCACATCTGCTCCATCGCCTGCTGCCGCTCTAGCCTGAACTCCATCCCGCTGGCCCGTTCGTTGAGCGCCGCAAAGAGTCCCCCCACAACATGATCGACCTCCGATGCGGGAAACACACCGACGCAGGCTTGCATGAGCAGATACTTGTGAAAGAGAAACACCTCAGCGCTGATCCGAGCGGCGTTCGCGGACGGATCGTATGCTCGGGCAAGCTCACGAAAAACATCCGCAGAAGCTCCTTCAAGGCTGGAGCCTAGCAAACGAGCCAACTGGCGACCGAGCCCGAGATACTCTGCCTGAGGCAAGCGCTGCACAATCCTACTCTGGCTCCAAAACGACCGCCGTGCCGCTGGCGCTCACCATCAACATGCTGGCATTAGCGCCGATGGTTTCATAGTCGATGTCGATGCCGACGATCGCATTGGCACCCAGATGCTTGGCCTGCTCCTGCATTTCTCCAACCGCGATATCTTTGGCCTTGCGCAGCTCGGCTTCATATCCCCCTATCGGCCACCGACGATATCCCGAACCGACGCGAAGCAATCCCGAAAGATATTCGCGCCAAGGATGGCATGCCCGGAGACCAATCCCAAATACTTGGCGACTTTCTTTCCCTCGAGATTCGGTGTGGTCGATAGAATCATTCCCCCCCTCCTCCTGTTAAGCGCCCATCCTCTCATTCCTGAAAGCGACCGATAAGCCTTTTGCTGAATCCCCCGATCCGGGAAA
>JBBRRK010000259.1:0-4689 GCA_038200765.1 Nitrospirales bacterium
GGGCAACACAGTTTGGCGTACCATCGTCTCACCTTGTCGGTTAACGGTTGTGTGTGGCGACGCATCCGTTATATCCGCGTCTGACGCGGCCGACAAGGTCGTTTTATGCCTCCCACCCAATTGCTATCTCTGTTTTAGGGATCAAACTGAGCTGCCGATCACGGCACTGAGCCTGATGGTAATCGTGTTCTTTCCTGAAAGCGGCTCCAGGTCAGTGACCATCTCGTAGATCTTTCTACCGAGTATTTCTTCAAGCTGTTTCTTCAAGATGTCCTGTCCCACAGTGAACAGCGCTTGGTGCATCTGTCTCAGTTGAGCTTGTCCTTCCTGAGACTGTGCGAGCCGCTCTTCCGCCGGAATCGGCGCCGTCCTTGTCAGGTCCACCTCGACCCAATTCTCACGAAGCTGAACCTGGATATGGGAATAGTTGGATCGCATGAACTCCTTTTGGAAGTTCAGCACGGTCAACATGACGGCATACTCAACGTCAGCCTTGGTCCGAGTCGTGTGTGTCATAGGCACCCCCGGAGATCGTTCAACGAATCCTGCGGCCCGTACAAGGATCCTCGAGTTTCGTGCTGAAACGGTTGCGGATAAATGCATCGATCAATTTCGGTCGGTCATCGGGCATCTCGCTCTGCTCAGAATCCAGGATATCATTGAGATTCGTTTCTACGGTTACCGCGACGCGTTCGAGGGACTCTGGTATCAGTCCTCTGTCACAGTGTAGAACCGTCATAGAGGATTCTCCTTGTAGGGGAATCGGTGCGCCCCTTGAAACTCTGCGTGCTCAGACAGGAATCGATGCGTGCCTGGCGACAGCCGAGGCACGCATCACTCTCACCCATTCCGATCCGCACGCCTGAGATGCGTGCAGGCCGCCCTTAGTAGGCCTTGCTGAAGCCTGCTTCGCCGTCGTAGTTCCACAACTTCTGGGCGGCAGACCACCACCAACCCTTTTTGGTCAACGCCTCCAGAAAGGTATTGACGTCAGCATCTTGCACGTCCTTGGTCGCCATAAACCTGCAGCGATACCAGTTGACCTGCAACAGATCTGGACTCACGAATCCGGGCCAGACCTTCGTGCCACGGTTCGAAATGAATTCACACTTGAACGGCCCGATGTCGTCGAACTTCGGAATCCCCTTCTCGGTGATAAGGTACATGTCGACCCCGACCAGTTTGATCTCGCGCTTCTTCTTCGTCGCTATCGCAGTTTCTGTGAATGTCGGCATTGGTATTCTCCTTTTCCATTCAACCAGTAGTCTCGAACTCAGGCCTTCGCATGCATTTTGTCTACGATGGCTTGCGCATACTCGTCTGTTGTTGCCGTCCCGCCGACGTCATACGTCACGTGCTTCCGCTCGTCGAGGACGGCAAACATCGCCTTTTGGATTCGATCGGCTGCCGCTTCTTCCTTGATCCAGCGGAGCATCATGATGCCGGAGACCAGCACGGCCGAGGGATTGACCTTCTTCATCCCGGCATACTTTGGCGCAGATCCGTGGACCGCCTCGAAGATCGCGCAGTTGTCGCCGACATTGGCGCCCGGCGCGAAACCCAAGCCACCGACCAGCCCTGCGCAGAGATCCGTCAGAATGTCGCCGTATAGATTCGGAAGCACCAAGCAATCGAACTGCGCCGGATTTCTCACGAGCTGCATGCAACAATTATCCACAATGATGTCCCCGGATTCGATATCAGGATACTTCTTGGCGACCTCTCTGAACGCATCGAGAAAGAGTCCGTCCGTCATCTTCATAATATTGGCTTTGTGGACGCAGTAGATCTTCTTGCGCCCGGCGGCTTTTGCCCACTTGAAGGCAAAGTCAGCAATGCGATAGGAACCTGGCCAGGTGATGACTTTCAAACATTGCGCCACTTCGTCGGACACCATGTGTTCAATGGCGGCGTAGCAATCTTCGGTGTTCTCCCGAAAGTTCAAGATATCGATCTTGTCCCAAGGCCGCTTGAGCACCGGAATCAACTTGGCCGGTCGCACGTTAGCGTAGAGGTCGAACACCTTCCGGAGTGTCACGTTCGCGCTTTTGTGACCGGTCCCGATCGGCGTAGTCGTGGGTCCCTTCAACGCAATCTTGTTTCTGGCGATGGCTTGGACCGTCTTGTCCGGCAGCAACGTGCCGTGCTTCTCCAAGCAGTCCAGTCCAATTTCTTCGTACTCCCATTTGATATCGACACCGCTCGCGTCGAGCACCAGCCGGACCGCTTCACAAATTTCAGGGCCGGTGCCCTCTCCCGGTAACATCGTCACGACATGCTGTGTACCCATTGAATAACCTCCCTTAAGCAGCAAGGGTGAGCGGACCATCCGTTCCCTCAATTGGTCGTAAGTGCAAATCAGAGTCCAGACTGCTTGAAGCATGCACGACGAACAGACAATTGAAATTTCCCAGCAAATTTGTAGACAGTAGCGACTCGAAAATCCCGGCGAAGAAGTGTGCTTCTCGACGCGGCGAATTGCTCGTGCATCGACACACGGGCTGCACCGTGACCTGTGCGCCTATGCTCGGCTGCCATATCCTGCCGTGCCTGCCGTGCCTGGTCCGACGAGAGAGCTGTTCGGGATTGCGGAGTGGTACAGTGTGCGACACACGCTGTCTTGCTGCCGACAGTGAGGAGAAAATCCGAAGAACCAGAGCTGAAGAATGAAACGAGTCCGCTCGCCCCCGATTCCAGCCATCACTTGTGTCCGACAACGGTTGGCCATCACCGCCTCGTTACAATTCCCGTACTGCCGGAACACACCAGGGGGAGAGTGCCAACGCAAGTTCCTTCCGATCTATCGGTTTGGCCAGACAGACCTGTGCGCCGATGTGACAGAAATGCTGCCTGAGGTCCGGCGTCATCATCGCATTCATCATGTTGACCGGGAGCGCCGGCATCCGCTGCCGGATCTCCCGAAGCGTTTCCACTCCACCCATTCCAGGCATCACCACATCACACAACACCACATTCACATGCCGATGATCGAAGATGTCCAGGGCTTCCAAGCCAGGCGACGCCCCGAGTGCCACACACTACCACGAGGCAATCGCATCGCACATGGACTCACGAATATCCGGATTATCGTCGACGATCAGAATGCACGGCTTACGTCTTGAGGATCGGCTCGCCATCGTGAACTCCTTCTCTATTCCGACCAGTGTCCTTGCAGTCCGGATAAGGCTGTGCCATGTCTGCCGACAGAGGCGGCAACAACTATTCCCTATTCATCAGTTACCATATTGATGCGGTGCGCCAGACAGCCGGCGCTGAACCCGTTGTTGATGTTGACCACCCCTACGCCGAAGGCGCACGAATTCAGCATGGTGAGGAGTGGGGCGACGCCGCTAAAGTTAGCCCCGTAGCCGATGCTTGTCGGAACTGCGATGACGGGGCAATGGACCAGTCCACCGACTACGCTCGGAAGCGCCCCATCCATTCCGGCCACCACCACCACGACACGGGCTTGTAAGAGCCTGCTACGACGTGCAAGCACTCGGTGCAGGCCGGCGACCCCCACGTCAGAGATCACCTCCACCCGACTCCCCATCACTTCCGCGGTCACTCGGGCTTCTTCCGCGATCGGGGTGTCGGCGGTTCCTGCCGTCACGATCAACACGTCTCCCCGCAGCCTTCGTTTTGGATCATGAACCGTGACGACTCTGGCCGATTGGTGATACACGGCGCAGCGATCTAATCGCAGCAGGGCGCGCGCGACTTGGGGCGAAACCCGATGCACCAGTAGAGGTCGATGCTGGGCCAGCAGCTTGCGCGCAAGCCTCACAATCTCCTGTTGCGTTTTGCCGTCACAGAAGACGACGGAGAGAAATCCTTGCCGAGCGGACCGCAGTCCACCGAGTGACACCTCGTCATCGTTCGTACGCGGCTTCTTGGAACGTATGCTGGTTACCAGTTTCACTTCCCGTTTCATCCCCATCAGCTCTCGTGGTGTGACGCGAACAAAAATACAATCACTTGCTCACCGGTGGATAGGACGAAATCCGTCAAGACATCCGTCACCGCCATGCCCGTCAGTGTTGCGACTTCATGCATTAGGATGTGGCGCTGTTGAGCAAACAGCGTCTGATACAGCTACTTTACCAGCGCCTGGCCCTCTTCCGTCCGAGCAAGGCGCTGTTCCGCCGCAGGCAGCACGCCCTTCGACCGTACCACGATCTGTCGGAGGCTACGAGCACGCGGATGCGCTCGGCGAAGCTACTCGCCATGAACTCTAACTGAAACTGGCAGATCGCCTTTTCGAACTGCCGCTTCGAGGGCCACTTGGTGCTGCAAGGACTCATGTCTGTGCACATCGTCAATGCCCGCTCGAAGAGCGGGCCCTTTCACTCCTACCGAACACTTGCTCTCCCCTTCACGATCTCAGCGCCGTGAAAGCTCCGAAGTCTTTAGTTGATTAGACACCGCACAGCGACAGAGCCGGTCCATGATCGCCAGACCCAGGCCCCGTTCGTCGCAGGGCTCGGCGTACAGGCGATCAAGGCCCAGCGCGTCCAGCCGCCGAAGTGCCCCGAACAAATTTCGTGCAGCCTCCCGTAAATCCCCAGATAGCGAGAGCACTTCGATTGCGCAGAACCTGTCGTCTACGTGGTTCGGGGCCGACATGGCCAGCAGCCCTGCGCGCTCGTGGCCATGAACAACGGGTCTCGCCCCTTGAGCAGCCAGGAT
>JBBRRK010000260.1:0-4594 GCA_038200765.1 Nitrospirales bacterium
GCCGCTGACTGCCGGCCAGAAAATACGGTCTCGCTCGGCTTCGTTGAGGGATTCAACAACAAGCTACGAGTCATCCAGCGACGCGCATAGGGATTGCGCGACGAGGAATATCTGCGGCTGAAAATTCTCACATCCATGCTCACGAAATTGTGATTTTAATGCCATTTTTACCCATACTCTCACGCGAAGAACCTTTATTTGTATGGCCTGGTCGATCCCTTCCCCCCTTTGTAAGACCACGCGCCTCCCCCCGACTATGTCTTTGCACCACATAGATCTCCCATGGTTACGACTACCCATTACGATGGGATCATTATCGACCACGGCTCAGGCGGGGGCACGCTGCCGTATAGGTTTGCACCGTCTGGGAAGAACAATCTCTTGTAGGAATTGGACGGATACTTGAGGAGGTTTGAACTTCGAGGTTGAAGGTCTTGAATTGAAAAATGGTCCCTCCAAGCTCGCTGGGTATCTTTTCAGGGATTGGGGCTGATTGATTTTCCACTGCGCGCGTCCAACGAGGGCCTTCGGAGGCCGCGCGTTGCGCGAGCACAGAAGATCATCAGACTTCATCCCTTCCTCTGCTGACGCCGTCGGGGAAGAAGATCCTCTTGCTTGGACGGGGCGGCTACTTGCGAGAATCAGAATTGGCTTGTGAAACCCGGCGCGCCAGGGCTTCTTTTGCAAGAAGCCCTGGCGCCCTGAAAATGGCAGGATATAGCGTTACTGTACTTCGACGGTGATGGTCTGACTGGCGGCGACGAGGTCGTGGTCCTTCGTGGCACCCGTCACGGTGATCTGGTGCGTGCCCTTGTCCAGCCCCTTAAAGGTCCCTTTAAAGCCCTTCTGATACTCGTTGTCCAGGAACACGTGAGCATGAGCAGCTTGGGAGCCCTTGGTCAACTCATACTTCAGCTCAAAGCTGTCGCTGACTTTGTCCTTGTCCTTAGGGGACGTGATCATAATCTTCGACCCGTCCTCTATCGGTTTATCCGCTGCGAAGACTGGTGCTACGCCGAGACAGCCGACTAGCGCGATCCCTAACCCCATGAACCCAATACGTCCCATCACATGCATCACGACCTCCTTGTTTGAAACAGTTCAAGTATCATTTCACCCTAACACACCCTACGAATGATCTGCTTGAATGGATTTCCGGAGGCCGATGGAAGAGGGTGAGTTGCACCCTCTCGTTGCACGAACTGAGCCGTTCCCTCCATCTCACATCTGAGGGTGCGCCCTCGGAAGCGCAGGGCCAACATAGGTGCCCTCCCATTTCTTTTTTCTGATTGTGTGGCTTCGGCGAGCACGAAGGAGGGTCTTGCCATTCCCTTGCCCTATTTGCGGGGCTTGAAAGTCAATTTGTGAAAGAGCGGCGCACCGGGCCTCTTTCACAAGAAGCCCGGGTGGTCTGAAGATGGCAGGGCATAGGGCTACTGCACGTCGACGGTAATGGTATGGGTGGCCGCGACACTGTCGTGATCCTTGTTAGCAGCTTTCAGTGTAATCTGGTGCTCTCCCCTGCTCAAGCCTTTAACCGTTCCGTGAAAACCTCTTTGATACTCATTGTCCACGTACAGATGGACATGCCCACCTTGAGAACCTTTGACTAACTTGTACTTCAGCTCAAAGCTGTCGCCGACCTTCTCCCCGTCCTTGGGAGACGTAATCATAATCTTCGACCCATCGGCGACTGGTTTATCCTTTGCGAAGACTGGTCCTCCACTGAGAGAGCCCACTAACGCGATCCCCAATCCTATGAACCCGAGACGCTCCATCACATGCATCACGACCTCCTTGTTCGAGTCAATGGGATGAATGTACCACCGTGACGCTCTCTACGGAAGACCCTCTGATTTACATTCCATTCGTTATCCTATCGCTCAGAGTCGGCTGTCCCCTGCATCTCTCCACTCTCACATCATGGCTGTAAGACTTCATATCATTCCCCGACCACTAACCATGTCTACCCATTATGACGTCATCATTATCAGCACCGGCCCCGGCGGGGGAATTGTGGCGTATAATCTGGCGCCGTCAGGCAAGAAAATTCTTCTGTTGGAACGTGGTGGCTATTGGCCTCGTGAGAAGGACAATTGGAGCTCCAAGACCGTCTTCATCGACAACAAATACAAGGCCAAGGAAACTTGGCGCGATAAGGACGTGGGCAGGTTTCACCCCGGCATCCAATACAACGTTGCGGGGATTCGAAAGTCTACGGCGCGGCCCTATTGCGTATGCGCCAGCAAGATTTCGGTGAGGTGAAGCAGTACGGCGGCATCTCCCCGGAATGGCCGATCCGCTACGACGACCTCGAATCCTATTATACCCAGGCTGAACACCTGTACCACATGTACGGGGGGCAACTAGGCCAGCCCTCTCTTCCCTTTGTAAGATTCTGCAACGTCATCCGACTCCCTCTTGGCATCCTCAAGCAGGTGCTGCCATGACGAAACATATCGGTCACTGGATTATGACGACTCTGCTATCTGTAGTCTTTGCCGCGCCGGCCCTCGGTGGCGAATACTTCGAACGTGACAGTGTAGCAATCGGTGGCTATGATCCGATTGCCTATTTTGCGGAGATGAAACCGGTGAAGGGATTGGCGGAGTTTCATGCAGAATACGAGGGCCCGACCTTCAACTTTTCTACAGCAGCCAATCGTGACACATTTACAGCCAATACGGACACGTTCGCTCCACAGTACGGAGACTATTGCGCGTTTGGCATGGCCAAGGGTTACAAGGCTACGACCGACCCCACCACATTCACCGTGGTCGGTGACAAACTGTACCTGAACTACAGTGAAACTGTCCGTTCCCAATGGGTGTCGGATATCCCCTGGCTATGTCCGCAAGACAAACGCAAACTGACCGGAGATCAGGAAGCTCTCTAAGGTACATGAGTAGTTTGGTTGACTTCGTTCGTCAGAGGGCGCAGGGTATTTTTCCGGCGTCTATTTTTTCACTGTTCACAAGGAGGTTTCCCATGAAGAAGATTATGCTGTCAGTCATCGCAGTCATGTGTCTGGTAGGGTTCAGTTCCCTTTCATTTGCCGAGGATATGGGGAAAATGAAGGATGAGATGAAGGGTGAGATGAAGGGCGACAAGATGGGCGAGATGAAGGGCATGAAGGGCGACAAGATGGGCGAGATGAAGGAAGGCATGGGGAAGTAAGCCAAGCGACCGCCTCAGCAGATTTATTCCTTCACGGCCTGTGGTCGGTTACGCCGAGCGCAGGCCGGCCTGTTTCTACTCTAGCAGGTGCTGAAGAACCATTCTGGCTAGCAAGAAACACAGGCTGAAGGACGTTATGTACCGCTTCAGCAAAACCCGCAGGATGTTCAAAATTGCTGCCCAGTGAAGCCGCAGTGGGCAAAGAGGTGAATCGTACTTCGCCCCATACGTTGAGCTTCTGAGCGATGCGAGAACGATGCCGGCAGGCGTTTCCAACAGTCTGCGAGCGTCAGCTTGTAAGAATCGAGGCCGTGGGCCGACCCACCTGCAGACAGGTCATTCCAAGCCAGAGGAGACAGGATCATGGCATCACTCATTCACGAAGGAACTGGAACCGGTCAAGGTTGGGATGGCGAGTCGGTCTCGGCACTCGCGATGAGGTCCGAATCGTGTTCATTCGAAGAACTCTCGGCTCCCAATGGTGTCTCACTGCGAACCAGGGTGACATCCCAGGCGCACGATCTGCTGCAGCTTCGGTGGTCGAGAAGATCTATCGCCATCGACTGCCCCTACGAATCAGCCATTGGCTCAACGTTCCTATTCTTATCATCTTGATCATGAGCGGCCTCCAAATTTTCAATGCCCATCCAGCTCTCTATTGGGACGACCGCTCCGATCGGGAGCACCCGTTCCTCTCGATTCGTCCCATGAAGACCGAGAGCGGCGAAATGCGGGGCATCACGACGATTCTAGGCCATCAGTTCGATACCACAGGAGTACTTGGCTATTCGGATGGCAAGCGCCGCGCCTTCCCTGCGTGGGCGACCATTCCGAGCGCCAGAGTCCTGGCAATGGGGCGGCAGTGGCATCTGTTCTTCGCCTGGCACCTCGTACGCCAATGGTCTGTTCTTCACGGCCTATGCGCTGATCAGCCGGCATGCCACGCGCGACTTGACTCCGACCGGCAAGGACCTGCGTGGCATCGGTAAGGCGGTCAAGGATCACGTTGTTCTCCGGCATTCCAAAGGTAAGGAGGCCAAGCGGTACAATGTGTTGCAGAAACTTGCCTATGTCGTGATTCTGTTTGTGGTGGGGCCGTTGATCGTCCTGACGGGCCTCACGATGTCGCCGACGATCGATACGGCGTTTCCCTGGCTGCTCACGATGTTCGGTGGGCGGCAGGCGGCGCGGACGATTCACTTTATCGCCTGTTTTACCTTCGTCGGATTTATTGTGATTCATGTGGTGGAAGCAGAAGTGTCCCAACGTTACTCGCACAAGATCAGCTGTTTATCTGGAATGTGCGCGGTGTCTTCGATCACGGCTTGTGCAAGGAGTTGATCCAATGGCATTCGTTCAAACATGGTCAGGCTCAGGAGCTGTAGCATTTCATAGAGGGTGGTCGAGAGCTTCAGAC
>JBBRRK010000261.1:0-4573 GCA_038200765.1 Nitrospirales bacterium
GCCCATCCTCCAGCCGTTGAGACAGCGATGAGAGGGCATGTTCGTCTGAGTGCCAGTCTGGCAAGCCAGCGTGATGTCCTGCGATGAGATAGGCCAAGAGCCGACCTTTGCCGCCGAGCTTTTCGACAGCATGGAGGGCTCACGCAGAGGAGTGATTCACCCGTCCCATACCGCCTTCGATGTGCGCTTCAGGATCGAAGCCGCTTCCGCGAGCGATATAGCCTTGGAAGACCGCGGAGTATTTCCCGAGGTCATGCCAGAGCCCTGCGAGTTGCCCCCAATCAGAATGCCCGAAGGTCGAAGCGAACTCTCCCGTGAGATCGGCCACCGCGCGCAAATGCTCTTCAAGCTGATGAATCTCAAAGAACCCATCTTCCTTCCGACGCACATGGGCAAGATAGTGCTTTGGTTTTTTCATTCGCCCTCTTCTTCCAGGCCACGCTCATCTCTCACTTGCGCATTCTCCTGTCTCCGCTATCCAACGGCACAAAGGGTACGTCGGAGTTGTACTGGTTCACCGAATTCATCTGCATACCCACCAATGTGACACCCATCTCAACCAAGATTTCTCCACCGCTTCTTGACAGAAGCGCTACGTCCGATGTAATTACATGGTGGCCACACTGATTGAAAGGCCCTCACTCATGAAAACCAAGATCGTCCGCATCGGCAACTCTCGCGGCATCCGTATTCCGAAATCGTTGCTCCATCAATGCCATCTCGACGGCCCTGTGGAAATCGACGTCCAGGGGAACCAGCTGGTGGTACGCTCCTTGGCGCACCCGCGCAGCGGGTGGGAGGACGCCTTCCGCGCGATGCACCAGGCCGGCGACGACCAACTCCTTGACCGCGAAGGATCTTCCTCTTCCCAATGGGATCGCGACGAATGGCGCTGGTAATCCGCCGCTTCGAGGTCTATCTCGTTCGCCTCGATCCCACTGAAGGCCGCGAAATCAGAAAAACCCGCCCCTGTCTGATCATCTCGCCCGATGAAATGAATCGGCATATCGACACGGTCATCGTGGCTCCCATGACCACCAAGGGCCGTCCCTATCCCACCCGCGTACCCATTCGTTTTCAACGGAAGACGGGACAGATCGTCCTCGATCAACTCCGCACGGTCGACAAGGTCCGCTTGGTCAAACGCCTCGGCACGATTGCTCCCAATACTGCTGATCATGTCCTCACCCTTCTTGCGGAACTGTTCGCTCCGTAATCGACGAAGCTTCGCTCTTATCACTTCTTGCTCCTGCTAATTGTCCCTCCATCCAGCGGCGCAAACGGCACATCGGGATTGTACTTGTTCACCGGGTTCAGCGGATTGTCGAGATGATACCGATTCACCGGATTGAATGGATTGTTCGGGCTGTATTGGTTGGCCGGGTTGGCGGGATTGCCCGGATCGTAGCGATTCGCATGATTGAACACGCTGTTGGGATCGTAGGCGTTGGCCGGATTGAGCGGGTTATCCGGCTGGTACTGCGTGGCCTGGTTGAAGATATTGTAGTCCCGCTCGTAGCGCTGATCAAAGCCCATCTCGGCATAGCTCGTTGTGGCCCACATGCACAGCATCGTAGCAATCAGCATGTTGTATGTCATGGCTGCCTTCTTGCTTAGATTTTAATCGGCTGTGCCCATGTTACTCGACAACTGTGACATCCGAGGTCCCTTGTCTACACTATTTTCTACGGATACGCATCCCATGGTTTTTCCATGAGTTGGCAACGACTGTTCGTGTCACGGCTCAGGATCTGTTGTGACATACGAGGTCACGCCCGCTTCAGGATACGTATGGCTTCCTGCTCGACTGCCGCCCGTAACGTATCCGGGCGCGCGACTCTTGCCCCTCCACCGAAGCTGAGCACCCACCCCACTACCTCACGGCTGTCCGCTACGGAGAGAATCAGCTGCATCCGCCCACGCGGTAACCGCTTGAGCTGCTGACTGGAATGCCAGATGCGATCTTTCGCCCAGGCGGCTGTCGGCTTATCAAATTCCAGCTCCACCGTCATGCGCGGCCCGCGCATGACGGTGAGCGAATCCTCGACAAATGCGTCGAAGTCGAACTGAAGCGGGATTTGGTAGGGGAGGTCAGTCGGGGTCACGGACTTGATGCGCTCCACCGCGAACAGACGCGGCTCGTTGCGCAGATGGCAATAGCCGACGAGATAGAGACCGCCGGAGGCGTACCAGAGTCGATAGGGATCGACCTCTCGACGAGTCATCTTGCCACGGGACGCGGAATCGTACCGCATTTGTATGCGCGTCTTATGCACGATGGCCTGCGTCACCCGCTCGACCACCTCACGATGATGCCGGTAGCGTTTGTGCGGGCCAAGCCCAATAGAAAAGGTGTGTTCGAGTTGCTGTGCCAGCTCCAGTCCCTGTGGGCTCAATGCCGCAGAGGCTTTGCCCAGGGCCGATTGCAGCGAAGCATAGAGCTGCGTCCCTTCCAACGGCGCAATGAAGCGGCGGCTGACCGTCAGGGCCATGAGTTCGGTGGGAGACAGGCGAAGCGCCGGAATGTTGCGGGACCCTTCGAGGAGTTTCCAGCGTACCTGTCCGTCGATCCGTTCGGTCAGTAGCGGCCACCCGGCCGATTCGATGGCGGCGAGGTCTCGGCGAAGGGTTCGCGGGTGGCGCGTGGCTGCGGGATCGATCGCCTCGGCCAGTTGGCTGAGTGTGAGGCCGTGCCGTGACGCTTCGAGTTTGTTGAGGATGACGAGTTGGCGGACGGCCTGGTCGTTGCGCGGCATTGATGTCCTTCATGCAGGCTCACATGCCGGCGCAGGCTACGTGACGGAAGAGATTCTGTCAACGAGCGATGCGTGGCGCATGCGTGGGAATGCGCACCTTTCCAACGATGTGGTCGCCCGTCTCGCGCCTCACACAGCTTAGCAACCTAGCACTTCGATGGCCCTGATGGGTGGCACAAGAGAAGCCGTTCCCACAGGCTGCTCAAACAGGCCGTCCAGCAAGGCCGCATCGAGCGAAGACCCGAGGCGTACCCGGGGGGGCGCACGGTGCGACGAATAAGGAGCACCACGTTTGTGCGCGCCGCCGAGTGGTGAGGCGGCCAGGTTCGTTGAGGACCTGTTCAAGTCGAGAACGAAGCTGACGAACTTTTTAGCATTCGATTAAGTCGGAATGTCTCTCGTCCCATCATACGACGTTCGTGATTGGTGGGAGAGCTTCACGATATCGCCATCCTTAACCGCCGTATCTTCGCCGCTGACTTTTTTGTTCACCGCGATCATCAGTTCTCGGTTCAACAGGAACTGGAGCAACGGGCCCATGCGCTCCTGGTTCGATTCGATGAGTTTTCTGACCGTGGTCGGCTCAGAGACCTCACATTCGAATTCTGTGTCTCCGACCGCATCGCGAAGCGTCAATCCAAACACCAGCACGGTGACCATATGATTTTCGTTCCTCGTTGGTTGGTCTGTCTGCCTGTCGCCTGTTGCTCATCTAGCAGGATGCTGAAACAGTCCGCTAGCGGCGTTCTCGCATCGCTCAGAGGCTCAACGAGAGTTGTTCGGAAGTCGGAAGCACTGGAGGGGATTTTCCGTTCGCCAAGATCTATTGCACGGGCGAACGGCCCCACGAAGTGCGGTCCGTACCTCCTCGCCTCTTCGCTCGCTGCGGCCTTGCTGGACGGCCTGTTTGAGCATCCTGCAAGTTGTTCATGTGTCAACGCCACGCGTAAGAACACCGCGGGATTTGAGCGTCAACTGAGTTTTCCCGCAGCCTGCTATCTCGGCTGCCGGTCTGCGGCCTCGTAGGCCTCTTGAAGCAACTGGGCCACATGCTTCACCTCCGCTGCACCCTGCAGTCCTGTGCGCAGTTGAATCATGCAGGCAGGACAACTTGTCGCCACCACCTCGGCGCCGCTCTGTTCGACGGCCCGCCGCTTGCGCTCGACAATGCGCTGCGACGTTTCGAAATCCTTCACGAGATAGGTCCCGGCCCCGCCCGCACAGCGATCGGCATCCGGCATCTCGACATACTCGACGCCCGGCAACCCTGCCAGAATCGCACGAGGCTCCTTCGTGACTCCCGCGGCTCGCAAATGGCAGGAGGAATGGTAGGCCACCTTGCACGTCGTAGGTTGTGGATTGGCCATGGCCGGCTTCACCGGTGACTGCGCCACAAACTCCGAAATATGTGTGACCCGTTTGGCCAAGGCCTGGGCTGCTGCTTGCTCCGGTTGCCCGGCGAACAGGGTTGGGTAGTCCTTCAGCATGAGGGTGCAGGAGGCACAGCCGGTCACCACCTTGTCATACCCTGCCATGGACGCCAAATTGACCCGCGCCCCTTCTTTGGCCAGCGCACGATGTCCGTAGGTTTCGATCGGCGTCCCGGAACAACGTTGCGGCGGGAGATCCGGCTCGACCCCATGTTTTCTCAGCACGGCGATCACGGCATCCCCCACCCCATCATCGAAATAGTTCGCCGCGCAGCCATGGAAATAGGCCACAGGAACGCGAGGCGCTTGATTGGCCTGGGGAATCAGTTCGGGATAGCGGTCACGGAGCTGTCGCCTGGCCAGTCGAGGCAACACCAGCTGAGGCGA
>JBBRRK010000262.1:0-4563 GCA_038200765.1 Nitrospirales bacterium
TCCGGCTGTCAGCCCGTCTTTGACTCGCGTGACTGCCACGTTCTTAAACTCGGAGGTGTATGGCTGCTTCGGTATCTTCATCGTCTCCCCTTTCATGGTGACGGCGATTATACGTCACCCGTGGAAGACGAAATTTCGGAGGACGCTCAGGAGCAAACAAACTCATCCGCACGAACACTGCCTATACGCACCACTCACAAACAGTATGTCCCAATTCCCCAATCGGAAAATTCCTCAATTATCCTCAGTTCTTGCCAATGACTCATCAGCGTTAGTTGTACGATGCCTATGATCGCTGACTTTTGATGGCTTCCTTTCCCGACGATTAGATCAATTGATACCACGCATACGGCACACCGCTTACAATCTGCCGCTCAACAATCCAAAGGGGCAATGCAGGCCAAGAGGCCTGCCCTCTATGCAGATTTATATACATACTTAGCTAACTACACTATTTGACTCTCGCCATGACCCATGGTATTCTCTACGGTCATATGAGCTAGCATGAGCCTTTGCGCGCCTTGAATCTCATCTGATTATTTCAGCGCGAGTAATCCTAGTAGATGCGGCTCATACATTCCTTCATTTTCTGCGCGTAGACGGCCGGCAGGGAAATGGACGGAATGGTATTACTAGTTCCATCCGACCCCCTCATCTCCATCGAGTGTTTTCCAACGTTGGAGATGCCAGGTTCCATAAAGGAGCACGTATGAAGCTATCCACTGGGTGGCGAGCCGACAAGACGAGAAAGAACCGAGCACGGGCGACACGGAAACCAAAAATCCGATGGGAAGTGCTCGGCCTTCCAAATCCTCTTGATACCAGTCTGACGACCACAATGGAAGACATCCGTCGGCAAGTGTCGAACATGGCAAGCCGTGGGTTCGGCCAAGGCACTCGCTCACGCACGGCTGAACGAGAAGCCAAGGCCACCGACCATGCTCCTGACCCAAGCAGCAAGAGACGTCGTGGGGCGACAAAGCCGTCGTAACCCCCTCCAGAGGAGAAGAGGTTTATGGAAACAGTGGGCGATTAGCGGCTCAAATAGGAGCAAAGGAGGGCGCCATCGGACGAGCAGGAAAAACAACCATCGCAAAACGAGATCGTGAGAAAGCGAAACAAATTCAGCGGCGTGAAAAAGACGCCCGCCGTGAACAGCGCAAGACCGAGAAGCCCGATCGCCCGCTAAACACAGAGGGTGAGGATCCAGATTTAGCCGGACTTCAGTGGGGCCCACAAGAGCCTCTGTATTAGAGATACCGAGAGCCCCCGCATATCACTCCTGTCACGCTGCCTGCGCAAAATGGTCGGCGCCAAAAAATGCCTGCGGTTATTGGGTGAGTACAGGGTGATACTCACCCTTCTGTTTAACTTTCAGCCCGACACCACCCGCATCGGTCAGGGTCAGCTAATCGTTTTCAATCGCCAGTGTTCGGTCGGGATCTCAGACATTGACCAGATACTGTGTCCAACTATCGATTTCGGCAGGGCCAACGACCAATTCCGTCAGCCCATCGACGAAAACTTCATGTCCGTCCCCACGAAACCAGACCTTTATGCCGTCAGAAATTCTCGGTCATTTCTTCCCCATCTGCAGCCCGTCAACCTTTGGGTGTGTCGCGTTCAGACTTCTCCGACCACCGACGCCTCATCGCCGATCAATCAATAAGCGTCGGTTCCCTCTGCTCTCACCGTAAGACTCCATCCTCAGAAACCTCGCTCCCTATAGAGGATGACGGGAACCTCGGCTGATGCCGGTGTCGGTCCTCGACCAGACGCCCCCCACCGCTGACGGTCGCCTCTGGAACGTTCAGGTATCCTTGAGTGCGCGCGATCATGGGGGCGAAGGCTTCCTTCTGCCAACGGCACAGGATGCCCCAACAACGTTTCAATCGCGTGCAGCTGATCACGTTCCTCGAAGGTCACAAAGCTGGTGGCTCGCCCGGTCATCTTCATCCGAGCTGTCCGTCCAATACGATGAATATAGTCCTCCGGACAATTCGGCAAATCGTAATTCACCACGTGGCCGATATTGGCCACATCAATCCCGCGGGCTGCAATATCTGTCGCGACGAGAATCCTGACCTGTCCCCGTTTAAATCCGTCAAGAGCACGGAGGCGCTGGGGCAGGCTTCGGTCTCCGTGAATGACCGCGACGCGGTGACCAGCTTGTTCAAGCATCTGACCAAGTCGATCAACCCGACTCTTTGTCCGAGCGAATACCAGGACGGTCCCTCGTTCCGTCCCCAATAACGACACCAGTAGATTCGTCTTCTCATGTGAGGTCGTATGATGCAGTGTCTGGGTCACACCTTCGGCCGTCGTCGAGGCAGGGGTTACCATGACATGAACAGCGCCATGTAGGCTCGCTTGAACAAGGCGAGTGATATCCGCCTGAATCGTTGCGGAAAAGAGCAACGTCTGCCGCTCCAGCGGCAATGCATCGAGAATCTGATTGATCTGTGGAGCAAAACCCATATCGAGCATCCGATCAGCTTCGTCGAGCACCAGAATTTTAATCGGGGCTAAATTGATCGTCCCGTTCCACATGTGATCCAGCAAACGCCCTGGTGTGGCAACCAGAATATCGGGCCGTTGGCGTAACCCTCTGATCTGCGCCTGCATATCGCTCCCCCCAACAATGACTGTGGCAGAAATCCGGTGGCTTCGACCGAGTTTTTCGATTGAACCAAAAATCTGCAATGCCAATTCCCTCGTTGGTGCGAGAATCAAGGCTTGCGGCTGACCTTTCGGCAAGACCGCTAGCCGTTCGATCATGGGGACAAGAAACGCGGCTGTCTTTCCGGTACCGGTTTGTGCACAACCGATGACGTCCCGGCCCTCAAGGGCTGGCGGAATGGCCTGAGCTTGTATGGGAGTCGGAACCAGCAAGCCCGCTGCTGTCAAATCCCGTAAGAGCGGTTCAGAGAGACCAAGGGTATGAAAACTCGTGTGAACAGAGGTGTGCAATGCACTTTCCTTTCAGTATGATCGCATTATGACGGGATCAGAGAACCGAGGGGAGAGAAACCAGGAAGGCATCAACTCCGACAGGACCTGGTCGCGATGCGATCGCGAAGTCCGTTATGGTGTATACAGCCGTGCCGCCGGACTACTGCAGCAACGATGTAGAAGTCATCGTACAGCAAGCCCCTGTCTGCGTCAACTCTCTCGATAGAAACTGTAGATAGCACATCATCTGTCCGGGTGAGGGTACGCGCTCAATCAGGGCCACGATGACACGGGCGAGGATCATACAGGAGATGAGATCGATGTGGTTTGAGGCGCGGTACGAGCGACAACAACGGCGGGACGTGACGATGGCGGAGGCGGCCGAAATGCTCGGGGTGATGGAGCGGACATTCCACCGCTGGATTGGCCGATATGACGGGCGGGCGCCGTGGGGTTACAGAATCGACGGCTTGGCCGGCTTTCGGGC
Organism: Nitrospirales bacterium; assembly: GCA_038200765.1. Lineage (GTDB taxonomy): Bacteria > Nitrospirota > Nitrospiria > Nitrospirales > Nitrospiraceae > Palsa-1315. Next base: position 3,440 of record JBBRRK010000262.1, read on the forward strand.
CGCGGAGTGCCGGTCGAGGAGGCGCTGCGCGTGATAACATTGTATGAGACCCGGTACACGGGCTGGACCGTCACACCTATCCACGAGCGCTGGTAGACCTATCAGTGAGCTGCTGCCGGTTTAGTTGACACCAACCTACGCTAATTCTGCCTACCTTTAGAACTTCATCGAATTGAGATAGCCTAGTGTCGAGTGCCGTCGCTTGGGATTGTCGAAGCATTCGATGTAATCGAATACGTCGGCCTCGGCCTGGGCTCGCGTCCGGTACGTTTTGGCCCCCATGCGTTGGGTTTTCAGGGAAGAGAAGAAGCTTTTCATGGCCGAATTGTCCCAGACGTTGGCGGCCCGGCTCATGCTACCGATGACGCCGTGGTCGACCAGGAGCCGTTGGAAGGACTCCCTGGTGTACTGGCTGTCCCGATCAGTGTGATGCAGCACGGCATCGGGCTTGCCCCGCCAGACAAGCGCCATCACGAGTGCATCGGTGATGAGTTGCGCGGTCACCGTCGCATGGATGGACCAGCCGACGGCCCGTCGAGAAAAGAGATCACCGACCGTGGCCACGTAGAGCCAGCCTTCGGCGGTCCAGAGGTCTGGGAAATCCGCGACCCATTTGCGGATGTTGACGCGGTGGTGAATGTCCGGTCGAGCACATTCGGCGCCACTGCGTGCGTCGACCGTCCGCCGGCCGGTCGTGCCAGACACGCCGAACGCCGTAGGTACAGTCGCTGGCGAGGAAGCTGGCTTGCCCCTGGCCAGCAGTTGTTCGTTGTCCTTCGCTCGGGCACTGGCAATCAAGTTCGCCTGGCATAAACGCCTGTGCGCGAGACCCCGAGCGCCTCGCACGTCGCACCGATCTGCTTCTTGCGCCTCACCCATCATGCCCTTTCTATTTCGGGGGATTCCGGCTTTAGCATGAGTACAGATCGAGCCCTCCGCAGCGAACGTAGATCGCCGTCTTGAAGGGCTCGGTGTAGCGGAAACCGCAGCGGCCATGCTTTTGATGTTTTGGATCTGTCTGTTGAGCCCCTCGCTCCTCGCGTTGGTGACCGGATGCTCGTCGTAGGTCAGGATGTTGTCGATGTGCCGGCGAATCGTCTCGGCCGCCTTGCGAATCGGCTCCA
>JBBRRK010000263.1:0-4535 GCA_038200765.1 Nitrospirales bacterium
TCTCCAGATTTCATCCGTTACCTCCGATTATGCTTTTGATGCAATTGACATCACCACGCGCGGACGAGGCGATGAGAATTTTCGGCAGCTTACACCCCCGCTAAGGAAGCCGGCGATAGACATCCCTTCGATGCCGGACATCCGAATCTACCTCATACACGATGCGGTAATCTCCGACCCGCAAGCGATGCAACCGCTCGGCACCTTGTAAATTTGTCGATTGGACTGGAAACGGATCAGACGGCAAGCGCTCTATCCGTACGATGATGCGGGCCACTAACGCCTGCGGGATTGACTGGAGGAAAATGCAATTTCATCGCGGAAGAAAACCGGATGAACACCGTGCCGGTGGCTGGCTCAGCCCAACACATGGCGCATTCGTCAGAGAAATCCATGGAGCCATCTCCCACCCGAAAGGCCCCCATCATCATGGCTGACTCTTCATGCGAGGACAAGTTCCACAATGTTGCATTGCAAAACCTGAGATCCTATTCTGTCTCCACTTGCCGGAGTAGCGGACGTGCGTCGCGAACTCACGCCGACGCCAAAACTTTGGCGGCTTTCTTCACATCCCCGGGCTTAACCCATAGGATGGCGCCGAAGCGTCCCTCGCCGGCACAGAGGCCAGTCATCGCGATCATGTTGATCTTGGCTGAACCAAGCCGATCAGTCAGATCGGCCAGCGCCCCTGGGCGATCATCGCCGTCCACCAGCAAACACATTTTCGGTCCCAACACTTTCAACTTAAGCGCCTTCGCGGCGGTCTTGAACGCAGCGGGATCTTCCGGCACCACGTCTACCTGTGTGCGGCGACTCCGAGGAAACGCATGCACTGCCAGCAGATTCACTCCAGCCTCACGCAGTGGAGCAAGCACGCCGGCTAACGTCCCTGGTTTATCCCCAATCTGCACCTTAAAATATTGAGCAGTTCGAATCACATCGGCCATCATAGCCTCCTCTCCCCGCCGGAATAGCGGGTATCATTCGACAGGACATGCTTCGCGGGAAAATGAATGTGTGTTGGAATCATCATCACGGGGACTGATCTCCACAGAAGTCGCGCAATGAGGGGACGGTAGTTGAGTATGTATAGCCTAGGCGACTAACCGGGCGAAATGCAATCGGTAAAATCCACTTTCAGGAACAGAGTTGCGACTTCCGACGGTCTATCTTAAAGATGGTCTCGTGTCCCTCTAGCCAGGACCAACAGATCCTCGCTTCGATGAAGGTGTGCCACGCTCGCGGGCAAGGCGATCCAACAAAGACTCCCGACCCCTTTTCTTATCCCCTACGAAGCTAACCCATCCTACTGTATCTTTGGAGACTCAACGAAAGTTCCATGAAACCTCACTTTTTCGAGGTGAGGCGTTATGTCGCCTAACCCTTCCCCCGAGCAGAACTCCACGGACTTCCACGCTCCCAGGAAACCTGTCCTCGACGGCGACACCCTCGAAGTCCTGCACAACCAACACCCTGAACGCATCCGCCTCAGCGGCATCGATTGCCCTGAGAAAGGTCAAGCCTACGGCCAGAAGGCCAAGCAGGCCGCCTCAGCACTCGCCTTCGGGAAACACGTCACGGTCCAGACCCACGGCCACGACAAGTACAAACGCTTCCTTGGAGACGTGATCCTGCCCGATGGCACGAACCTCAATCAGGAACTCGCCAAGCAGGGCTGGTGCGCTTCGCCCTTCGTCACACGCATTCTTCTTGAATACATTTTCATTTCTTGAGGTCGATCCAGGATCACCGTACTCACTCTTGAGAGGCCAGGACTGGTTTCCCAGTGACACGGTCAAGAAGCTCACCCGGTTTTGGCAGCGCACTCGATGTACCTGGCTTCAGACTGGCAAGAACTCCAGTAAAGACCATCTCATATATGACTCTGGCGGCCTCTCCTATTGCTTTGGCTTTCGCAGTATCGGAAAGACGTTCATCGTTGCCATTGGCTCCGGCTGTGATAATCGCCTCCACAATAGGCCCGGTTATCTCAGCAGCGATCTCTTCAATTCTTTTCTGACGATGATCTCCCATGTTTCCTCCTTGGACAAACGGTCACCAGTCGTGATCCATTCCGTCTCTCTTTTACATGCTGTGGTCTGATTGTCGTCCGGTTCTCCCGTCTCGTTCGAATCATTGGTTACGTCCCCGAGCGTATGGTGCGTTATAAGTGAATTCCCGCGTACCCTGCCGACATCCGGTGACGTGAACTATCGGCATCCCTTGTACCAAGTGCATCCCACCTTCAGTGTCAGCAGATTGGGCAGACTCTTCATCAGCGGCTCGTTCGATGACGCAAATATACCAAAGTCGAGGTATCCAGGGCTGATCACTATTGCTCATACAAGGGAAGATGGGGCTGATAGGATGCCATGGGCAACAGGGAAGGAGACAACGTTATGACTGAAGTCAATTCGATGTATCATGCGGCCAAGCTGGCTAACCCGGTATTTCTCTCCCACTCTCGTGCCAAGAACTGGGAGACACGGTGACTGTAAGTGACTGGCCTGTACTTCCGCACGGATCGGTTTGTGGTCTCTCTACAAGGGTCTGAACCGTCATCGGCGCGTTGCCTTCCGACCGATTGTTCACCAACACATACGCCTGCCGTGTCTCCTCGATCGCCTGACTCACCAGAGTGACGGTGTCCCGTCGCATCTCAGGCAACTCTCCCACAATCTTGGTGTAGGGCTCCACCCGCTACTTCGCGGCTTCGTAGGTCATTTGAGCGGCGTCAGGAGGCGCAGCACTGTAATCTCTGAAGAGAAGCGGACCATCCCAGCGGTGCCTCCCCTTCTGGCTATTGCGCCGTGTGTCACCACCCTCCTACAATCAGAGACCACCCTGGGACGCCCTCATGGCCTTCTCGATTCGTCCAGACCGGCGCTTCCCCGTCTGTTGCCCTGTGACCTATCACGCGGGATTGGATGAAGGTCATGGGCTTGTCTGGAATCTGTCGGTGAAGGGGTGGCGTCTCTCCTGCGATCTGCCGCTGCAAGTTGGGCCGACCTGTCCCTTAACGATCACGTTACCGAATCAACAAGGCCTCTTTGTGGCTGCGGTGACTGTGCGGTGGGTTCGAGGCCAGGAGTATGGCGTGGAAACCGTAGTAGTTGAGAAGCAAGTGCAGCGTCGGGTAGCGTACTGGGTCAAACGACTCGCACAGGAATCCGTTAAGAGCCTCCCATGAACGACAACCGCCCCAAACGCGAAACCATGTCCCTCGAAGAAGCGACGGTCTGATGAGGTATTGGGACTACTATATTGTCCTCGAATCTGACTTTTTAGCTTGTCGGAGATATGTTGAGTTTTCTTCTGCTAACCTGGGGACTTACTCTGTAGAGTTCATGCACCTGCTCTTCGCAGCAAGCACTGAAGCCGAAATTGTTTTAAAACAACTCTGTACCCGCCTTGGTGAAAAGGATGCGGCAACTATTGTTCAATGGCGATCAACCTTAGAACCCAAACTTAACCTTTCATCGTTCAGGGTTCAAAACATCATTATGAGCATAGATATGTCGCCATTTCCTGAATGGCAAACCGTTAATTCTCCTTCCTGGTGGCTTGCCTACAATGGTGTGAAACATAACCGATCTCTTAAGTTTGAAAATGCGACGTTGCTGAACTGCATAAACGCACTCGCTGGCCTCTTCGTCGCCAACCTTTATCACGAACATGAGGCTTTTAAAGGTGCTGATTTAGAACCTCAATCTTGCCTGTTTAAACCCATACTTTCTAGTCGTCCCCTGATAAGTAGACAGTTGGGGGTTGTAGGCTACTCACTACCCAATGCACATAAACTTGGGGCTAGCTGAATCACGACAATCAATGAAGCTGCTCGAACGGTTGCGAGAAATTATTGAGATGGGGCAGCGGGTGGCCAGGGGACGACACACTAGAGAACCGGAATTCAGAAAGGACAATTATGCCTCGATCACTGCTTACTGCTGGTCAGTTCCTTTGTCTCACGATCTTAGCCTGCCTATTGTCATCGTGCGCAACTCCAGGGACATCAGGAAATCAGTACCGCGAACCCATTAAAGCAGAACCAGTGGGGAATGAAGCCGTCGTGAGGCTCCCATTCTCAGATACGTGGGACCTGTTAATCGGTCAGTTAGCAAAGAGCTTCTTTGTCATCAATAACGTCGAGAAGGTCTCTCGCATCATTAACGTCTCCTTTTCAACAGACAAGCCGGAGGAATACATCGATTGCGGAACAACTGAACGCACTTTCCAGTACGCCAATGAATCACAAACCCACACCGATCCAGTGGCAGGTTCCAGCTCGTTCAAAGTTGCTGGGAAATGGGGGGAGTACGATCATCTGCCATTGATTGGTTACGTTGATCGCAAAACGTCGCTAGAGGGTCGGATCAACGTCTATGTGCCCCCAAAGTGCGTATTCCGACCCATCCCGGCCACTGATTCCGACGGGAATCCGGCCACTATTCTGCGCGTTCTCGGAATCGGTGGCCGACTTCCCTCGGCATGAGGGACGGCGACCCGCCGTATCCGGTTCCGCGCGAATCGCGACG
>JBBRRK010000264.1:0-4521 GCA_038200765.1 Nitrospirales bacterium
TACCAGTCTGTGATCTTGATCTGATTTTCCTCAACAGGAAAATACTGTTTGCACTGTGCTTCGACTCCCTGGCAGCAGGCGATATTCCACTCGCCCCAGCAGCCGACTGAACCGATATCAACATGATCGATATCCGGTGAACCAGCGTACCGTTCCCCGAAGGCCTTGATAAGTTTTTCGTGGTACAGGAGAAAGGTATGGTTGTTGTAGTCAGGAAAGACTCCTCCGCCTACCGGCACACTCCCCACGCTCTTCTGGAGCAGCCATGCGGGCGAGCCGGCCTTGTACTCCGTCATAATACGAAAGGCTAACGTCTCTCCCTTCGCTTTGGCTTGGCCGATGATTCGATCCACGAAATCAAACGCATACCGTCCTTCCTCAGGCTCAAGGTCAGACCACGACCACCGGAAATAGGCCACCGTTTGTCGCGGGTACTGATCAGTCGACGGGGGATGTTCGAATCCGAAATGAAAATCGGCTAACCCCATTCCTGGATTATAGAGCACGTCCTTGATTTCTCTGGGATGGACCGTCACCGCTGGCTCTACTTGCACGGAGTCCTCGTGCGCCATCGCATCCAGACTTCGGGCAAGGCCACAGCCACCCTGGAGGATGGCTGCTATAAAGGCCAATGAAAAGAGAAGCGGTGTTCTCATGAAACGATTCAGCATCTGACGGATACCTCTGCGAATTGAAGTCTGACATCATCAGACATGGCACTCATTTCAGTGGGACTCACGTCACGTGCGTCAGAAAGAGATTGGATATAGCAATCTAACGTGTGGCCCACTTACGATTGGAGCAGTGAAGAACAGTGGTGCCGAAGGCGAGATTTGAACCTGCACACCCTTGCGGGTGCTAGACCCTGAAAGGAACGTCGTGCATGGCTTGCCGTGTCTCCCTGTGTCGCACCGTTGCATAACGCCTTGTGTGTACTGCTGTCCATGATACGGCGCGATACAGCAGGAATCAACGAGACAGGGTAGCCACGTGACAGTTATTTGACAGTGGAGCCAGGCGAGACGCTGGCAGGCTCGCAAAAATAATCTCAACCCCGTGGCCCAGGGGATCGATCCCTCCGGCCTTGTTCGGCAGGCAGGGGAGTGAAAAGGGACACCAGACTGGTCATCAACAGACACAGCGCAGCAGTCTGGGAGTTCACTGTTCATGAATTTACTCGCCCACGCTGAGCTGTCTTGCTACTTGCCCACAGATTCCCAGCGAAGCATGGTGAGCATCCATAGCACCCTTATGGTTCATGGGTTCGTCACCATAGCGTACACCCGGCGAACATTGGATGGCTGTCAGCAATCGCCGATCCAGATGACGAAGACCAGCACCCGGAGCTTCCCGCACTAAAGGCTCCAGAATATGCCCGCGCTCAAATCCTCCGGTCTTGTCTTTCAGATATGCCTTCAACATTTTCTCCGCCGCTTGCAATGAGGCCCATTCGGACGGCCCATGATGCCGATTTCTCGCTGTGAGATGGAATGCCGCTGCGTAGAGATCGGCAGTGGCATCAGTTACAAGGAGGAAGTTCTGGGTTGATTCGATCTCCGCGAACGCGTTGTGTCCTACCTCAAAGACCTACTCGATAGATCCCAGCTCCTCTATGGAAAGCGCATTTCGTAGTCCAGGGGCAAGCTCCTTGATGGAATCGAGTATGTTGTCACGTAACGGCTTTCTTCCGCCCGGCGAACGGTACGTTTGCTCAGTTCTTGAACAGAAATATTCTGCGCGGCCATAGAACAGAGGAAAAGGAAGGGTTCAAATATCACCCGTAGCAGAAGGACTGTTCTCCCTACCCTGAATTCGTGGAGCATCTTGCCCCCCATAACGCTGGTTGCACCAATTCACCACGCGGAGGGTTAAGTCCCCCCTTCGTAGCATGCAGGTCTTGGGTCCTGTTTCTTAGTGGTGAGCGGAATTTCAACCTTCAGCAGATCATGAATGAGTCCAGGGGCAGGGATGACACGAATGGATGTAGGAGCCTCTTGGCCGCTCAGAATCGTATCAACCTTCTGAACGAGCTCAAGAAGCTCCGTCTCTGGCTTGGGCCAGCGTGTAGCCATGATGTCCCCAACTTTACCAACAATTCCCCACCGCCGACCCCCCTTTCACCACTTCCTCCACTCCCACAGCGGCACCTGGCCAGGATCAACTCACAAGCCTTTCTTCGCCTTTTGTGCTTCGTTCTCTCGCCCTTCCAGCACCGTATTCCCCGGCGCATACTTTCGATACCACCAGCACCAGCCGTCTTTGACGAGCGAGTGATTGACGTTGGTGCCATCTATCTAGTAAGTTCTCCGGCCAGAATTAGGGGCCACGAATTCCACAACGCAGACGCGTGTTTTACCTGGAGGTGGGCCATGCTGGCTATTCGATTGGTTCGGCTCATCGAGAATCACATCGAACAGCTTTCCCGCGACCTCAGCGAGAAGGTGTGGAACTCTCCCAGGTGTAGCGATTTGAGCAAAGTTCCTGCAAGCGAACTCCAAGCCCGCACTCGCGAGATCTACCGCAACCTGAGTGACTGGCTGCTGGACAAGACCGAGACCCAGGTGGAACGGCGTTACACCGAGCTGGGCGCGGCGCGTGCTCAGCAGAGCGTGGCCTACAGCCACTTCGTCTGGGCCATCATCTCCACCAAGGAGCACGTGCGCGCCTTCATCCAGCGCGAAGGTCTGTCAGAGAGCGCCATGGAACTGCACGGGGAGCTGGAACTGTTGCACCTGCTCAGCCAGTTCTTCGATCTTGTGCTGTACTACGCCGCCGTGGGCTACGAGCAGGAGCGCAACCACATAGGAGGGAAGCAAAAGCGGCGTAGGGGAGATGAGCAGAGAAAATCCATATAGCGCCCCAACGGGTGGGAACTCGTACCTTCCGCAATGCCCCAGGGATTCTCGCCTCTCGCTCCTCGACGTCTGACCCCTCTAGCCCGCATTATTCATGAATGGTTCTGCTGCATTCGCGGATTCGCCGCTGGGACGAGCCTGGCATGGTAGTCCGGTATCCAGGCAGGCGGGCTCGCCACTCGGTCGGTCAACATACGGTTTTCACGTATGCCTCCCTCCCTCGCAGCTCCGCGGGCCTGTCTCGCGTGGCGACTGCACGATTTCATGACGAACCATCATGAATAATGCGGGGTCGCGTCGTACTCCTCGCGCAGGCTTTCGGTAGCACCAGCCGTCTTTGACGAGCAAGTGATTGACATTCGTGCCATCGGGCAGAGGCACATCAGCAAGGGTAAGGGTGCGCTTGTACTTGTCCTAGCCGTGGGTCTGGATCGTGACTTCTTTCCAGAAGGCAAGTTTAGAGATGGCTTGCTTCGCTCGCTTGCCGTAGGCTGGCCCTTCTCCGAGCAGTCGATGCCGCGAGTCGGATGCGTTCAGGGTGTCGGTTGTGGAGGATTTCGATAGTGTGGCCGTCGAGGATGACTGTGGCGTAACCGGTGTCCACGGAATTAGGGGAGAGTTAGATTTTTCTTTTATGGACGGTCCAGTTTACTGGGAGAAGGTCACACGAGAGATTCCAGATCGTGCCTTGGCCCTGGACGAGGTCTGCGCTGGAGAAAACGGCGCAGTGTGCGGGGAAGCGGCGGCTGTTGCTAAGCCCATGTGTGTACTGCTGTCCCTGATACGGCGCGATACAGCAGGATTCAACGGGACAGGGCGGCACCTTATGATTTCTTGACGGTGGAGAGCAGTCGAGGGCCTGGCCTGCTAGCTCGAAAAATCTCTATCTCGTGGCCCAGGGAAACGCCCCCCGACTTTGTTCGGCAGGCGGGGCCTGTTTGGGGACCCCCACGCCAAGCCTTGCCCACACCTCCAGCTTCCCTTTCGGCCTAACCCTCACAGAGGATCTTGCACCTCCAAAGGGCGAGGTCAGTTTCTCACGTGTGTAGCATGCACGTGGCAGCGCTGCTGATGCCGTGATCAAGTACACTCTTTTCAATGTTGATGGATTTCACCACTCCGTCTTCAACCACCATCGAATAGCGCTCTGAGCGTCCGTTCAAACCAAATTCTGGCATGTCAAAACTCAGGCCGATCGCGCGAGTGAACGCGCCGTCCGCATCCGCCAGCATCATGACCTTGCCGTCGGCCCCATGCTCTTTGCCCCATGTCTGCATGACAAAAGGATCGTTGACGGAGATACAGGCGATGGCACTGATGCCCTTAGCCTTCAGGTCATCGGCTTTGGCGACGAAGCCGGGCAGATGGTAGGCTGAACACACCGGCGTATACGCACCTGGTAGGCCGAAGAGCACGACTTTCTTACCTTTGAGCAACGTCGCCGTATCGATATCGGCTACGCCGTTGTCGGTAAGTTGCTTGAACGTGGCAGACGGCACCCGGTCACCTGTTTGAATGGGCATCTGATGCTCCTTTCGTTGATTGGTTTAACGGTTCGTTCGTGGATTCATTGAGCCGTTCCGGTGTCTCCCGGTCATGGCACGCTGGCAACGTGACGGAGCCTGTGTGGCGAGTGGATGCATCGAGATTCTTGGCACCCTCACTG
>JBBRRK010000265.1:0-4452 GCA_038200765.1 Nitrospirales bacterium
CCCTCACATCGTCGACACGATATATCCGATAGAACGTGGGAATTGCTGGAGCCGCATTTGCCCGGGCGCGAGGGCGTTTGGGGCGGCATCGCGAAGGATAATCGCTTGTTTATCAATGCCGTGTTCTGGATTTTGCGCACCGGCGCCCCGTGGCGGGATTTGCCGCCGGACTTGGGTGACTGGAAGAACGTGCAGCGGCGGTTTTGCCGCTGGCGGGACAAAGGGATGTGGGAGAAACTGCTCGAAACCCTGATCGATGAGCCAGACTATGAATGGCTGATGATCGACGCCAGTCATTGTAAAGTGCACCCGCACGCGGCAGGCGCCAAGGGCGGCAATCAAGAGATGAGCCGGACAAAAGGGGGCTCAACACCAAGATACATCTGGCCGTGGATGCGCATGGTATGCCGCTCAGAGTCGTTGTCACGCAAGGTACCGTGGCAGATTGCACGCAAGCTGGCCGCCTGATGGAAGGGATCGCGGCCGAGCATCTGATTGCCGATAAAGGCTACGACAGCGATGCGATCGTCAATCAGGCCACAAGCCGGGGCATGCACGCGGTGATTCCGCCCAGAAAAAACAGAACCACGCAACGACCTTACGACGAGGAACTGTACAAACTGCGGCATCTGGTCGAGAACGCATTCCTGCATCTCAAACGCTGGCGCGGTATCGCCACCCGATACGCCAAACATACCGCGTCATTCCTCGCCGCCGTACAAATCAGGTGCATCGCTCTTTGGGCGGCTATCTCGTGACGACACTATCTAGAACGACTCGCTTGCCGACTAACTGAACATAGTCGCTGTCTGATTCCACGTCATGACCCACTTATCGAGAGACCTCCTTTCTAGAGTGCGAGAACATCATGTCCCCGACACAACGTTGGTCCACGCCCGAATAATACTCTCACATCCTACCGGTCGAGAGCTAGACCCGCTGTGAGGTAGCTTACAGTTATGAGGATAATTCGACCGATGAATACGGGGCGGGATCGGCTGGGATGGTATGATCTTCCCAGCCGGATCGCCCTTTTGTCAGGCGACGGTGGCGGCCTGAGCCTTCCACTCCTGCGACGCAAACTGTGGGTCGAGCGGTGTGTGCGCAATGTGGCTCACATAGTTGCTCAGTGTTTTGAGCGCCACAATCGTAAGTACATCCAACACGTGCCGCTGCGTGTAGCCCGCCGCGACCACGCTCTCCAGATCCGCCTCCGGCACCCACCCGCGACGACGCAGAACGGACAGCACCAGCGCGCGCAACGCATGGAGCTTGTGGTCCGACAACGGTCGCTGCTCCCGTAAGGCCGCGAGCACGTCCTCGGGCATGCGTACCATCCTCGCCACGGTGGAATGCGCCCCCATGCAATAGGCACAGTTGTTGACGGCGCTGACCGTCAACGTCACCACCTGCTGCTCCACGGGAGTGAGCGCGCTCTGTTCTAGGGTCTTGTTGATGGCCGCGTAGGCTTGCACCGCCGTAGGCGATTCCGCGAGCACGCCAAATAAATTTGGAAGAAACCCGTACTTCTTCGCTGTCGCTTCGAGCGTCGCGCGAGACCCCTCCGGAGCCGTCTCCTTCGTATGAATCTGAAACTCCATGTTCGTCCTCCTTCGTGTGTATGTGTGATGAACGCCCGTTACTTGCCTTGTGCGGCCACCTCTTCAGCGCCTCGCTCGTGACGGGTGAGCCGCCGACGCCCCAATTCTCTGACGGAACTCTTTGCTGTGAGCTCGATGACTCGTGACCACATCGGTGCTCACGCTGCCTTACACCGCCACGAGCTGCGGCATGCGAGGGCTCCTGAACATGATCGGCTCGACCGCGTCGGTCGAGCGCGATCGGTTATCGAGAATCACGGTATCGACAAGATTTCCGCAAATGATACAGCAATACCCGTCGACACGCAGATCGCTGCTCATCACCCGAACATCATAAATCCGCTCGCTCACCATCAGGCCATTGCGTCGATCGCACCTCATGGCGTACCCCCTCGTGAGTGATAGGCGTGTTCGCATCATGCGCACGATCTTACGCGCGGCCTCGCCACTCCTCTGTAAGGCACCTCACAAATTCTGAAATACAATGAAGGCGTAGATTGTACGCCACACTACAGATGTACCGGGCATATCGGCGGTAGAAGGCAGGCTTGTGACGACGTGCTGGGCCGAAGTGGATCCCTGAGCTGGAAAAGCCTGATCACAAGCTTCACGAACTGTATACGGTGGTGAAAGATCGGATCTCAGGCGCGTGCGAGTATTGTGCGAGGGCCTTCGGTGTGAAAGACCAGGTCGTCGCCTGCGGCGTGAAGCTAGCAGGAGACTATGACGGACATCCGAGCTTTAAAAAGCTCGTCTCGGAGGGGTATCAAGTCATTACGTTCTGAATTGATGGGACGGCGAGCACCGTACCTTGGTACCGAATCAAGGGGCAAGATGTTTCTCCTGACTCGCTTAGCTGTGAGAACTCCATTGAGTACGCGACCTATCTCTACCGCTTCGACGACAACAAGACGGGTCTGTCATCACTGTAAGCCAGCTTACAGAAGCCTCGAGTCTCTCGCTGTATGTTTGTATGGAGATATCCACACTATTACAAGAACAGGTCTGACCTTGAATAGGAATGATTGATAGATAGACCATTTCGAAATGTTTCTTGAGCGACGAGGGGACCATGCCGATAGACGAAATCACCCAAGCAGTCAGCGATCGCTATGCCAAAGCCGCCGGCACGGGCGAGCAGATGTGTTGTCCGACCAGTCATGACATGGGGCACCTCAAGACGTTTGTCCCTGAAGAGGTGCTCAACATTTCCTATGGCTGCGGGACGCCGGCTGGGTTGAACAGGGTCAGGGCAGGGGAGATGGTGCTGGATATCGGCTCCGGCGGGGGCATCGATTGTTTCGAAGCCGCTCGGCTGGTTGGTCCTTTCGGCCATATCATCGGCATCGACATGACGGATATGATGCTGGAGATCGCCCGCAAGCATGCCCCGATCGTCGCGACGAACCTTGGATATGCCCGACCGAATGTCGAATTCCGTTTAGTCGAAGGACTCCGGGACGGCAAGCAGGTCTGCTATCGCATCGCCCCGACCGTCCAACGGGCGTTAGCCAACGGGCAGGGGCATGCGCTGGATTTCGGGTGTTGCGAGGTGCGATTCCCTGAAACGGTCTTGGTCGCGATGAATTATGCACGCTGAGGCGGCTCGGTTCGTGAGGGGATTTTTTGTTTTTGGGAGGACACAGACATGCCGCTGACCTTGCTGAGAGAACATCATCCGCTGTCCTCCGCCGTTGAACAGCTCAAGCTGCTCGCAGACACGAACGGCTATTCGCCGTTTGAGACCCGGCTCGATCAAGCAGGCCACTTCCCCCTTCGAGCCACTGGGATGACGGTCTTCCAAATCAACGTAGGTAAACTCTGCAATCAGACCTGCAGGCACTGTCATGTGGATGCAGGCCCGGATCGGACCGAACGCATGTCGCGAGAGACAGCAGAGCAGTGCATTCAGGCTCTCGCCAAGACCGACATTCCCACGGTCGATATTACGGGGGGTGCGCCGGAACTGAATCCCAACTTTCGATGGCTGGTCGAACAGGCTCATGGACTCGGCCGACATGTGATGGATCGCTGTAATTTATCTGTGCTGCTGATTCCTTCGGAGGCAGGCTTGGCCGATTTTCTGGCTACCCATTGTGTCGAAATCATCGCCTCACTTCCCTCCTACCGCGCCGGTCAGACCGACGCGCAGCGAGGCGAAGGTATTTTTGAGAAATCGATTGAGGCGCTTCACCGGTTGAACCAACTCGGCTACGGTCAGCCTGACAGCGGTCTCACCTTGAACCTCGCGTACAATCCGGTGGGCGCGTTTCTCCCTCCCAAGCAGGAGGCCATCGAAGCGCAGTTTCGAAAAGAACTCCGAGCTCGCCATGGCGTCGAGTTCAACCACCTCTATACCATCACCAACATGCCGATCAGCCGGTTTCTTGAGTTTCTCGTGGAGAGCGGCAACTACGAGCAGTATATGGAACGGTTGGCCAACGCCTTCAACCCCACAGCGGCCGCCGGAGTGATGTGCCGCTACACGATCTCCGTGAGCTGGGATGGCACCCTCTACGACTGCGACTTTAACCAGGTGCTGGATCTGCCGGTGAACCATGGCGCGCCTGCCCATATCCGTGACTTTGATCCGGTTCAACTGAATCAACGACAGATTGTCACGCGCAACCATTGCTACGGTTGCACCGCCGGGACCGGTTCGTCTTGCGGTGGGACGGTTGCCTGACTCATTGTGCATGGCCAATATATAGAGGTATATAGATGAATAAATGTCATGCTTTGTTCATGCTGAAGAAATACGGGGCTCTGGTTGCTCTCTCGATGGCGGTTCTCATGGGCGTCGCGGCATCAGCCGGAGCCCAGAGGACCGCCGCGGATCAACTAACCGGGA
>JBBRRK010000266.1:0-4310 GCA_038200765.1 Nitrospirales bacterium
AGATCGTGAACACAGACCAGGGCAGCCAATTCACCGGCGCCGACTTCATCGACGCTGTGCGAAAGAGCGGCGCGTCCATCAGCATGGACGGCAAGGGCTGCTGGCGGGACAACGTGTTCATCGAGCGCTTCTGGCGCACGATCAAGTACGAGGAGGTCTACCTGAGAGCCTACGAGACGGTGAGCCAAGCGCGCGAATCGATCGCGCGCTACATCGCCTTCTACAACGGCCGACGTGGACACAGCTCGCTGAAAGATCGCACGCCCGATGCCGCATACTTCGCTCAGATGGAATTGAAAGCAGCCGCTTGAACGTGAGACAACCCGCCAGGATTGCACCTAAGAAACCCCTCAGGACTGTCTAAATCTGTGGGACCACCTCTCTCACAAAGAGCTCCGAATCGGTTGCGGATTACGAGGAGTTTGAAAAGTCTAATTCCGAAGCAGTGGCGGAGATGGTGGCGGCTCGCGAGGAGTTCAAGAAAGCCACCGCGGAACGGCCTGAGCACCACCCACCCGAGCACGAGGTACAAGAAATACGGGGCAACCTGGAAGACTTGAGGCGCAAGATGGTACGCATCGAACAGAGGCACCAAGAAATGGCAAGAGAGATGGAACGCCTGGGGAATGTGAATGCCGACCTATTGACCGAGGCCATCTCTTCGCTAGACGGACTGAAGAGGTAGAAGCAATGATTTTCCTAATCGAGTACAACCGGAGTGAAGGCAGCATCGTCACCTTTCGAGCCTTCGACGACTCGCATCGGCGGGAGGCCGAGGACTCGCGGCTCGGGATCGAGTTGGAGCTCAACCGCAAAGGGATAGACCACGAAGTGGTCCTGCTGGATGCGGCGAGCGAAGTTGCGTTACGCCAGACGCACCGGCGCTACTTCAAAAGCCTCCGCGAGATTATGGAGGAGAAATAGAAGGGGTCGGGAGTCAATGCCTGAGAACAATCACCGCCTAACCGCCGGTTGCAGCGGACGAGCATGAAGCCGCCCGCCGCCGAACCGAAACGTCAGGCGCCATACCAAAGTGTTCAACCCGGAGATCCGAAATGCCAGCTCCGTCCATCACGCCCGGCCTGCTCTACCACGATGCGCCGCAAGCAATTGAATGGTTGTGTCGTGCTTTCGGCTTTGAGAAGCGTTTGGTCATTCCGGGCGAGAACTCATCGATTACCCATGCCCACCTGACTTTAGGTCTCGGCGGAATCATGCTCAGTTCAGCAGAGGCATATGCGTTCCCGAGTTTCTGCAAATCTCCGCGAGAGGCAGGCGGAGTCGGCACTGTTGAGATCATCGTCCATGTCAGTGATCCAGATGCTCACTACAAGCACGCCGTGTTGGAGGGTGTTGAGATACTTATTCCAATTGAAGACAAACCCTATGGAGGGCGCGGATATACATGCAAGGATCCCGAGGGGCACGTCTGGGCTTTTGGCTCGTACAGCCCATGGGCTTCCGATGGCGCGTGACAAACTCGATGACCGTCAAGGGCGACGACCTGCGTTTTGCCTGGAATATCAGGCGAAAATACACAACTTGCCGATTACTTTAGGCAAATTCTCTGAGGAGGTGGGCTCGGCAAAGCAGAAAGTGGCACTTGCCGGGTGCCAAAAGCGTCACTCGATGCGCGAGAGCACCTCGATCACGCGGTTGGAGCGGATGCTGCCGGCGACGTCGATTGCCCAGGCATTCGCGGGTGAACTCGTCGACCACGGTGAGGCACTTGCCCCAGCTCCTGGAATCTCCGCGCCCACTCGTGAGCGCCCGAGCACGCCTCGAGCCCGATGAGGCAGGGCGGCAGCTGGGCGATGAACGGCATGAGGCGCGCCCTGGAGACGCTCTTGCGCAGCGCCTCCCGGCCGTTCTCGTCCACGCCGTGCAGGCTGAAAGTGTTCTTCGCGAGATCGATTCCCAACGTAGCAACCTTGTTCATGACTTCCCCTCTCGAAAGACTGTGTGTGGAAACTCAGTCTTTGCACCTCGTGCCATCGCGGGACGGGGAAGTCCCTTTCATTCGTCAGGTGGGGGACCACACTCAACGAAGGAGATGTCGTTATGAAGGGTTTCGTGCAAAACATCGAAAGCATCGCTGTCGAGAATGAAGATTTTCGCCGGGTTCTTTATACGGCGAAAAACTGCCAGCTCGTCGTCATGGCGTTAAAGCCTCGGGAGGAGATCGGAGCAGAAGTCCATCAACTCGACCAGTTCTTCCGCGTGGAGGAGGGGACGGGCGAAGCGGTTCTCGACGGCATTCGCACGTCGCTCGAACCTGGGTTCGCGGTACTCGTCCCGGCCGGGACGAATCACAACATCATCAACAGCGGCAGTGTTCCGCTGAAACTCTATACGCTCTATGCGCCACCGAATCATCGAGATGGAATTGTTCATCCTACCCGTGATGACGCGGAGGCGGACGACGAGCACTTTGATGGAAAAACGACGGAATAGAGATTCGGCTGCGCGATGGACTGGTGCCAGGGCGAGCGCCCAGATGGACTTTTTACGTTATTTCAGAAGGGCGTCGGAGAAGCGATATTTCGCAGTCCACCCGTACAATCACGACATCGACGGGCAATGACTACCGGGATGACCGACAACGAGGCAGCTCGCATTGTGACCAGCATCGAACACCTGACCGCGCCACGGACGCCACACGCCAGTCAGCCCGAGCGGCTCTTTCAGGGCTTCCTCGAAGGCGCCCCGGACGCGGTCGTGATCATCGACGGGGGCGGGGTGATCGTCCAGGTCAACAGTCAAGCTGAGAGGCTCTTTGGCTACCCCCGGAAGGAGCTACTCGGCCGCCCCCTTGAGGTGCTTATGCCGGAACGCTTTCGCGGCGTGCACGTCGCGCATCGCCAGGTGTATTCCGACGACATGCACCCGCGCCCAATGGGCCGCGGCCTCGACCTGATCGGCTTGCAGAAGGACGGCCGCGAGTTCCCCATCGACGTATCGCTCAGCCCCCTGCCAAACGAGGCCGGGGTTCTCATGGCCAGTACCATCCGCGACATGACCGACCACCGGCGGATGGAGGACGAACTGCGCGCGCGGACGCGGGAGCTGGAAGAGGCCGACAGGCAGAAGGACCACCTCCTGTCAGCGGTCGCGCACGAGCTACGCAATCCCTTGAGTGCCCTCGCTAATGTGGCCCAAATCCTGCACTCCCCCCAGGCTGACCCCGCTATTCATCGAAGGGCCGCGGATGCACTCGAGCGCCAGACCGCGCACATGGCCCGCTTGGTCGAAGACCTTCTCGACCTGTCACGAGGCCAGCGCGGCACGCTCACGCTCCGCCGCGAGTCGATTGACCTCCGGACGATCGCTCCAAAAGCCGTCGAAATGAGTCACCCGCTCATCAAGGCCCGCAAACACGATCTGGAAGTCGCCCAGTCCCCCGAACCGTTGTTGGTGAGTGGCGACGCCGTACGGTTGGCCCAAGTGGTATCCAACCTGCTCACCAATGCGGCCAAGTTCACGCCCGAGGGGGGACACATCCGCCTTACGACGGCAAGAGGGGACGGGGTGGCCGTGGTCCGCGTGTGTGACGACGGAGCGGGGATTCCCCGGGAGATGCTGTCTCGGGTCTTCGACTTGTTCACCCAGGTTGTGGCGGCGGGGGATGACCAGAGGGGTGGGCTGGGGATCGGGCTGTGTCTCGTGCGACGACTGGTCGAGTTGCATGGGGGAACCGTGGCGGCATTGAGCGACGGGCCTGGCCTGGGGAGTGAATTTGTCGTGCGCCTGCCTCTGCTGCCAGACGGGCCGGATGCCGCCGAACCAGGCGCTGCACCTGACCCGGTGGGCATGTAGGCTTTACAGACTCATGGCTTCCGTGCCCGCCGGGCAGGTGGGCTGTGTCGTCAGGCCCCGCGCAGGCCACACACTTCAGGAGAACTCATGTGCAGGCAAGGCGAAGCGCGCCGCCGTCACAACGAGCGGCGTCACCCAGCGCGCCACGTGCATGCGCAAGCCGCGATAACCGGCATCCTCGGCCCGCGCCAACCGCCCGTGGATCACGCGCCGGAAGGCGTCCAGTTGCTTCACCGTCCCCATGCTGGGTTCGATGGCGATGTTGGGATGCCCAAGTGACGAAAGCACGAAGAACATTTCGAGTGAGGCACCCCACGTCATGGCGATGAATTCGGACCGCCATGGCGGTATGAGTGCGTATTTCAGCCCATCGTGGACGCTGTTTCAGCGGGATCGTGGACGGCGTTTCAGAGGAACGTGGACGGCGTTTCAGGCTGATCGTGGACGCTGTTTCAGCCTGATCGTGGACGATTCCAGGGGCGCGCGAGTGATCT
>JBBRRK010000267.1:0-4284 GCA_038200765.1 Nitrospirales bacterium
GGGCAACACAGTTTGGCGTACCATCGTCTCACCTTGTCGGTTAACGGTTGTGTGTGGCGACGCATCCGTTATATCCGCGTCTGACGCGGCCGACAAGGTCGTTTTATGCCTCCCACCCAATTGCTATCTCTGTTTTAGGGACGGTTGATCCGGTCTGTCTGGTCCTCAAGTTTCAACACTCAGCACTCGCCTTACCCCTCACCCCTCACGTATGCGCCTGGGCTTCTCCAACAGGGAATCGTACCCAAAACGTTGTGCCTGTGCCGACGACACTCTCTACTGTAATAGTCCCGCCATGCTCCTCAATGATACCTTTCACGACCGTGAGCCCAAGACCAGTCCCCTTCCCGAAATCTTTCGTCGTGAAAAATGACTCGAATATCTTCGAGCGGGTCTCTTCTGGCATCCCATGGCCTGTATCGGATACGCCGAGGCGTACATGACTATTCTCTCGATTGAGGCTCACCCTGAGGTGCCCCCCCTCCGGCATAGCATGGAGGCTATTCGTCACCAAATTGATCAGCACCTGGACGAGCTGGTCCCGGTCGGCATGGACAGGAGGCATATCAGCTTCAATCGCCTTTTCCACCGTGATGCAGTTGTGAGCCATCCGCTCCTGGAACATCTCCAGGCTATCCTCCACGATCTCACCGAGATTGACAACCCGCCGATCCGGCTGCTTCCGCCTGGCAAAGGCGAGGAGTTGGTTCATGACCTTCGTGATCCGCTCGATCTGCGTGACGATCGTAGTCAGGCCCTTCTTCATCCCTTCATCGGCTGTGCGTTGGAGCAGATATTCTGCGCGCCCGAGAATGACGTTCATCGGCGTACCGATCTCGTGCGCCATGCCGGAGGCGAGCGTGCCGAGTTCCGCAATCCGCTCCGTCTTGCGGAGCTGTTCCTCGATGTGTTTGAGATCGGTGATGTCGAGGCCGGCTTTGACAATATATTCGACCGTGCCGTTGGAATCCTTCAGCACCGTATGCGACCAGGAGATTCGTCTCAGGAACCCCTCCTTTCCTTTCCAGTAATTTTCACAATTGTTGCGCGGCTCTCCGCCCCGAAGCCGCTCGAACACCGCTTTCACTCCCTCGACTTCATCGGGAATGATGAACAGATCCCACAGATGTCGACCCATCACCTCTTCAGAGGAATAGCCGGTCGTCTGTTCGCAGGCGTGGTTGAATCGCAGAATCCGCCCCTCCCAATCCAACACGACGACAAGCGCCCCGGCGATCTCCAGCACGGCGTCGATGAAGTCTCGCTCTTTCTTGAGCGTCTGTTCCGCCCGTTTTCGCTCACTGATATCCACCACCGACGCCAAGACTCGCATCCCATCCGATGTCTGGATCGGATTGAGGCCGATCTCTATCGGAACTTCTCGCCCGTCTTTGCGCATTCCATAGAGGTCCCGCCTTTTCCCCATGGCGCGCGACTCGGAATGGGCAAAGAATTCCGCCCGGTCTCCGGCATGGTGCGACCGCATATGCTGCGGCACGAGCATTTCCACTGGCTTTCCGATCAGTTCAGCCCGCTCATAGCCGAACTGCTGCTCCACCTGCCGGTTCACCAAGAGAATGGTCCCGTTTTCATCCACCATCAACAGGCCATTCGGCGACGCTTCGACCATCACGCGGAACTGCTCTTCCGCCTGAATGCGCACAGTGATGTCGTAGTTCGTGCCCGTCATCCGCAGCGGGCGGCCTTGCAGATCCCACGTCACGAGGCCAGTGGCCTTGAGGACACGAACCGTGCCATCAGGCCACTGGACACGGAATTCAAGGTCGTACGGCTTCTCGTTGCGCAAGGCTTGTTGGATGGCCTCATCACATCGCGCCCGATCGTCGGGATAGACACAGGAGATCCAGGCGTCGTAGGTGCCGCCAAAGTCTTTTTGCTTCACACCGTAGAGGGCGTACATCTGGTCATCCCAGACCAACTCGTTCTTCGCGATGTCCCGCTCCCACACGCCGATGGCTGCCGCTCTGGTGGCCAGCGTCAGTCGTTCTATCGACCGAACCACCATCTCCTCCGCCTGTTTACGCTCGGTGATGTCGAGCAGCGCCGTGTGCCAGTGGGTGCTGCCCCACGGATCCTCGATAAACACGAGGCTCTCGACATAGACCCAGCGCTGGACATCGGCCCGATTCCGAAGCTGCACCTCACAGACTTGTCGCGTGCCTGTCCTCAAGACCTCCCGATAATGCCGGTGCCAGATGTCCGCATCCTCCGATGCGATGAGGGTGGCGAGTGATTGCCCAATCAGCGCATCCCGGTTGATGCCGAGCAGCATCCCGGCCCTCAGATTGGCCTCCACAATCGTGCCGTGCGTGTCCAGCGAGAGATGGCCGGCAGGGGAAGAGTCGTAGAGGTTCATATAGCGGTTCATATAGCGGTCGCGGGCCGCTTCGAGTTCGATGTGAGTCCTGCGCAGCTCCTCGTTCTGCATGTCCAACTCGATCTGGTGTACTTGTAGCTCATGCACGAGCTGTTGCACATCCTTAACCGGCAGGGCTGCGACGTCTCGCTTGGTCGCACAGAGCAATTCCTCCGCCTGTCGGCGGAGCTTCGTCACCCTCGTGGATTTGTCAGGTTTCTTGGCCATCACATGTTCCTCAGCCTGCCCTGCATCCTGGGCGGCATTTGCGAGCTTCCTACAAGACCACTGGCAGGAAATGGTCACTCTTCGGGCTGTGACGTGCCTTCGATTTCGGCGAGCTTACGATACAGCGTTTTACGGTCGATCCCAAGCATGTGGGCCGCCTGGTACTTATTGCCGCCGGTCTTTTCGAGAATCTTGAGAATGTATTCTTTCTCCACTTCGTCGAGCCGCAGGGTCCGTTCAGCTGCATCGTCAAGGATGCGCCGCTCGCCACGGGCCCCCTGAATCGTCGCCGGGAGATCGTCAGGAACGATCTTTTCGCTTCGGCTGAGTGTGACGGCCCGCTCGATCACATTCTCCAATTCACGCACGTTGCCGGGCCAGGCGTAGTCCACCAGCATCGCCAACGCAGATTCGCTCACCCCTTGTATCTGTTTCCCGCGAGACGCCGCACACTTCTTCATGAAGGCATCCACGAGCAGCGGGATATCCTCGCGGCGCTCACGCAAGGAGGGCAGGCGCAGTTCGATCACGTTGAGCCGATAATACAGGTCCTCCCGAAAGCGCTTCGCCTTGACCTCTTCCGTCAGGTGGAGATTCGTCGCCGCAATGATACGCACATCCACCGAGATCGGTTTATTCGCCCCCACGCGGCGAATCTCTTTCTCCTGGATTGCGCGCAAGATCTTGGCCTGCAGCATCAGGGGCAGTTCGCTGATCTCGTCAAGAAACAGCGTGCCCTTCTGCGCCTCTTCGAAAAGGCCCCGCTTGTCCGCCTTCGCATCCGTGAAGGCGCCTCGCATATGGCCGAACAGCTCGCTTTCGAGCAGCTGTTCCGGAATGGCGGCGCAGTTGACGGGGATAAACGGCGCATCCTTGCGATCGCTATTGTAATGGATCGCCTTGGCTACCAACTCCTTGCCTGTTCCGCTCTCGCCTGTGATCAACAGATTCGTCGGACTGTCGGCCACGCGCCGGATCAGGTCGAAGATCTCCTGCATCGGCTTGCTCTTGCCGATGATCTGATGAAAACTGTACTCCTTGTGAACCTCGCGCCGAAGCCTGTTCACCTCACGCCGTAACGACGCTTCGCGGATCACACGCTCGACGACACGAACCAACTCCTCGTTTTTCACCGGCTTGGTCAAGTAGTCGCTGGCGCCCCGCTTCATGGCCTCGACTGCTGTGTCGACCGAGCCGAAGGCGGTCATCAGAATGACCCCGATGTCCGGATAGAGACGTGTGATCTCCGCCAACAACTCCGTCCCCTGCATCCCTTTCATCCGCAAATCCGTCACCACCACGGCGCAGTCTCGCTCCGCCAACAGCGTCAAGGCCTCTGGCCCGCTTCCTGCCGTCGCGACCTGATGCCCACGATCCTTGAGTACATCGTGGACAAGCTCCCGCATTTCCGCATCGTCATCGACGACAAGAATCGCGCCCCATTCCTCGGTCATTCCGCACTCCTTCTCTAGTGGGTACACGTCAAGGGCTAGCCTCTTGCCCTAGAAGGGGTCAAGACTGCTCTGTCGCAAAAAGCCACAGATAGACTTTGCTCTTGGGGAAGAACGCCCCAATATTTGCTCTCTTAGTGAGATTGCAGCCAACTAATAGACTAATAGATATCGATCTGCAAAGGTGGGACCAAGTACTAGCAGAATGAGATCAACGCGCCAACTTTT
>JBBRRK010000268.1:0-4252 GCA_038200765.1 Nitrospirales bacterium
CGAAAGGCATAGATGAAACAATTCACCTCGCCGACTAAACGGGTCGCCTGAACCGTCAAGTCTCCCTTCACGTCGTCGAGACGAGTAGCCTGAAGCATCAGATTCTTGACGGCTCCCAGGTATCCCACGGTGAGTCGACGCCCCTTGCCTTGATCCAGAAGCCCGACATGCACCGCCATCGCCTGTGCCGCATACTCCAGTCCGCAGATCGCCTCCAATCGGTTGTCTCGCCGCAGGGGATTCGTCGCGTCACGATGTGACGCGGTCGTACACAGAATGCTGGTGTCATCCCATTGCTCGACCGCATTCAACAAACACATCGTGCCGTGGTGCGGAATCAATCTGCAGAGCGCGGCTTTGCCGATTCTCAGCATGGCGCTACCCGGATCAACAAGTGTTGGTCTTCTAGATACTGAAGACGGACCAGTGTATCGCACTGCCTCGCGATGGCAGCCAGAAGCGGTAATATATGAGCGGCTTGATTCCCGGTCCGAAGAGTTTCCAGTCGCACATCGTCCATGATTGTCGCTTCCTCAGAGAGGTCATTGGAAAGAGTGAGATCGAGTTGGGCGAGGTTGTGGGGTCCAGGGGCTCGGGTCAATAAGAGCGCGGCTGCGAATCCTCCCCGCAGGGGTCGCGCAGCATAGAGAGGAGGGGGAGGTGGAAGATCATAGGCCACGATGAGTACTGGCCTCTCATCGGCGTGCACAGAGGCGGCCGCCTCCAGCAACGCGGCACAGAAGGAAGAATCATAACAAGCCAGCACGGTTGACGATTGCTGTGAGCCCGTGGCGATGCCCCAGTAGCCGGACGCGGCATTATGGACGGAATGATGGAACAGCGTGGGAGAAATCGTCCGTTGCGGCATGGCCAGCGCGGTGCAGAGACGGTCCAGAACACCGGTCTCGCCGTCGGAGGACGCAAAGACGGATGTCACCTCGCGCGCATCGGCCTCCGCTTGCTGCATGGCCTCCTGTGCCACATGGACAGCCCAGCGCACACTCTCGCTGCTGCGCCTCTGTTCGTTCGGCGGAAGTACGCTTGCGCTCGGCTCCGGCGGTGTTGCTTCACAGGAAGGGCTCTCGCCTGCCAGCACGGCCCGGCTTTCCGCCCAATCTGTGAGCCCCGGCCCTAATATGCCGATCCCGTTTACATACAATTCCATCAGATAGTCCCGAAAATCAGACTGCAGTTATTGCCGCCAAACCCAAAGCTGTTGCTCAACACCCGCCGAACCGGCTGCTCACGATTTTCCAGCAGCACGCGACTCCTCAAGCTGGGATCGATGCGAGTCGTGTTCAGGGTTCCGGGAACGAAGCTACGCGTAAGGCACATCGCGGCAATCACCGCTCCCGTGATTCCCGCTGCTCCCAATGTATGTCCCGTCCACCCTTTAGTCGAGCTGCAGGGGGTCGAGGGACCAAACACCGAGTGGACGGCTGTATCTTCAATGCTGTCGTTCGCTTTGGTCGCGGTGCCGTGCAAATGAATGAAGTCGATGTCCCCGGGGGTGAGCGCACTCCGCAGCAAAGCCGCTTGCATCGCTTTGATCGCTCCGGTCCCTTCCGGATGGGGATGCGACATATGATACCCATCGCAACTCTCTCCGTAGCCCAATAACGCCACCGCCCCAGGTCGATCCGCATGCTCAGATTTTTCGACTAACGCAAAGCCTGCCGATTCGCCCAACGTCAGTCCATTGCGATTCTCGTCGCATGGACGGCAGGGACCGCTCGACATCAGCTCCAACGACGCGAATCCATACAGAATCGTCAGACAGAGGCTATCCACGCCGCCGACCACCGCCGCATCGCAGAATCCGGCCTCGATGAATCGTGCCGCCGTCGCAAATGCTTTCGCGCTGGACGAGCAGGCCGTGGAGATGACCATCGCCGGTCCCCGCAGCCCCAGGTATGTACGCACGAAATGCGCGGACGAAAACATGTTGTGGGTATATCGATGGGACGTCAGATACGACGACGGCAAGGTGCCGGTGGCGGGGTCACGGTGGCAATACGCATGCTCCGTCTCCAGGATTCCCGAGGTGCTCGAACCGAGAATTACCGCCACACGGTGGGCACCGTAGCGCTCCCGGGCCTCTATTGCGGCTTGGATGAACCCATCCTGCTGGAGCCCGAGGAGCGCGAGCCGATTATTCCGGCAGTCGAATTGCTCTAACTCTGTTGATACTGAGCCGCCGCTGACTAATACGTTTTCTAAATCATCGACCCGGCCGATGTAGGTAGGGATTCCCACATCTTCGAAGTCGCAGGGCCGCAAACCGGAACGTCGATTCCGCAAGGCTCCATACGTCTCATCGAGACCTTTGCCCAGCGCTGAGGCGACGGTATACCGGCTGAGAATGAGTGGGGCCATCACTCTTGCCCCAACTTGTCGACGATGTGAAACTGCCTGTCGGCGGCCTTGAGAGACATCATCGACGGTCTGATTCAGGCGGCGATCTGCAACAAGACGAGATTCGTCTTCTTCTGTTTGCTCTTCAAGTAAGCCCTGGGTCATTGTAGATGCTCCTCCACACTGGCGAGCAATCTCATCCAGGAAAACAATTAACAGGTTACGAAAAGACTATCTGTGCAAAATTGCTCACTTGGAAGAAGTCTCGACGCGAAGAGGTGGTGTACCAGGCAGCTCGGCTAAAAGCGCGGCAAAGATCAGACAGGCCAGCGATCCCAAAGCCGTGGTCAATCCAATGGCTCGGAGCACGGGGATTTGCGAGAGGGCCAGCACTCCGAATACCAAGATCGTGGTCGTGCTGCATACGACCAGACCATAGACGGTACGTCCTCGCTCCGCCAGGGTGCCATGTCTCCGGTTGAAGAACAACGCATAGTCCAATCCGAGACCGATGACTAACAAAAATGACGCGATGTGGAACAGCGAAAACCGTTCACCTAGCGCGTGCAGCGAGGCTGCCACCACCACGATGGCGCTCCCGATCGGAAGCATCACTCGCAGGACGGTGACGGGAGCGCGGAGCCCGGCAAGCAGCACGAGACCGATGGCCAGGACCCCCCACCCCAAGAGTCGTAGCGTTTCATTCCGGTACATGCTGACCATTCGGTTCGATTCTTCCTTCAGATCCAAGTAGGTAATCTGTTGTGTATCCCACGGCGTCAGAAGCTCCCGGAACTTCTGTCTGTCGGTGACGCCACGCAATGGCACGACCGCAGCCCAGCGTCCCTCATGCATAAACAGCAGCGAGTCTAGCTTAATCCCCAGCGCGCTCCCGCGGAACATCTGGATGTCGACCGGCTCCTGCGTCCTGGCCTTCCCTGCCGCGTCTAGGAAGGGCTGAAACAGGCCGGGCTTGAACGGCAAACCCTTCATGGCGGAAGTGAGATTCCGCTCCAAGGTTTCGCGATCAGGCACCGTCGCCTGGCGCGCCTGTTGCGTCTTGCGACTGGGCAGATAGCGAGCAGCGAGATCGTATCCTGCCAGTTCCCCTTTTCTCACGAGTGGGTCCAACGCCAGCGCCAACGCTTCACTCCGTTGGAGGGCTTCTTCTTCGCTTGAGCCCTCCACCACGATGAGGTCCCGGGCATCAGGGACCCCGAGTTGATTACGAAGGACTTGATCCCGCTCCTTCTGCTCCGGCGAGATCGGGCTCAGATTGGCAATGTCCTGCTCCCATAGTGGCGTATCTGACCAGATGAAGGAGCCGATGGCTATGACCACAATCAGCGGGACGACAAGTCGCGCTCGTGTCAGCGTATCGACCCACCGTGCGACATGCAGCCCTTCGCGTTTGGTGTGGAATTCAATGGGAACGATGTGGGGAAGGACCCAACGGGTCACGCATGCAGCTGTGAACAAGCCGACCATCGCGAAGAGCCCCAGTTGCGACAGACCAGGAAACCCGCTCAGGAGTAATGCAGAGAAGCCAAGAGCGGTCGCTATGACTCCGAGGCGCATCGTCGGCCAGATCTCTTTCATCACGGCTGGCGCCCGGCTCTCCCTGGTGAGATGGCTGAACAGATGGAGGGGATAATCGTCCACAACGCCGAGCAACGTAATTCCAAATGCCAAGGTCATGCCGTGAATGAATCCGAACATAAGATCCACGGCTACAATCCCGGCCAGGGTCGCGCTCGCCAAGGGAAGGAGGGTGAGAACAAGAATAGAAACGGATCCATAGCTGGCGAAAAGCAACGTTGTGACCAGCAACGTCGCGCACAAGGACAACCACCACACATCATCTTGGATGGTCTGCCGCATCTCAACGGCAATGACG
>JBBRRK010000269.1:0-4251 GCA_038200765.1 Nitrospirales bacterium
AATCGATCGGTTGGCCGATCTCGCGCCACTCCACAACCCTGGCTCCATCGCCGGGATCAAGGGGACGCGCGCTGTCATGGGGTCGCACACCCCGATGGTCGCCGTGTTCGATACGGCCTTTCACCGCTCGATCCCGCCCCACGCAGCCACCTATGCGATCGATCTCGATCTGGCCCGGAAGCATGGCATTCGTCGTTATGGATTTCATGGGATTGCCCATGCGTCGTTGGCCGGCATCTGTGCGGCAGCAGTCAACCGTCCGCTTGCCCAACTCCGGCTCATCACGCTGCAACTCGGCAATGGCTGCTCCGCGACGGCGATCGAAGGGGGACGCTCGGTGGATACATCGATGGGATTTACGCCGCTCGAAGGGCTGGTGATGGGGACCAGATCGGGCGACCTGGACCCAGCAGTCATCGGACATCTTGTTCGGAGAGAAGGTTTATCGGTCGATGAGGTCGAATGTCTGTTGAATGAACGCTCGGGTCTCCTGGGCCTGTCGGGCCTGTCGGGCGACATGCGCGAACTCCTGAACGAAGCCGGAGGCAAGCCGGATTCACGCGCCGCGCTCGCGGTGGACCTGTTTTGCTATCGCGTACGGAAATACATCGGTGCATACTTGGCTGTGCTGGGAGGCGCAGATGCGCTTGTCTTCGGCGGCGGCATCGGCGAACATGCACCGGCCATCCGTGCGCGGATCTGTGAGGGGATGGACTGGTGCGGGCTACGACTTGATCCCCTGCTCAACGAAGCGGCCGTAAGGATCGCTCCCGGCGACGCGATGAAGATCAGCGAAGAAGGGGCACCGCTGGCCTGCTATGTGGCGGGCGTCGATGAAGAGGTCGAAATCGCTCGCGCCACGCTCGACTGTGTATTGAAAAGCCAAGAGAGGTCGTAGGGTTCAAGCGCAGCATTGGCCTAATGCAGAGATTCTTTAATGAATATGGAGGAACAGCCATGAAGTCCGTGTTAGCCAAAAAGGAATTGGCGCTGATCGATGCCTATTGGCGCGCAGCAAATTATCTGTCCGTCGGGCAGATTTATCTCTACGACAATCCCTTGCTGAGAAAACCGTTGACGCGCGCGCACATTAAGCCGCGGTTGCTCGGTCACTGGGGAACGACGCCGGGATTGAACTTCATCTACGTGCATCTGAACCGTCTCATCAAGGAGCAGGATCTCAACATGATCTATATCGCCGGGCCAGGCCATGGGGGACCTGGGATTGTGGCGAACACCTACCTCGAAGGTACCTACAGCGAAGTCTACTCCAATATTTCGCAGGACGAACGGGGCATGAAACGGCTGTTCAAGCAGTTTTCTTTCCCGGGCGGCATTCCCAGTCACGTGGCGCCGGAGACTCCGGGCTCCATTCACGAAGGCGGCGAATTGGGGTATTCACTTTCGCATGCGTATGGGGCCGTCTTCGACAATCCAGACCTGATCGCGGCCTGCGTGGTCGGGGACGGGGAAGCGGAAACCGGCCCGCTCGCGACGAGTTGGCATTCCAATAAATTTCTTAACCCACTCACCGACGGCGTCGTCTTGCCCATCCTCCATTTGAACGGCTACAAGATTGCGAATCCCACGGTCTTGGCCCGTATCAGTCACGACGAGCTGGATCATCTGTTTCGCGGCTACGGCTACATTCCCCATTTCGTCGAAGGCCACGATCCCCGGAAGATGCACCAACTCATGGCCTCGACACTCGACGCCGTTGTGCTGGACATCCAGCGTATTAAAGCCGCCGCCAGCCGGGATGGCGTCAAGGAGCGACCGCTCTGGCCTATGATTGTCCTCCGGACACCCAAAGGCTGGACTTGTCCGAAGCAGATCGACGGCAAGCGGACCGAGGATTACTGGCGTTCACATCAAGTACCCATGGGCGATATGGACAAACCGGGGCACATCAAGATCCTCGAACAGTGGATGAAGAGTTACAAGCCTGAGGAGCTGTTTACCAAGACGGGAGGATTCAAGCCTGCACTGGCCGAACTGGCGCCCAAGGGAGCGCGTCGCATGAGTGCGAATCCCCACGCGAACGGCGGCCTGCTTCTCAGAGATTTGCAGTTGCCTGATTTCCGCGACTATGCCGTCAAGGTCACGAAGCCGGGTGCGCTCGATGTCGAGTCTACCCGCGTCATGGGGACCTTCTTGCGGGACACGATGACGCTGAACATGGAGAGCCGGAATTTCCGCCTTTTTAGTCCGGACGAGAACAATTCAAACCGTTGGCAGGATGTGTTGGAGGTGACCAACCGCGCCTGGATGGCGGATCGCTATCCCTACGATGACCGCCTCGCGCCGGACGGCCGGGTCATGGAAATGCTCAGTGAGCACCAGTGCCAGGGGTGGTTGGAAGGGTATCTCTTGACCGGCAGGCACGGGTTCTTCTCCTGTTACGAAGCCTTCATTCACATCATCGACTCGATGTTCAACCAGCATGCCAAGTGGCTGAAGGTCTGCGGTCACATTCCCTGGCGAAGACCGATTGCCTCGCTGAATTATCTCTTGACCTCCCATGTCTGGCGGCAGGATCACAACGGGTTCACTCATCAGGACCCTGGCTTCATCGACCATGTCGTCAATAAGAAGGCCGAGGTGATCCGGGTCTATCTCCCGCCCGATGCCAATACGCTCTTGTCCGTCACCGACCACTGTCTGCGCAGCCGAAATTACGTCAATGTTATCGTGGCAGGCAAGCAATCGCAGCCGCAGTGGCTCAACATGGACGATGCACTCGCACACTGCGCCGCCGGCATCGGCATCTGGGAATGGGCGAGCAACGACAGAAACAGCGAGCCGGATGTTGTGATGGCCTGCTGCGGTGATGTGCCCACGCTGGAAACGCTGGCGGCCGTGTCGTTGCTGCGCGTCCATCTGCCTGATGTGAAGGTGCGCGTGGTCAATGTCGTGGATCTCATGAAGTTGCAACCACCCCATGAGCATCCGAACGGATTGCCAGACAAGGACTTCGATGCCCTGTTCACGACGGACAAGCCGATCATCTTCGCCTTCCATGGCTACCCCTGGTTGATCCACCGACTGACCTACCGGCGGACCAACCACAAGAACCTGCATGTGCGCGGGTACAAGGAAGAAGGGACGACCTCAACCCCGTTCGATATGGTGGTGATGAACGATCTCGATCGCTTTCATCTGGTCGCTGACGTCATCGACCGGATCCCCCTGCATAGCTCCCGCGCGGACTATGCCAAACAGGCCCTCCGCGACAAGCGCTTTGAGCACAAACAGTACATTGCCAAATACGGCGAAGACATGCCGGAGATCCGTAACTGGCGATGGAGTGGGAAGGGGTAAGCGCTGCGCTCTCGTGCGGGAAGCAGGCGGTGATCGATGATGAGGAACCTTAATAGTGAATGAAAAGAGGAGGTGCAGGATGGAAGTTCGCAGCAAGGTCTACACCTATCACACAGCTGTCAAATGGACGGAGCAACGTAAGGGAGTCATCTCCAGTGCCGGTAAACCGGATATCCAGATTGCGACGCCGCCGGAGTTTAAGGGGCACGAGGGCATCTGGTCGCCGGAGGATCTCTTCGTCGCGTCCGCCAATGTTTGCGTGATGACGACGTTCCTGGCGGTGGCGGAGCGAGCCGGTCTGGCCTTTACCTCATACGAGAGTGCGGCAGAGGGGAAGCTGGAATTGGTCGATGGGAAGTTTCAGTTCACGGCCATCACCTTGAAGCCGACCATCACGCTTCCGGCGAACGCCGATGCCGCCAAAGCGAAGGAGCTGATCGAGAAAGCCGAGGCGAACTGTCTGGTTTCCAACTCTATGAAGGCCAAAGTCAGCTTGGAACCGACCATCCGGTAGCAAAAAAAGAGGGGATGGAGCCTGATGATCTTCTGTGCTCGCGCAACGCGCGCAGTGGAAGATCAATCAGCCCCTATCCCTGAGGGGAGACCAGCAAGCATGGAAGGAGCATTCTAAAGCGTGCTCGTTCGATGCGCGCGTTCGAGGGTCGACCAGACTACCCTTGAGGAAATAAGTAAGGATTGAGAGGACGCGCGCATCGGGAAACCCTCTAGCCCGCCCGCAAGGGAGAAGCTAGAGAAACGGTGGACTGTGCGGCGAGAAAAGACTATCGGGGTAGGGACGGTCATTGCTGACCTCCCCCCGCACAGATCCGTACGTGCGGCACTACCGCATACGGCTCTTACCTTGGATGGTGACGACCACCCCCGCACGTCGGGGACGTGCTGCGGCTCGTACGCCCAGCAGTCCGCGCG
>JBBRRK010000270.1:0-4242 GCA_038200765.1 Nitrospirales bacterium
TCTGAGGATGCGGCGCGACGGGCGCTCGCGCGGATCGAGGAATCGTCTGGCGTGGCCTGGCTCGACCGGCACCTGGCGACGACGACGCAGCCGTTGCTGACCACGCCGTGGATTCTGGATCTGGATGCGACGGTGACGTGCCTGTACGGCCAGCAGGACGGCGCGGTGGTGGGCTACAACCCGAAGAAACGGGGGCGACCGTCGCACAGCTATCACAGTGCGTTACTGGCGAACACCCGGCTGGCCTTGGAGGTGGACGTGCTGCCGGGCCATGAGACGGCCCCGCTACACAGCATGCCGGGGATCTAGGCGTGGTTGGATGCCTTGCCAAAGGGGCGCGCCCCGCCTTGCTGCGTGGTGACGTGGCCTTTGGCAACGAGTCGGTCTGGAGCGAGGCCCGTAACCAACCGTACCTGACCAAACTACGATTGACAAAACACGTGAAGGCCCTCATTAAGACGTGGTTCTGCTACAACGCGTGGGACGAGGCGGGACAAGGCTGGGAAGGGGTCGATGACACGCTGATGCTGTCAGGCTGGAGCCGCGCGCGACGGGTCGTGGTGCTGCGCAGAACACTCACCGGCGAGATACTCATGGCCGCGAAGGACGATGAGCAGGAACGCCTGGCCTTCATGGAGAGTGACGTGCTGACCAAGCGCGACGAGTACACCGTGCTGGTCACCTCGACTGAGCACGAGATCCTCACGCTGGCTCAACTCTATCGTGACCGGGCCGACGCCGAAAATAATTTTGACGAGTTGAAGAATCAATGGGGGTGGGCCGGCTTCACCACCCAAGACCTCGCGCGCTGCCGGATCATGGCGCGTATGGTGGCCTTGGTGTACAACTGGTGGACACTGTTCGTGCGGCTCGCCCAGCCGCACAAACACTTCGAGGCCATCTCCAGCCGGCCGTTGTTGCTGCATGGCGTCGCCACGCACACGCAACACGCCGGCCAAACACACCTGACCATCACTAGCCTGCACGCCAAGCAGACAGCCATCCAAGCTGTGTTGACCAGCTTGGCAGGCTTCCTGAGTACCTTGAAAGCGATTGCGGAGCAGTGGACCGACGCTCAGCGGCTACGAGCCATCCTCGCCCGCGCGTTCGCCAAATGTATGCTCCCAACAGCCAGCCCTCCGGCCTTGCCGACCCCAGAAACTGCTGCCACCTGACACGTTGACTGCCGTTTTTAGGATGAAGGCAATGACATAGGGTACGTAGAGATACGATGTACTGGGGTGAAAGGCGAATGCAAAGGCGACATGACGTGGGTTTGGGGAAAGGGAGGATTCAAGGGTATTACGGGGACGACGCCATTCTCTGCCAGTATCTATATTGAGCAAGGGAAAGAGGGACGGATGCACGGCAGTGCCCATTGGCCGGAGATGACCTATCCACTGCCGTAAAGGTTCAAATACATCCGCGAACAAGGGCTCCTCTGGGAGTTCGAAGGTGGGCGGCATTGGTGGAAGCGCAACAGCTTCGAGGTAGAAATGTAGCGAGATGCGGGTCCAGGACCTTCTGCGTGTGCTGATGGTGATCGCCAGAGGGGCGGGACCGTGACGTAGTCGCATGGTCGCGGGTGGCTGAGCAGAACAAGAGATGGTGTTTGGCAACATGGCAGGTATTGTCATCACTGTCTTGCTGTGGCTGTCCGTGATGACCTTGGCATGGCCTTCGGTGCCGGGCTCTATGTGATTCGTATCGACGGTCCTCAATGGATTAGCTTCTTGCCGGGGTTCGGCGGCCCATGGAATGCCGAAGCGGAGCCGATCCCGTTGCGGTGCTCCCCCGATCACGCCTGTAGGGTTGCAGCGCGAAACCGCTCTGGCATATATCTACCATGGGTCAAGCGACGTTTAGGTGAATGAGCAGGGCACCAAGCCTCAGACTCCAGAAGGCGATAGGTCGTGACAACATTCCGATTTCGCGCCATGCGAACCTTGGGAAATCGGACTGGAACAACCAGATTCTGACCGAAGGGTGTGCCGGGCACTGAGGCAAGTTTTTTTGAGGATGCACTGAGCAATTTTCGTGACTTAGATGTGGCAAGGTTGTACGATCGCTGCGAAGGGGAAACTAGGGTTCCGGCTTCCTGTACTAGGGAGTGTCTGGTCCGAGAGTTTCCGGTCTCGCATGACGAGGCTCCACGGAGGGATAAAAGCCCGGGAGATCATGTACTGGTGGTACATGGCCTTCTGGGAATTTAACCCGCTCAACAAGGAGGCTTCGTTATGCATTTCCATTCCATAGTTCTTCCCGTACCGAATCAGTCTGACCTGCTGCCAAGGCAGGGAGGACTGTCATGTTAATCAAAGCAAGTCCGGATACGGACCTTCCGGATACCGCCACGACTTCTCCCGAGACACTCAACCGCAGCCTGACTCTCTGGAATAGCCTGACGATTGGCTTCGCCACCGTGTCACCGGTGGCGGGGCTCTATGCCATTATTGGCGTGCAGACAGTGGTGACGGGGGGCGGTTGGTTCGGCGCCCTGGCGCTCTGTCTGGTGATGCAGCTGTTGGTGGCGACCGTCTATGCGGAGCTGTCCTCCCAGATTCCGATTGCAGGCGGGGCGTACAAGTGGGCACGGCAGCTCGGAGGTGCCACTACCGGGAAGTATGCCGGAGTCATCTACGTCAGCTCCACGATCGCCATGCTGACGACGACCGCCTATACCGGCGGGGTCTGGCTTGCGCTTTTTTTTGGGT
Organism: Nitrospirales bacterium; assembly: GCA_038200765.1. Classification (GTDB taxonomy): domain Bacteria; phylum Nitrospirota; class Nitrospiria; order Nitrospirales; family Nitrospiraceae; genus Palsa-1315. The sequence continues at coordinate 2,715 of JBBRRK010000270.1, forward strand.
TTGGGAGTGAAGGCGGGGTCACGTTAGTACTATGGGGTGCCGTGTTTCTAGTGATCTGTACGGTGCTCAACCTGGTTCACGTGAACGTGTTCAAACTCGTGATTACCCTGGGTGTGTATGCGGAAATCGTCGGATCCTTCGGCGTGGCGCTGCTCCTGTTTTTCTTTTTCCGGCAGCATGGATTTTCAGAATTGTTCGAGCATCTAGGCACGGGATCCGCACCCAGCCAGACCGCTGCGTTCCTGGCGGCGCTCGCCATTTCCGGTTGGGCCTTCATCGGTTTTGATGCCTGCTCCACCATCGCCGAAGAAACCCAGAACCCCAAGCGGATGGTTCCACGCGCGATCTTCTTGTCTCTCTGCATGGTGGGCGGCGTGGTGCTCTTCAACTCCGCCGCCCTGACGTTAAGCTTCAATCGCGACACACTGGTGAATACCAGCGCCACCTCCGATCCCGTCACACCCGTGATCACCAGCAGCTTTGGAGCGTGGGCTGAAGCACCGTTTCTGGCGATCGTCATGATTGCCTTCCTGGCCTGCGGGGCCTCCATGGTGCAATACACATCGCGGATTGTGTACTCCATGGCCCGCGAGGGCAACATGCCTCGTGCGCTCAGCCGTGTGACAGCCTCCAAGATTCCGCGCAATGCGGTGATCTGTGTCGTGCTGCTGGCGGGGCTCGGATTGCTGTTCGGGCTGAACGATGGGGCAGTGGCCACGGTGATTGCCTTCGGCACAGGCGGGTTGTACGCCATGTTCGCAATGACTACCGGGGTCGGGCTCTATACTCGCCTCACAGGCCGCTGGAATCCGGCATTGGGTGATCTGAAGCTGGGAGGCTGGGGGCTGGCGATCAATGTGGCGGCCTTCCTCTGGTCACTGTTTGAATTCGTCAACATCGCCTGGCCGCGTGCCTATGCGGTGTCGCCCAATGCGCCCTGGTGGCAGCTCTGGGCAGTCCCACTGGTCTTGGGCAGTATTCTCGGTGTCACGACGCTCTATGTGCTGATCACGCATGTTCGTAGGAATTCCTCGATTGAATTCATCGACACGGAGAAAACCGTGGAATAGGAACGTGCACTGAGGCGTCTCGCACGGTGCTGCGAGACGCCTCATCTCAGCCATCCCGCTCACGGATTTTTCCGGTTCGGCAGATGGCCGGAGCGCACCTGGCAGGCCAAGACGTCCATGATGACACGAGTAGAGATCAAGGCAGTAATTTCAGCTGCATCATAGGGAGGCGCGCACTCGACGATCTCCATGCCAGCGATCGGCTTACTGTCCGCGATGATCTGAAGAAACTTCAACACTTCGCGGGGCAAAAACCCGCCTGGTTCCGGCCAGCCGGTTCCTGGTACGAAGGCAGCGTCCAAACAATCCACATCGAAACTCAGCCAGACCGCATCGACGCCGTCCCAGGCCACTTCGAGCGCACGTTTGGCCGCCGTCTCGATTCCCATCTCCACGCAATCGGTGATGGTCATGATGGTGGTGTGGCGTTCACGTCCGGCCTTCACCCCAGGTCGCGG
>JBBRRK010000271.1:0-4231 GCA_038200765.1 Nitrospirales bacterium
TCCGTATCGGCCAGACGAATGCGATCGCCGGTGGTGGGGCCATACAAATCAGCGTACTGTCGCCGTGGGATCTTCATGACTCGTCGACTGTTGAAAACGGCTCCCAGCTGCGTTCTCGGCTCGTCAAAGTCCTCAACGTACCCCAGAGGGTACGCTTCCGGCTTTGACTTCCCCTGCGGCCTTGCTGGAAACCGTTTTGAACAGCCTCTCTCCTTTCGCGTAGATTCTGCCAAAACTATTTTTTCGAGATAAAACCTTGATCCTTCGCTGTAGCGAGCGCATTGGCTTTCACGGTTGGATCGTCGAGACGACCATTCACCAATCCATTGATCCCATAAGCCACGCGATTGCCACCGACCGAGACCAGCGTCACCCGCTTGTCTTCGCCCGGCTCAAACCGCACCGCTGTGCCAGCCGGCACTTGCAACCGAAACCCATAGGCCTTCTCACGATCGAACCGCAACGCGCGATTCGCCTCGAAGAAATGACAATGCGATCCGACCTGAATCGGCCGATCCCCGGTATTGGCAACGATCAATTCAACCGTCTGACGGCCCTTGAACGCAATGATATCGTCCTCACCGAGTATGATTTCCCCAGGAATGACAGCGGCAGGCTGAATCGACGCCTTCTTGGCATCGAGACTCACACTCCTTCGTTTGGTCACCTTCTGTTTGGCCTTAGGTTTCTTTTTCATCGATTCACCTATCGAATCGGCTCATGGACCGTAACAAGTTTTGTTCCATCCGGGAACGTGCCCTCGACCTGCAATTCGGGAATCATCTCCGCAACGCCGGACATGACATCGTTCTTCTTGAGCAGCGTGGCGCCATAACTCATGAGGTCCGATACCGAACGCCCATCGCGGATACCTTCCAGAATTGCCGCAGTAATAAACGCGACCGCTTCAGGATGATTCAATTTCAACCCACGCGCCTTGCGCTCCTTAGCCAAATTCCCCGCGACATAGATCAGAAGCTTCTCTTGTTCTCTCGGTGTCAGATGCATCGTGCAGCTCCGTCAGTGGTCATGTATCAATCGAGCAGAAAAGGCACCTGTCCCCCTCGCCTACACGTTGGGATCAAATAGTACCGAGATCGTCAGGGTGACTTCAACAGTGCCCATGGAGCGGGCACGTTTTTATTGCGCGCTCTGGGAGCAGTTGAAGTATCCCTGCCCACCCTCTCCTCTCCCTTCTCTTTTCCATTCTCTCTGGGGAGCGGGAAAGTGGTATGCGCGGGACGGCTAAGTGAGCTCTACTGCGCGCATCGAACGAGCACATTCTTATCGTGCGCGTACTGCGAGCAAGGAGCCCACCTAGCCGTCCCGCGCCCCCGCTACACCGTCAAATACTGCTTCACCTGTTCCGCGCTCAACTCACTACTCTTGCCCGATACCACCACCGCCCCTTTGGCCATCACCACATACTTCTCTGCCAGACGAGAGGCAAAGTGGAGTCCCTGTTCGACCAGCAAAATAGCGAACCGGCGTTGGTTCTTGAATCCGATGATGACGTCTTCGATTTGGTCTACGATTGAAGGCTGGATGCCTTCAGTCGGCTCATCGAGCAAAAGCAGCTTGGGATTCGACAGGATCGCGCGGCCGATCGCCAACTGCTGCTGCTCCCCACCGCTGAGGACACCGCCCGGTCGGTTGAGAATTTGCGTGAGCTTGGGAAAGAGGTGATAGACTTCGTCGAATGCGGTCTTCTGGACCGTCCCGTTCGGTTTGTCCGACCTCGCCCAGAAACCGAGTAGTAAATTCTCTCTGACCGTCAGATGAGGAAGGATCTCCCTGCCCTGCGGCACGCAGGCCAGTCCGCTACGTGCCCTCTTGTCGGTCGGTGCCTTCGTGACATCGGCCCCATCGAACATCATTTGTCCCGACCTCGCCGGCAGCAGGCCGGTCAGTACTTTGAGCGTAGTCGTCTTGCCGACCCCGTTCCGGCCCATGAGACACACGACCTCTCCAGGGTCGATCGTAAAGGACACATCCCGGAGAATGTGGCTTTCGCCATAGTAGGCGTTGATCTTGTCAAGTTGCAGCATAAGGTAGCTTCCGTTGCCTGTGCAGTATGTTCAAAGGGGCTTCCATCAAGGAAGCAGCGAGGTATCGCTTAATAAGGGGTGGCTGGGATGATCCCAACTGCGCGCGGCTTCCCAATCCCCTATTTCACTTTCAAGGGTAGCCTGGTCGATCCTCGATTGCGCGCGTCGAACGAGCACATTCTTATCGTGCGCGTTCCGCGAGCAGGAGGACGGCCAGGCTACCCTACCATTTTTTCAACATTCTCCTAATGTGCCACCTTTTGGCGTCCGAGATATATCTCTCGCACGCGATCATCCGCCTGCACCTTCTCGACGGTGCCTTCACAAATGACGGCGCCCTCGTGCAAGACCGTGACGATGCGAGCGATCTGCCGAACGAACTCCATGTCGTGCTCGATGACGACGATCGCCTGTTTTTCCGCCAATGATTGAAGCAATTGCCCCGTCTGTTCCGTTTCTTCGTCGGTCATCCCCGCAACCGGCTCATCGACGAGAAGCAACGAGGGATCTTGCAAAATCACCATGCCGATTTCGAGCCATTGCTTCTGACCATGCGACAGTGATCCGGCTCTGGTATGCGCGTAATCTTTCAGACCGATCGTTTCAAGGTTCTCCTCAATCCTTATCCGCTCCTCCGCCGTCGATTTCCCGAACAGGGTTGCGAAGACACCTTTGCTGCTCCGTTTCAACGACAAGTCGAGGTTTTCCCAGACGGTCAGAAATCCATAGATCGATGGAGCTTGGAACTTTCGCCCGATGCCGAGCTCAACGATTTCATCTTCGCGCTTCCCCTTCAGATCGACATCTCTCCCAAACACGACACGACCGCTGGCCGGCTTGGTCTTCCCACAGATCACATCGAGCAAGGTCGTCTTACCGGCCCCATTTGGCCCAATGACCACGCGCAATTCCTTGAAGTCAACCATGAAGGTCAAGTGGTTCAACGCCTTGAAGCCATCGTAATCGACGGTCACGCCATCGAGATAGATGATGGAATTTTGAAAGGAAGCTTGCTCGGCCATCTCAGCGCTTCACCTCCAATACAGCCGTCGTCTTATCCGGCACAGCTGGTTTTCCGTCACCGGCTTTCCGCCGGGTCAGGAGACTCTTCCCTTTTCGCATCATGCCGATCAACCCATCGGGGAATAACAGTACGACCAACACGAAGAGTCCCCCGAGGATGAAGGGCCAGAGTTCAGGAAAATAGTTTGTGAGTACGCTCCGACCGTAATTCACACTCACGGCCCCCAATACAGCCCCTACCAAGCTGGCACGGCCACCCACCGCCACCCAGATGACCATTTCAAGCGACGGCAGCACTCCGATCTGCGCCGGCGTGATGATCCCGACTTGAGGGGCGTACAACATCCCGGCCAATCCAGCTAGGGCTGCGGCCACAACAAAGACGAACAATTTGTAGTTGGCCGGGGTGTACCCGGAAAAGACGACGCGCTTCTCGCTATCCCGCACGGCCACCAACACCCGGCCGGCCCGCGAGCGAACGATCCACTGGCAGAAGAGATAGGATGCACCGAGACAGAGCACGGTGATGACATACAACACCATTTGGGTGCTTGACTCCGAGAGCCGATACCCGAGTATCTGCTTGAAATCCGTCAATCCATTCGTGCCGCCGAGATTCGTATCGTTTCGATTAAAGACCAGCCAGGCGACAAGCGCCAAGGCCTGCGTAATGATCGCAAAGTAGACGCCTTTGATGCGGCTGCGGAAGGCGAAAAATCCGAATATGAACGCGAACACCATCGGCACCAGAATCGCTCCGATGACCGCGGCCGGAAAACTGTAGAACGGCTTCCAGAAGAGTGGCAGCTCTTTGACCTGGTTCCACACCATGAAGTCCGGCATATCGCTGCCATAGACGCTTTCTGTCCCAATCGTGAGCATCATGTGCATGCTCATGCAGTACGCGCCGAGTCCGAAAAACACTCCCTGCCCCAAACTCAAAATGCCGGTGTAGCCCCAGATGAGATCGAGCCCAAGAGCCAGAATCGCAAAGGCGAGAAATTTCCCAAACCGATTCAGACTGAAGTCAGAGAGGTGCATCCAGGAATCTTCCGGCGGCAAAAGGTTCAGTGCCGGCATGATCAGAAGTAAGATGGCACCGACAACCCAGAAGGCCATCCCTCCACCGCGACTTGTATCTGTTGATCCGTCAGTCATGG
>JBBRRK010000272.1:0-4221 GCA_038200765.1 Nitrospirales bacterium
GGTAAATTTGTTCTCAATGTCCACGTGCCCCGGTCACTGAGTTGTTTGTCATCTGCAAGTAGTCGAGACGAGCCGCGTCCGGAAGCAGCGGGTGCGCAGCATCTCGGCGAGGGTGTGAGCGGGTTTCTGGCAGGACGTGAGACTGCCCCCGCAAAGCGGCGGAGCCGCGTGATGTTTTCCGGGCCGAAGCCGGTCCGGATGCGACGGCGATCCTCCTCGTCGTTCCACGCAATGAGGGGATGGACGCGGGATGGACGCGTGCGATGACCCAGTGCCTGCGGTTGATGGCCAGAACTCGTTGCGGCGAGGCCTGGTGCGGGGGGCGACTCGTGCCCCCCAGCGCGCGCTCACGCGAATGCTCGCCGGTCTTTTTCTTGATGGATTCGCGCGCGGTGCGGCACCAGATGCGTCGCGTGTCGAGGCGGCCGTGCTCGGGAGGCGACCCTCGACGAAGTCAGCGGTGGCGCACGCGCTGGGTCAGCGGGGCCTCGCCGGTGACGTCCTTGCCGGCGAGGGCACCGCCCGCCCGCAACGGGATCGCCATGCCGATTTTGTTGGTGCGCGTCGGCTCCTCACCGCCCGCTACGGACACGGTCTCGACTTTGTGTGGGTGTGCCCGCGCTTCGAGTCATGCCCGACCACGCTCATGATGTGTGCTCGCTGTCCGGTCTCCTCGAGGGCCTGCTTCAGGGTCTTGCCCTCCATCGCCCAGGCCGCGTCGTTCATCCCCCCACGCGGTGTTCCAGGCCTGCCGCGCCCGAGCCAAGGCCCCCGGGTCAAGACGGACCAGGCCATCGCGAATAACCAAGTTCACGCGGGACGACGAAGGGGCCCTGCTCACGCCGACCGCCAATGCGCATCCGGGCCTGCCGGCCCAAACCATTCGCCCAATCCGAGAGCGCCTTATATCCGCGCATCCCGCAGAGTGTCGCGCCCGCCGCGAGGCCCCGCACCACTGGCAGACGATAGTGTCGCCCGTGCGCACGGCGGCAGCGCGCGCATCTGGTCGGCGTTGAGCCGGATCTTGGAGGCGCCTGTCAGGTGAAGGGGCGTCCGGTCGGGGTGGGTTAATTGCCGCTGAGGATGGCGGCCGAGCGGGCGCACAACGACTCGCTTGGGGGCGGCGGCCTCCGCGCTGTCGCCGGCCCGGGTCCGTCGATAGCCCTGGGGCAGTCCCCGCTCGAGCCAGTTGGCGGCGCGAGACACGCCGCCCGGGAAGCGCCGGGGCTCAACAACGGGTTCCAGTCGTAGCCCCGGATGGCCGAAGCGGGCCGCCCCTACGGCGGGCGAACGTCCCAGCCGATTCAGCGATCCCGCACCCCGCCTTGCAGGGCCGCGCCCGAGAGTCTCCGTGGCGCCACCCATTGGTTGTGCCAGACCGCGACGGACCACACCGGTTCACCAATCGTCGGGAGTGCGCCACGAGAGTGGTGCCGCGCCATCGGCTCCTGAGCGCGCGCGGTCTTCGTGTCGCTCGACCGGGCGCACGTGACGCTCAAAGCGCGCGTCGCTGATTCATTCCGCCGACTCCCTCCCGTGGGTGCTACCAGGAATCATGGCCGTGCTCCGGCCTCCGGCCCGCACGCTCTGGTTTCGGGAACGATTCTCGCGAGGACAACTCCACCCTAGGTATTACATTGACTTGAGTTGCCCCCATGGGTTGTCGTTGCGGGCCATGGAGTACCCGCGAACGGCAACTGGGTTTAACCGCCAGTTCTCCACGGAGAGGGGCGGTGGCCCGGACTGTGGGAGCCCCAAGGCGTGGCTCACGTCGAACACGCTCTTTCGGTGTGGCGCGTGCGAATCCGCCATGTCCGTCCCCACCGGCACCATCTTTCAGGACACTCGGAAGCCGCTCAGACTCTGGTTCTACGCGATGTGGTGGGTCGTCGGGCAACAGAACGGGGCGAGTGCCGTCGGCCTGAACCGTGTGTTGGGAATCGGCAGCGACAAGACGGCGTGGACCTGGCTGCACAAGCTGCGGCGTGCGATGGTGCGGCCGGGCCGTGAACCGCTCACCGGTGAGGTCGAGGTCGACGAGACGTTTGTCGGTGGGGTTGAACAGGGCGGAGTGCGTCGGCACCTCGTAAACAAAGCGCTGGTGGTCATTGCCGCCGAGATTCGCGGCAACGGGATCGGACGCATTCGCATGAAACGGATCGCCGATGGGTCGAGCGACCGCGTGACGACCTTCGTCCGGGAGGCGGTCGAGAAGGGCAGCGTGGTAGTACGTGAGGGGCTGCCGTCCTATCGCTCGCTTCCTGCGCACGGCGATCGCCACACACGACGCATCGTGGAGGGCCGCGCTCAGGAGGCCTCGGCACTTCTTCCGCGGGTTCATCGTGTCGCCTCTCTTCTGAAGCGCTGGCTGCTGGGCACGCACCAAGGGGCCGTCAGTCGAGAGCATCTCGACTCCGACCTGGACGAATTCGCCTTTCGTTCTGGTCCGGCAAGCGGTCGTTGTCAGTCCCGCTCCCTACGAGGCCATCATCAAGCATGTTCGAGGCCGGCAGGGCCAAAAGCACAACCTGTAGGCATCACTCAAGTCAAGATAATACCCCATATCCGACAAGTCCCTTACCCTCGTCCAAAGAGCGAACTGATACGCCTTCCCCTCGTAATCACCTCTCAGGTCCATTTCTCATTCACGCTCCTGAAACCCGCCACTCAAGCCTCGCGCCAAAGATGCCGACAAGGAATTATCGTAGCCTAACGCATACGAACAATTACGCCAGGCCATCGACTCCAACGATTCGGCCATGCTCCAGGCCGTGGCACACCACCTCAAGTCCAGCAGCGCCACGCTCGGCGCCTTGACCGTGGCGGCCCGCTGCAAGGAGCTGGAGGCGCTGGGCCGCAGCCAGCGAATCGAGGGAGCCGCGGACCACTTTCGGCACTTGGAACGAGATTTCGAAGCCGTGTGCGCCATCTTTCGCCAAGAACTCACATCCACATCCGGGGAGGCAACATGAAACGCTCGAACAAGTGGCGTGCTGAGTCGAATACGCCGTCCGCGCGGACTCAGAAGCATGATCGAAGCCAAATATCCCCGATAGTCTCCACTCTCTTTTTCACGCCCATCGTACCTGCCCGAGCAGTCTTCGGCCTCATTAACTACACCGATCGTTATTCTTGGCCATACCCCATCATTTAGCCGGTTTGGGTTGATCGACCTATCAAGGATCAACCGCAAATATCCGATACAGAGACGCATGGACCATACTTGGTCTCGCCCAACAAGATCGGCAAGTGTTCCTGTGCGCACTGATTTGCCTGTCGCGCCTAGCCCTCCAGAGCGCTCCATGCCCCTAAGTCTTTACCGTCGGGAGTGGCCATGATTCGCAGTTCCACCTCTAGTCGCCATCCCACGCCTTCGACGCTGGGAATGATAGTCGGGGCTCTCTGTTGTTGCCTCATGAGCATGGGAACTGCCACAGCCCAGAGCGATTTCCCGGATCTGCCGGATCTGCCCGCAGCCTCTGCCTTGACTGGTGACGGTGATGAAAGCATCGTGTTTCAGAACATCCCCTCCGTGTATGGCGCGGTCAAGTACGATCAAAAAGTGACGGAAGCGCCCGCGTCCATCACCATCATCACGGCCAACCAGATCAAGAAATACGGCTATCGAAATTTCGCACAGATCTTGGACAGCGTTCCAGGACTCTTCACCACGAACGACCGGAATTACGACTACGTCGGGGTACGCGGATTCAATCGTCCCGGAGACTACAACAGCCGGGTCCTGTTGCTCATCGACAACTATCGCCTCAACGATGCCATCTATGACCAAGCCCCCATTGGTAACGATGGGCCCATCGATGTTGACCTGATCGACCGAATCGAAATCATCCGCGGCCCCAGTTCATCCCTCTACGGAACCAATGCCTTCTTCGGGGTCATCAATATCATCACCAAACGGGGGAAAGACCTCAAGGGGCTGGAAGTGTCTGGTGAGGCGGGGACGTTCGATTCATACAAGAGCCGCATGAGCTACGGCAACAAGTTGAACAACGGCCTGGAATTTCTCGTCTCCGGGTCCTACCTCGACAGCGCGGGACCGCGAGACTTGTTCTATAAAGAATTGGTTCTTCTCCTCGCCGAGTGGGTGATTTCGGCCTGATTGCATATCGGGTCCAGCATGCAGGTGAGGACTTTCAGGCGCAGGTACTCCTCGTCGCGTAAGCCGTAGCTCCGCCGCTGAATGACGCGGATCTTGTTGTT
>JBBRRK010000273.1:0-4027 GCA_038200765.1 Nitrospirales bacterium
ACACCAAAACTATCCACTTCCGCTCCGCCTCCCGTACTGGCTATGGCGATCTGGGCGTCAATCGTGCGCGCATGGAACAGATACGTGCCCTCATTGAGCAACGACTGTAGCCCAATTGGCGATTTCATTTTGCATTGTGTCGCCTCGCGCATATGATGGTGAAAATAGGAGGCCGGAGCCATGGGATTCAAACGAAAAACGTCACGTGTCGAGGTGAGCCGGGCTGGCCGGTTGCAGCGAGGGGGTCTCTCGGCGCCGTGCAAGGTTTTGGATGTCAGCGAAACTGGTGTCCGGATTGAAAGCCGCTTGTTCGTGAAGAGCGGCGATGCGCTCCAACTCGTGATCGAGCTTGAGCAAGGGAGAACGTTGAGTTGTGGGCTGCAAGTCGTCCACGTGCGTTCCCCTAAGTTCGGTTCGAAGATCACTTCGATCAGTCCGGAAGACAGGGAACGACTCACCCATATCTTGGACGATCACGTACAAACCAGTTACTCCCGCCGGTAGCCGTTCCGCACCAGCAGAATGCTGAAACTATTCGCCAGCGGAAGGGCAATGAAAAAGGGGTCGGGATGGTTTTTATTATCTTCTCGGTCGCTCACTGGACCACAGCGTAGATTCTGTCTCAAATTGTCGTGCCATTTTCAGCCTTCAGTTTTCCTAGCTGAAGGGGCGGCCTAGCTTTACCACCGTGCGCGCGTCCAACGAGGGAGTCCGCGACCGCGCGTTGCGCGTGCACAGGGAATTGCTGTTCTCTCTTCTTCCACTTCTCCTCCTCCCAATATTTGGAGGGCTGGCCATGGTTGGTCTCGACTGCGCGCATTGAACGGTATACATGCTCCCTCCAAGCTTGCTCGTTATTTTTCTAGGGATAGGGGCTGATCGGTCTTCCACTGCGCACGACTTTCTCACCCGCCCACCCACTGGCACGCCGAGACGTGCCATCAGCCCGGACGAGGGCCTTCGGAGGCCGCGCGTTGCGCGAGCACAGAAGATCATCAGCCTCCATCCCGCCACTGTTCTGCGAGCAAGGAGGGCACCTGGCCACTCCCGTCCCGCCTGTGGATCTCAATATCTACGCTGGAAACGCGACAGTGCTGCTGTGGACCTGGCAGGTCAGCGTCCGGCTCGTGCTGCGACGGCGAAGTGGAGGATGTAGCGGTCCAGGCTGGCCAGATCGCTACCATATGCGGAACCCCCTGCCATCGCATCACAAAGCAACTCGCGCACACGGGTGAATTCTTTCCTGCGGCCTTTCCAGCGGGCATCCCCGATTGTCAGGTCCAGTAGCTCTAATGCGCGGATAAAGGCCTTTTCGGAAAGAGCTGCATCTTTACCCTGCCAACGATGCGCGCGCGCCACATCGCTCCCAACATTTGCCAGCTGTTCCGCGAGCGGCAAGGTCTGCCATCGGCCGGCCGCGAGATTCGCATGGACATGTGACATGCCGCTTACCCCGCGACCAATCGGTTGACAACGGTGGTGATGGTGTCACGGATCTCGGTGCTTTCGACGTACCGGGAACGATTCCCGCCCGATGAGTGAAATGAAAAGGGGTCGGGAGTCTTAATTTCGTGCAGGGCGCTCAAAAAATGACTCCCGACCCCATTCCCCCCCCGGACTCTACGGATGCGAGGGAAGCCGAAGAAGCTGCTAGAAAAGTAGCTTGTCCCATTTTATTGTCCTATTATTGTCCTAAGTCATCTCATCCTGCTCGATGGCTTCGAAGAAACTCTGTACAGGATGCGTCACCGACTTCGGATAATACACCCACTTGACCAGGTGGCGGATGAGATAGCCAGTGTGCCCTTTCGACCCTAACAGGGGAGCGTGGCGATTCCAGCTCTTAATCGAATCATCCGTCACCGACGGTAAGGTCAGAAACCATCGTGCCAGTGCCTCATCGTTGGAGGATTCCTCCACGGCTTGAACAAACTGTCGGTAGGATAACCGGAACTGACGCAGGAAGGATCCATCCATGCCGCGCGGGCTTCCCAATGCCATGCGGTAGCTCCAGGGCAGCTCCTTGGAAAGAGACGCACGGACTTTTGCCGCAAAGCGAGGCAACCAGCAACATCCTGCAATCTGATGCGTTGGGCCTGGGAATGTCATCGTGCGTAGAGCAGACGGAAGGCCATGAATAAATCCATTCTACCTTTTTAGCAGGACATGGTCCATCGAAGAGAGAGGGGAGGGGGTGGGCGATGCAAAGACAGGCTATCTACTCTATTTCGTGCTCTGAACCAGACAAACCAAACAGGCCATATGGGCAAAAGAAACCAGATGCACGAGCTTCCCGCCACGCGCCGGGAAATATTTCGGCAAACAAGGACTCCCTCGACCCCTTTCCCCCTGGCAACTTCCGCCGGGGTCATCATGTTGGCCAGAGCATCGGTTGACCGCAGTTTCGGGTGGGCGTAACATGAAAGCCTGACCGTTCCGATCACATCCGCGAGGGAGGAGGCTTTCGTGGAAAATCAAGTCGAAGATCAGCCGGTCCTCAATCATATTCAGCGCCTTGTCGCAGAGGAACACCGGTTACACGAGCAAAGGGCGCACCCCAAAGCTGATCGTAAGCGGCTCGCGCAAGTCCAGGTCGAACTGGATCAGTGCTGGGACCTCTTGCGCCAGCGACGTGCCCTTCGCGACGTCGGGCTTGACCCGGACGAAGCGGAAGTTCGCCCGCCGCAGGTCGTCGAGAATTATGAGCCGTAGGGATTCGTCGTCAGCAAGTGGCCGATAGCTCGTGCGTGCCGCTCCTCATGTGCGGTTGTCTCACCAGAGTGGCAGGCCCAGATCGCGTCGGTGTCCGATATCGTGCCCACCGTGCGCCCACGTGGCCGATCTCGAAATACTCAAAAAATAGCCTATCCTGTTTTTCTTTCTCTGCTGTCTTGAGGAAGCCTTGCGTGAGGGGCGGCTGTGGAAAAAGCCGGCCCTCCACGCGTTGCAAAATGGGTTCAGGCACCTCGTTCAATTTCAAACTCTGTCAATAAAAGACTCCCGACCCCTTTTATTCCTCCAATTTCCCGTTTCTCTCCGCATCGTCTTTTGTGACCTCACAGACGGTTCCAGTTGATGACCACGAACGCTAGCGCTAGCAGTGCAGTGAGTCCAATCTCGAAGACGGCAGCCGGGTGGCTTAGCATCCCCATATCCCTCGACCTAAATGCAATGTTCTCGGACAAGCCTTGAGGGAACTCTGTCTGCGACAGCGTTTGCATGTGAGTCTGATAGTGAATCGCGATCTTCTGGTCTGTTCCATGAGCACGCCAGATTCCCCACATCCAAAAGATGTGTAATGCAATGGTCACAATGGCGAACCCGACGAGCAACGGCTTTCCGCCTGGAATCCTAGGGAATGACTCGAGGTTCACGGAGCCAGCCAAGGCTGCGGCGAGGGCAGTCCAATATGCCAGTCCTACCTGAAACTCATATCGCCGCCGCGCGTTGAACTGTTCCCACGCCCGTTGGTAGAGTTGTGAAATCGCGTCGAAACGGCGCTTCTCGTTCTCGTTCATGTTCCATTCCTTAGCGACTACAGCAAATTAATAAGTTTGCTATAGGCTACCTGCGCAGAGTCGTAAGGCAGCCTCGCAATTCTGTGTAGGCCAGTCTACTGCAAAGTCGGAGACGTATCCATCACTCCGGGGTGATGGGGGTGCGAAGGGGTAAAAGGGGTCGGGAGTCTTAATTTCGTGCAGGCGCTTAAGAAAATACTCCCGACCGCTTTTCTTGTCCTCAAGTTATCCAACGGGGGCGTGACCGCTTACCCGCATCAATCCTGCGGCACCGCGTTGCGGCACAGTCACGGCACCTTGTGCACCCTCACGGCACTATGAAATTTGTGGGGAGCCCTCAGTTCCTGACACCTTTATCTTTCCCTATACTTGGCGGTTTCAATGACCAAGTGCAAAAAGCGCAGCATGATACTGCCTGAAATCGAACGCGTCCGGTGTAAACAGCTCAGCGGGACACTTGAAGCCTAGCGACTTGCGTGGCCGGGTGTTCAGTGTCCAGGCAATGGCAT
>JBBRRK010000274.1:0-3886 GCA_038200765.1 Nitrospirales bacterium
GACTCACCCAACCACCACGCACATGCCTTCTGGCTGTCTGATCCAAACGAGCGCGGTGAGATCGAGCATGTTCTCGTGCATGCTCCAGGCGGGTTCGGCTCCGAAGCCGTACGCGTACTAACCACCCTTCAGCAAATTAAACGAGACAAAGACGAGCCGCTAAGGCTGATGTTGGAGGGGTTCGGCACTGCATCGCTATTCGACAGAGTTACACCCCTGACCCGCGAAAGCGCGATATGGCGAAGCGTGACGCCCTATCTTCACCCATGGCACCTCAAGAAACCGGAGATGCGCACACCGGAAGCCGCCGCCGCAGCCATCCTTGGTCAGCTACAGCGGGAGTGGCATCAACGTGGCATCGATTTGCCCAAGATCATTGAAATTAATGAGCTGGCTTTGATCCGACGCGGTGGCCGCGCCTTACGCTCATTGCACTTCCATCGCTTCCGCCGCAAGAATGGTCTCGTGCAACCCGACACACGCGGGCGTTTGCTCGAATTGCGCTTCGGACAGTCTGTTCGAGGCCCTATCGCCCTCGGCTACGGCTGCCACTTCGGCCTCGGCCAGTTTGAGCCGATGGATAGTCAGTGAGGGGCAAGGCGTATGGGGTGAGGCGAACATCGTGAAGTGTGAGTGTGAGGCGTGAGATGATGTGGCCGAAATCATGCCTTGGACTGTTCGTGCCGTGAGCAAGGGGTATAGACCGAAAGGAGACGGTGAAATGGGAACAATGACTTCGGGCATGGTGACGCAGGCAGCCTTGAAGGCGATTGCGGACCGGTTGCGGGATCGCTATGGAGCCGAGCGGGTGCTCCTGTACGGATCAGTGGCGCGCGGGACGCCGACTGAGCACAGCGATATCGATCTCTTGGTGGTGGCGCCGACGACGGAACGTTTTTACGAGCGGATGGGGTCGGCGCTGGCCGTGGTCAGAGACATCAGCTTGGGATTGCCGCTGGCTCCGATCGTCGTGACGCCTGAAGAGCTCTCGGTCCGTTTAGCTCGTGGTGATCAATTCATCCAGGAGATCGTTGAGACCGGGGTGGACTTGTGACGGACCGAGCAGATTCTCCCTATGCCGAGGATTGGGTGAAGGTTGCTCGCCGAGATTGGCACCGTCTCCACGTGCTGCTCAAGGATGGCGATGCCGACGGAGCCGGGTTCTTTTTGCAGCAAGCGATAGAGAAATATCTGAAAGCGTTCTTGCTCACGCATGGATGGAAGCTCAAAAATGTGCACACGCTGCAAAGTTTGCTCGATGAAGCGGCGGCCTTCGCGCCGCATGTGGCTGCTTTGCGTCCCGTCTGTGAACGGGTGTCCGGGTTTTACATCGGAGATCGCTATCCGAGCGTTGGGGCCGAAGGGTTGCAAACCGAGGACATTCGGCGCGAATTGTCCGAGTCCCGGTTGTTGATCACGACGGTATTCCCAGATGAGCGATTGGAATGAGCATGTCTGCCACTTCGGCCTGGTGCCGGATGAACACGCATAACAGATGAGGTATCGGCCGGTCAGGCCCCGTTCTTTGACAACTGCATAGCGAAAGGAGGGTGTTATGAGTCTCGAAATTGGTGAGACGCCTCTCTCGGTGGCGGAGGAGCCGCTGCTTCCTGTACGAATGCTGAACGAGTTTGCCTACTGTCCCCGCTTGGCCTATCTGGAATGGGTGCAAAGTGAATTCGCCGACAGCGCCGATACGGTAGAGGGGCGGTTCCACCATCGCCGGGTGGATGAGAGTCCCAAGCGGCAGCCAGCAGCAGACGAGGTGACGCCGGAGGAAGACACGGTCATTCATCAACGCTCCGTCTGGTTGTCGACGGAGCGATTGGGACTGACGGCCAAGGTCGATCTGGTGGAAGGCGTGGGCAACTGTGTTGCGCCGGTGGACTATAAGCGCGGCAAGCGGCCGCATGTGGACAAGGGCGCGTGGGAGCCGGAGCGGGTGCAGGTCTGTGCGCAAGGACTTATCTTGAGAGAGAATGGCTATGAGTGCGATGGCGGTTTTCTCTACTTTGTGGGATCGCGGGAGCGGGTGGTAGTCACGTTCGATCAGGAGTTGATCGAACGCACGCTGGAACTCATCGCTGCTATGCGGCGGATGGCGAGGGGCGGTGTGCTGCCGCCTCCGCTGGTGGATAGTCCGAAGTGCCCACGTTGTTCTCTCGTCCGCATTTGTCTTCCGGATGAGATCGGGTGGTTGCGCCATGATCATACGGATGACGAGCAGGCCGCCTCGGTGGTTCGACGGTTGTTGCCCGGTCGAAACGATGCCTTGCCCCTGTATGTCCAGCAACCTGGCGTGCGCGTGGGGAAGAATGGCGATTGCTTGAAAGTGATGGACCATGACGAGGTGCTGACGGAAGCCAGGCTGGTGGAGGTCTCGCATCTCGTGCTATTCGGCGCTATTCAGGTCAGCACGCAAGTGGTGCAAGAACTCTGTCGTCGAGAGATTCCTATTTCCTATCTTTCTAGCGGCGGGTGGTTCTATGGGATCACGACCAGTCTAATGCATAAGAACGTCGAGTTACGACGACGCCAATATGCCGCAGCGACGAATCCGTCATTCTGTCTTGGGCTCGCGACCCGACTGGTGCAGGCGAAGATTGCGAACTGTCGGACGATCTTGCGGCGGAATCACACGGCTGCACCGGATACTGTGTTGCAAGACCTCAAACGCGATCATGTGCATGCGGCTCAGGCACAGTCGTTGGAGGAACTGCTCGGCATTGAAGGGACCGCGGCCCGCCGGTATTTTTCAGAATTCAGGGGCATGCTGAAAACCGACGGAGCGTCTCCAGATTTCGATTTTGACGGGCGGAACCGTCGGCCCCCAAAGGACCCGGTGAACGCGCTCTTGTCCCTGGCCTATGCGATGCTGGCCCGAGAGTGGACGGTGACGTTGCATGCAGTGGGACTCGATCCCTTTCTTGGGTTTTATCACCAGCCGCGCTATGGGAGACCGGCGTTGGCCCTGGATGTGATGGAAGAGTTTCGACCGCTGATTGCGGATTCCGTCGTGCTGACGGCTATCAACAACGGTGAGGTGCGATCGGAAGACTTCATTCGGCGCATGGGAAGTGTCGCGTTGACGCCAGAAGGCCGGCGGCGTTTTATCGAAACGTATGAGCGGCGCATGAGTCAGGAGATTACGCATCCGGTCTTCGGCTATCAGGTGAGTTATCGGCGGATTTTGGAAGTGCAGGCGCGGCTGCTTGGGCGGTATTTGTGCGGCGAGATCCCAGAGTATCCGTCTTTTACCACGCGGTGAATGATGCGGCGGCTGTATTTTGTCACCTACGATATCTGTGATCCGAAGCGGTTGCGCCGCGTCTACAAGACCATGAAAGGGTTCGGCGCGCATCTGCAACTCTCGGTCTTTCAGTGCGAGCTGCCGGACATAGATGTCGTCAAGATGAAGGCGGCGTTGGTCGAGGTGATCAACCATAAGGAAGACCATGTGCTGATTGTGGACCTTGGTCCGACGGAGGGCCGGCCAATTAAGAGTATCGAGTCGTTGGGCAAGGGGTTCACGCAGGTTGAGCGTCAGGCACAGGTGGTGTAATCGCTTCCGTCTGCCGCATGATGCGAGCGGTCTTATGCCGGTCGAACTACCGGAAGCGCTCGCGAGATTATAAGTGGCTGAATTTGAATCGGTTACTTGAAGAAAGGAGGCGGTGTAGGTTGTACGGTATGAATCCATTATGGCGCATAGACACTGGCGCTCGCATTGTGAGCCAGAACATGAAGAAGAACAGCTATATCCGTAAGAACCACTTCCACGGCAGAAATGCCGTGGCCCCATTGAAGCATTTCTTTCCACGTCGTGCATCGTTCGGCCTCCCGGACTTCCACGGCAGAAATGCCGTGGCCCCATTGAAGCAGCGCG
>JBBRRK010000275.1:0-3877 GCA_038200765.1 Nitrospirales bacterium
TGGCCACGGGGGACGAATGAACAGACCCATGGCCTGCTCCGTCAGTATCTGCCCAAGGGCACGGATTTGTCGCCTTACACCCAGCGCGAGTTGAACGCGATCGCGCATCGCCTGAACACACGCCCTAGGAAATGTCTCAACTTTGCGACGCCCCTGGAAGTCTCTGCGCACCTGCGTCATTATTCACCCGTTGCACTTGAAACTTGAAACCGCCCGTGTATTGAACGGGAATCTGCCTGTAAAGCTCACCCATTTTTCTCTTCAATTTGGTGATGTCATTACAGGTACTGGCTACACCGATCAGTTTCCATATATGCTCAACAAGCTTTTGTAACCCGTATTGGCCGTTCAACTACTGATGATAATTCTGCCCATACTTGGGCTCCCTGATCCCGGTTTACTCCAGGTTCCACTCCCGGTTTTGGTCCCGACTCAGAATCTGCCGCAATTGTGGATTGTCACAACAAGAATGATCGAACCTCTTGATTTTACTCCTCCAGCTTCGTAGTCTGTCGCATCTGAGCGTGATTGGTCGTAGGCTTCTCGGGCGCACTGCAAAACTGTGATGTTAACCAGGATATTTTGATATCGAGTTCTACTTTTCCGGTTACGGTTTTGGTTACGGTTCGGTCACGGTTGCTTATATACCTCCATCACCACTGATCGCATCGCAAAATGTCCTAGTCCACTGTATCCACAAGGGTAACGTCGCTGTCTGTCATTCTTGCTCACTCTCAGTCTCATGAATCCCGTGTAGGTCTATGGGTCTGGGGGTTGGGGGTTCAAGTCCCTCCGGGCGCACCACTTTCCTTCTTCGCAGTGACGTTTCTTCCGGCTAGAGCGAGAACAGAAATACATGCATCGGCATGGGAGCTCCTGCATGGCCATGCCCCCTGCGCGCCTCTTGATCGAGGTTGCAGATTCTCCCCAGTTAGTGGAGACGCCACGGACCGTAACCATTTGACTCATTCCCTGCTTCAGGACATCTCAGTTTCGTGATGAACGGCCTCTCAAAGGCTGCTGAAATACTCTGTGGACACACCGGAACTCCTCTGGTCTGCACGCCCAGGGCACAGAGAAACACCCTGCCGGAGGTTATTGGGCACACGTGCAGACTGTCGAAGCTTCACGTCTGCCTCAATAGTTTAACGGGAATTGCTGAAGAGAGTTACCAGGTCCTGAAAGGACCGCAATCGAGATGGATGAACTTCCTGCGTGGATAAAACCCGACCCCACCATACTGCAGTTTCAATGCGGCATGCTGAATCTCGCGAAGCTTGACACCGGGAATATAGAAATCAACCGCCTGCCCCTGAACATGCAGGCTGTGCCGCGCCACTCGCCGGCTCCGCTTCAGAAGCTTCGCGTTGTATTCGGGAGACCGGTAACCAGAAATCACGTGGATCTCGCCGGCGCCAGCGAGCGCTTTGTGCACGAGATTGACGTGTTCCAGCAATTGCACATCGATGGCAGCGACTTCTTTTGTGTGATGGCAACGCAGAATATGATTCACTTCATCCAGCGCCGTCAGATCATAGTGCCCTTCGTCATCACGATAGCGCACTCGCAGTCGTTCGTTCGTGTGCACATTGAAGAAGGTGAGTTCAGCGTCAGGAAGGTCGTTCGCGCGCGCGACCGATGGCTGTAGCAGCCTGCTCCCAAACAACAGCAGTCCAGCCACAGACGTTTGCAAGAACGTTCGACGAGTCCAAGACCAAGAATCTGGATGCTGCAAAAAACGGCTCCGGAAGAAAGTGCATTGCAGTCTGTCATGACAAAGAGTCTGCTTGTATCAAAAGCCGACAGAGCCAGTCAACTCCTTCCTCTAGATTTTTCTGTGAGCGCAATCCTCAACCGTACCCCGCCCCCGTCCCATGCGACTCAATCTCTATCGGCATGGGGTCGATCGGTGCAAGGGAGTCCTTGTAGGCGACGCCTGAGCCACGGTCCTTCACTTGCTCGGCTTATTTGGATAGCCTTATGAATTCCCCTGAGAGGGGTACTCTATTTGTACTCCGCATACGTAGGATCGAATCTCCGGCCTATCACAATGTTTTCTCAACATCAGGCTAGACAGGAGAGCCCAAGATAGGTATGATCAAACACATTAGGGGTATATCTCACAGCATGGCGACAATCCTTATTATCGACGACGAAGCATCGATCCGGAACCTCTTGAAGGAAGTCCTTGAGAAGGCGGGCCACCGTGTGCTCGAAGCCCGCGATGGTCAGGAAGGCTTGACGCTCTACCAGCAGAACAAAGTGAACCTGGTCCTTATGGACATTCTGATGCCAGGAACCGACGGCCTCGAAGCCACATTACAACTGACGCGGGAATATCTCGACGCGAAGGTCATTGCCATGACCGGCGCGCACGGGGATAAGAACTTCCTCGACGTCGCGAAACTCTTCGGCGCCCGCCGCGTCTTCGAAAAACCCTTCGATCTCGACGCACTCGTCCACGCCATCAACGAAGAACTCGCCAAGTAGCGATCACGGCCCAGCCGACTTTCTTCGTCCTCATCATTATTGTCTTTATACAACCGCTCCCTCAACCTTACCGTCGGAAGACGGAAATATCTGGCAATCGGACCATCGTATCATCATGATTCTGACAGGAAGCAAAACGCGATGTCCGAAATGAGTACTCGCACAAGAACGCTAGACCTGAGCTGCCTGATCGTGTGGATCGTACTGACTCTTATGGTAGGGATATTGCCCCTGAATAACTTTGTGGGGCATTCGCACTGGGAATACATTCAGTGGGTTCCGATTCCGACCGTTGACGACCTTCATTCCCCCAAATATCTCCTCGACATCTCTTCCGATATAATCGGGAATACCCTACTTTTTTTGCCTCTTGGGTATTTTCTTGGGCGGGTGCTCGCCTCTTCCAGCCCTTCACGACAATTGCTCATCGCTGCCGGGATTGGCATCACGCTGTCACTCAGTATCGAGCTGTATCAAGTCTATTGCCACAACCGCTTTCCCTCGATCTTCGACGTCATCACCAATGTGACCGGAACAGTCATAGGGGTCTGCGTTCCCCTCTTCTCACGAAAGAACGCCCCGCCGGACCCGCAGCATCTGAATAGGACACCCAATCCAGAAGATCGTCGCCACGCTTCTTAGCACCCATAAGCTGGAGCGATTCTGTTATCATCACGCCGTCACAATTTCCGCCAACTCATCGCCCTGCATTGAGTTCTTTCCTGGCCAATGAACGCATCATGACGGGGTCGCTGTACGCCACCTCACTCAAGGCATCCATGATATGAAGCCCGTTCTTTGCGACCAACTCCTTGGCCCTCGCATAGTTCTTCGCCGTAAATCGAGCCACTGCCGGCTGACCATTCACAATCTGACATGCCAAGATCTCGCCGTTCACTTCCAGCGTGCCTCCCTGTTCGACCAACGTCTTGGCCTGCGCTGCCGTAATGCCATGAAGCTGGGCGAACTCGTCCACTCCTCCCGTTTCAACTAATTTCCCATCAGGCATGATGCAGAGTCGCTTGAAATGCGGGGACCAGTCCTTGCGGAAGTCGATGTACTTGATGTCTCCGCCTTTCACGACTGCGCGATCCAATGTCCGATAGTCGAGTCCAAGATTTTTCTGATCAAGTTTCGACTTCAACTCCTCCGGTAATGTCTTATGAAAAACCATTGCCAGAGGTGGCTCCGCTTGATTGGACAGAATGTTCCGTTCCTTAAGTGGCGCCTCGCGGTGTTCTGCCTGCGCGGCGGTGAGCCGTGCAGGCAGGTTGTCAAAGTACACTCCATCCGGCGTGTGACCGTCAAGCGCCCGGTGTGGCCTGGTCTGGTTGTAGAACGTCACGTATCGCTCCAAGCCTTGTTGGGCGGCGCTGACGGTCTCGTA
>JBBRRK010000276.1:0-3709 GCA_038200765.1 Nitrospirales bacterium
CAGTTTGACGTCTTCTTTCTTCACTTCGGGCAGGTCCGCCTTGATGAGGTATTCCTTGTCATCTTCTGTAATGTCGACGAGCGGTGACCATTCGGCCACAGTCATCGCTTCCTTTCCAGCCTCGGTCCGAACAGCGGGGCGACCCAAATAAGTCGAGAGGCGCTTCTCCATATCCTCCAAATCTTTGAACGGATTCCAGCGTGTCGTCACCGGTTGCCAACGGGTTAAATCAGACATGAAAACCTCCTTGCGATTAAGATGGGAGTGAATGTTGAACGGGCCGATTTTCCTGCCGGTGCGGGAAGGTCACTGTATACAGGCCCCGACCGATGGGCACGAGCCTGATCTCGCCGCGTCGGCTTAAGCGGTCGACGGCAAGAAATACTTGGTTCCACGTCAGATTGGGGCATTGACGAATGATCTCTTCCAGGTCACAGGCTTGGGCTCTGCGGAGGATGTCAATCACTTGGCCTTCTGTGGTCATCTCGTGCGTCATGTGCCACCTCCGGAGAACGGAATGTGTTACTGGAAAGATGACAATGCATTGTCGGTGCCACAGGATGGTGTCGTCGGATGATAAAGGAAGAAGTTCGGTAACACAGGGAGTTACAGGCTTCACGCATGAAGGAGAGGGCTGCGCTGTCTGACAGATTGAGGAGTTTCGGGTCAGTGATAAGTCGGGGCACTGTTGCCAAATACCCCAGCGAAGGGAGGAACCCCTTGCTTGCGAGAGAATCCTGAGGGTCAGAATGTTGAGGGTCGCAATACTGATGGGAGGAGGGACTAGCAGTCTGCGAAATAACTCAGTTGATACACAAAATGTCGTTGAAATCTTCTCTATGGCGCCGACGCCACAATTATCTCAGGATGCTCAAAAGGCCGGACTTCTCACCCGCCCAACCCCGGCGGCTAGTTCACACTCCCGCCCTGAGCCTGCCAAGACAGGCTTGTTGCCCAAGGACGCGCCGTTCCGCAGGCAAGGCCGCAGCGAGCGAAGAGGCGAGGAGGTACGGACCGCACTTCGTGGGGCCGTTCACTCTTCCAGTGCTTCCGATTTCCGAACAACTCTCGTTGAGCCTCTGCGCGACGCGAGAACGCCGCTGGTGGACTTTTTCAGCATCCTGTTAGAAGACTACAGTGCGAGGCAATGGTGAAGGGCACTCACGGAAAGGAGTGGCACGTTGTGGCAAGGTCATTTACCCAGGCAACGTGGGGGTAAGGGAGAGCCTTGCATTAGGAACTGCGAAGAAATCGAGGTTTATCTCTGACGGACACCATCTTGACCAGGTCCCGCACAGACAAGAGGCCCACCACCTTGTGGTCCTCGCTCACTGCGAGGTGGCGTATCCGTTTCTCGGCCATGAGCCGACTGGCGTCTCGCACGGTGTGGTTGATGTCGATCTGAATCAGGGGAGCATTCATCACGACCCCGACGCTGGTACTGCGCGTAGTGAGACGAGCCGCGATCACTTTCCTCACTAAGTCGGTCTCGGTCACGATCCCGACGATGTTGCCAGCCTTCAGCACGAGGAGCGAGCCGATCTGCTTCTCCGCCATCATCTGTGCCGCCTCCAGCACAGTTTGTTCACTCGCAATAGTTTCCATCCTCGTGTGCATGAGCACGCTGAGGGGCTGGTAGACGTCGTCGAGGTCGTGGATGGGACCCCCTTCTGAATCGACGAAATAGCGCACGAGATCTCGAACTGAAATCACTCCGATGATTTTCTCTTCATCGGCGACGCAAAGATAGCGGACATGGTTCGTCTCCATGAGATGACTCGCATCCAGCATGGGTCGATCCGGCGTGATCGTCAGCAACGGACTGGTCATGATCTGATCCACCCTGGTAAGAGAAGCATCCAATCCTTTGGCGAGCACCTTCCGAATCAGGTCGGTCTCAGTCACGATCCCTGATCGATTGGACACGCGACCCTCCGCATCGGCTGACACCACCAACAGAGAACCAAGGATTTTCTCCCGCATGCGCAGAGCCGCATCCACGATGGTGGTGTCAGGTGGGGCGACCTCCAAGTTCCGATGCATGAAATTCCCGATCGTGCCTTCTGATCGTACTGTCATGGATAGTTCCTTTCTCCGTGAGACGGCACGACAGCCTCCCACTGTTTGTGGCGTACCATCATGTGAGCCCCTCGTACTCATGAATGGCGCCCCGATTGTATCGTTAATTAGGTGCATAGGGCGGGCCAAGGCCGCGTCGCTGAAGAGCAGTGTATCTCTGTCGATCACTGAAGTGATCAAGACGATACATCAGTCTGCAGAGCCGATGACGCGAAGAATATCAGGAAGGGGCGGCAGGCCACAACTCTGAGGACGACAGAGCCTGTCTGTATCGTGGTATCCGAAATGCCCACAGGCATCACGATGAACGCTCGTTCCAGCCATATCGCGACGAACCGTGATGAACAACGGGGGCTATGGCGGCTCAAGTACGGGAATTGGAAATGCCATGATGCCGTCGTTGGGATCCGCGCGATGGCGTCTTGACCGTGCTTCCCGGTTGACTTGAGCAAAAATATGACTATCAACGACCCTCAACGACCCTGCGTGGTCACCTACCGCCTCGAAGAAGAGGGGTAATGGGTTTCAGGGATCTCATGCAGGGCGCCATCCTGAATGCGAAGAGGGATGAATCCTTTTCACGGCGGCTGCCTCTCACGTGGTCGAAGAAGGAGAAATATATGAAAGGAACAGTGACGACAAAAACGAATCGAGGCAAGAAGCCAGCGCTCGATTGCTGTCATCGATGCGGCGGGTTCATGGTCGCGGAGCGTTCGGCTGACACCGGGGTGGTGGAATGGCACTGTGTGGCGTGCGGTGATCGGGTCGATCAAGTCATTCTGGCTCACCGTCAACATCCGGAAGTCTGGCAAGAGGCTGAAGAGGTGTTGCGGGTTGAGGACATCCCCGTTTGAACTAGCCTGCATGATTCATGAGCGCTTCTGTTGCACTCGCCGATCCGCAGTTGCGACGAGCCTTCGGCCTGCGGGCTCGCCCCTCAGATCCTCTACGTTCTGCATGAACACGTCTCGGGTCCTCACGGCTTCGCGCTCGGGTCTCACGACGCGGCTCAGCGATGTCGCGACAAACCGTCATGAATCATGTGGGGCAGGTCTTCGCTCAACCTTGCCCTCGACCTCCTAGAAAATTCCGTGCGTGACGCCCACGCCGATCAGAAACATGGCCAGCAGGACCAGCCCAGCGATCAGCCATCACAGATGATGATGTCCCGTAGTCGTGCGCTGCCCATGAATGTCCCACGGCAGTTCAAGATGAGGGTGGCGTAACATCGCACTCCTCCTTTCGGTTGCTCTCAGGAGACCTTCACTTCGATCGATTTCGGCTTCGCCTTCTCCGACTTGGGCAGGTGCACTTTCAGGACCCCGTCTTTGTACTCCGCGCTGACCTTGCTGCCGTCGGCATCGTCCGGCAAGGTGAAGCTCCGCGTAAAGCTCCCGTAGGCCCGCTCGACCCGGTGGTCCTTTTTCCCTTTTTCCTCTTTCTCGTATTTTCGTTCGCCGGAGATGTACACGACATCGTCCTGGATCGTCAGTTTGACGTCTTCTTTCTTCACTTCGGGCAGGTCCGCCTTGATGAGGTATTCCTTGTCATCTTCTGTAATGTCGACGAGCGGTGACCATTCGGCCACAGTCATCGCTTCCTTTCCAGCCTCGGTCCGAACAGCGGGGCG
>JBBRRK010000277.1:0-3695 GCA_038200765.1 Nitrospirales bacterium
TGGCCGAATTAAACCGATGTCGGCATATTCCTCTGTCCGACTCCATCGCCGATCCGCGGCTACGACAAGCCTTCGGCCGGCGGGCTCGCCCCTCGGACCTTCCACGTACTGCACGAGTATGCCTCGGGTTCTCACGGCTCCGCGCGCCGGTTCGCGACGCGGCTCAGCGATTTCGCGACGAACCGTCACGAATCATGCGGGCTAGGCGTTCGACATGGCCGGTCCCACAATGATCATGTCATTGCGATCGGTCTTCTTTCTATCCTCCACCTAGGCTCGCTGTGCCTTTTCTCGCGACCTATGTGGCAATTCGGGCACCGTTCGGTCGCACCACTCCGGTTCGCTGAAAGCAATGGCGTCGATGTCCGATGTTTCGTTCATGCGTCGCATGGAACGAAACGAGTTTCGACGCCAAGCGGTGGTGTGACCTAGCAGGCTGCGGGAAAACTCAGTTTACGCTCAAATCCCGCTGTGTTCTTACGCGTGGCGTTGACACATGAACAACTCGCAGGATGCTGAAACAGGCCGTCCAGCAAGGCCGCAGCGAGCGAAGAGGTGAGGAGGTACGGACCGCACTTCGTGGGGCCGTTCGCTCTTACAATAGGTCTTGGTGAACGGAAAAGCTCCTTCAATGCTTCCGATCTCTGAACAACTCTCGTTGAGCCTCTGAGCGATGCGAGAACGCCGCTGGCGGACTGTTTCAGCATCCTGCTAGAACGGTCGAATTGACGCGTGAGAGCGAGAGAGGCGCAGCGAGCCTCTCACACCCCGTGGCACTTCTTGTATTTTTTCCCGCTGCCGCAGGGGCAGGGGTCGTTGCGGCCGACTTTGTCGTCGCCTCGCTGAACCGTCTGAGGGGCGACTGGTTCTTCTCCGCGATTGAGGATGAGCGGGGGAAGAGGGCGCGAGATGACGGGAGGTGGCGTGGGAGCTTCCGGTTGCGCCTCGTTCCGGACCGCCTGAACATGAAAAAGCCGATCGAGCGTGTCGGATTTGACCCGTTCCATCATACCGGCAAAGAGATCATAACCTTCGCGCTTGTACTCAATAAGAGGATCTTTCTGCCCATAGCCGCGCAGTCCAATCCCGTCGCGTAGGTGATCCATCCCGAGCAGATGATCTTTCCAGTGGTGGTCGATGACCTGGAGCATGAAGGTCTTCTCCAGGAAGCGCATCAATTCAGGGCTCAGGTCTTGTTCTCTTCGATCATAGGCCTCGCGCACCTGCGTACGGAGGTCTTCGAGCAACGCGTCGCGCCCCATGGCTCGGAGTTCCTCGCCGCCGTCGTCCTTTCCCTGGGCGATGTCGAAACCGAACTGGCTATGCATGAGTTCAGCAAGCCCTTTGACATCCCATTCTTCGGTGTATTGTTCAGCCGGGCAATAGATGTTCAGCGCGGACTCCACCAGGCCGTCTATCATGTTGTGAAGATCGTCTTTCAGATTCGTCCCGCCCAAGACGGCGCACCGGTGTTGGTAAATCACCTCGCGCTGCTTGTTCATGACGTCGTCGTAGTCCAGCAGCTGTTTCCGGATTTCGAAATGGTGAGCCTCGACCTTCTTTTGAGCGTTGGCGATGGCCTTGGTGACCATGCCATGTTCGATTGGGACGCCTTCTTCCATGCCGAGTTTAAGCATCAGTTGTGAGACCCGTTCGGAGGCGAAGATGCGCATCAGATCGTCTTCCAACGACAGATAGAATCGTGACGAGCCAGGATCGCCTTGGCGACCGGCGCGGCCCCGGAGCTGGTTGTCGATCCGGCGGCTTTCATGGCGCTCAGTCCCGAGAATGTGAAGTCCGCCTGCCGCGATAACTTCTTGTTTATCCTTCTCGCAATCGGCCCGAATCCGTTCGAAGATTTCCTGCTTGGCCGCATCCGTCAGGTTCTCTTCCCGGTACAGAATCTGTTTAAACATGAAGTCGGGATTGCCGCCCAGGAGAATGTCGGTGCCTCGGCCTGCCATGTTCGTGGCAATGGTGACGGCACCCTTGCGCCCGGCCTGGGCGATGATCTCGGCTTCCCGCTCATGCTGTTTGGCGTTGAGGACGTTGTGTTTGACCCCGTTCCGGCTCAAGTAGCCGGCCAGCCGCTCCGACTTTTCAATGGAAATCGTGCCGACCAGGACGGGCTGGCCGCGCTCGTGGCAGTCCTTGATATCCTCGACGATCGCGTTAAACTTTTCCTTCTCCGTCCGGTAGACGACATCCGCGTAATCCAGCCGGATCATGTTGCGATTGGTCGGCACCACATTGACGTCGAGATTGTAGATCTTGGCGAACTCCGCCGCTTCCGTGTCTGCCGTGCCGGTCATACCGCTGAGCTTCTTATACATCCGGAAATAGTTCTGGAAGGTGACCGAGGCCAGCGTTTGATTTTCGTTGGCGATCTTCACGCCCTCTTTGGCTTCGACAGCCTGGTGAAGGCCGTCGCTCCAGCGGCGTCCTGGCATGAGCCGCCCGGTGAATTCGTCCACGATGATGACCTCGCCCTCTTTGACGACATAGTCTACGTCCCGCTTGTATAGAGCATAGGCCTGGAGCGCCTTAACGACGTGGTGGACGAGATTCATATGGTCTGGGTCGTAGAGATTCTCCACGCCGAGCAATTTCTCGACCCGGACGTTGCCGTCCTCGGTCAACGACGCGGTCTTCGTTTTTTCCTCAACCGTGTAGTCCTGCTCCGGTTTCAACTGCGGGATGATGGCGTTGATGCGGTAGTAGAGATCGGTCGTTTCATCGGTCGGACCCGAGATGATCAAGGGTGTGCGGGCCTCGTCGATGAGGATGCTGTCAACTTCGTCCACGATGGCGAAGTTCAACTCGCGTTGCACGCACTGGACCAAATCTGTGACGACTAGGTTGTCGCGAAGATAGTCAAAGCCATACTCGTTGTTCGTGCCGTAGGTGATGTCGGCACGATAGGCTTCAGGCCTTGAACAGGGGCGGAGAGCCTGGAGCCTCTTGTCGGAGGCCTCATAGGTCGGATCGAAGAAAAAGGAGGCATCGTGTTGAATGATGCCCACCGTCAGTCCCAGCGCGTGATACAGCACGCCCATCCACTGCGCATCGCGCTTGGCGAGGTAGTCGTTCACGGTGATGAGGTGGGCGCCTTTCCCTTCGAGCGCATTCAAGTACATCGGCAGCGTGGCCATCAGGGTTTTCCCTTCGCCGGTCTTCATTTCAGCGATGCGGCCTCGATGGAGAATCATGCCGCCGATCAACTGCACATCGAAATGGCGCATGTTCAGCTTGCGACGGGACATCTCACGACAGACCGCAAAAGCCTCAGGCAGCATAGCATCCAGAGGTTCCCCGGCCCCAAGGCGCTGCTTGAATTCCTGGGTCTTGTCTGCGAGGGCCTGATCGGAAAGCGGGGTCAGGCCGGGTTCCAGGCTAGTGATCCGCGCCACAATCGGAAAGATGGCTTTGATTTCACGATCGTTTTTGCTGCCGAAGATTTGATTGAGTAATTGCGTGACCATGATACTGTCGTTCGAAACGAACGCCGGCGTCTCCGAAAATATGTGGTGCAGTATACAGTATCTTTTCTCTGAATCCTATAATCCTAATAAGAAGCAGAGTGTGAGTCGTTGGCTTGACAGGCCTAGTGAGCCTCCGGTAGCATTCGCCCGAATCACCCTGAGTCGTCTTCTAATGAACCACTCCGCCCTCAAATTCCTGTCGATCCTCCTGAT
>JBBRRK010000278.1:0-3689 GCA_038200765.1 Nitrospirales bacterium
TGTGTAGTGGCAGATGCTCCATGATTTGTGCAAACACCCGTTTTCCCGCATACAGGATGTGCTCCCGCGATGGGCCTCATCGCAGGGTCGCAAACCATGCGTTCACGGTTCAAGTCGGTGACAGACGAAATCATGGAAAACTCGTTGCGGTTCATCCGGTTACACGCGCATACCCAGAAAACGTTGGGACGCTTCTGGGTTCAACTAAATAAACAACACAGACCAGACAAACCAATTCATGAAACTTCTACTGCAAGCGCGGATACGCGGCTGTGACGAGCCTTCGGTCGGCGGGCTCGCCCCTCGGACCCTCTACGTACTGCACGAGTACGCCTCAGGTCCTCAGGGCTTCCGTGCCCGTCTCACAATGCGACAGCGCGATTTCGCAACGAACCGTCATGAATAATGCGGGCTAGAGGACCAGCCTGCGGTCCGTCGCCCGCATCATCGGGCCAGCGCGGGTTCGCACATCGGGCCAGTCTTGATCCGCATCGCAGAGATGAGATCCAACACAAAGATCCGTCCGTCCCCAGCGCTGTCGGTCTTCGCGTAGTGTGTAATGGTGTCGATCACGTTCTGCACCAGGCTATCCTCGATGACGACTTCGATCTTCACCTTGGGCACAAAGATGGACGTAAACACGTTGGCGTTGTACCTTTCCTGACCCCCTTTCTGGTGTCCGAATCCTTTGACTTCCGTGACTGTCATCCCTTCCACACCTATTTCCCTCAATGCCTTCGTAACCTCATCCAACTTGAACGGCTGCATGATGGCTTCAATCATCTTCATCGCGATACCTCCTTATTAGGCTCACCAGAGGACGCTGATCATGCAGCGTCGTGGGATCGCCGATTGATTGTTTGGCACACTGTGGCCTGGTCCATTTTTCACCACGACTTGAATAGAATGAACTAGGCGCCCACTACGGTGTCTTTGCACAACGGAAGCCGGTGCCAGAGCCCCGGAACGACGGTAAATGGATCTCCCGTTCCGCGGAGCGAAGGCCATCGGGATTGCTGCCCCAGGAGCCTCCGCGAATCACTTTATGCGTGCCCATGGGCGGTCCTGCAGGGTTCTGAGACGGGCTGGTCTGATAATAGTCCTGGCCATACCAGTCGCTGACCCATGCCCAGACATTCCCGGCCATGTCATAGATGCCATAGGGACTCTTGCCCTCTTCAAACGTTCCCACTGGCGTCAACGCGTCATGGTTGTTCCAATGCTCTTGATTCGCGTTCGCAAAAAACTTCGTCGGATGCTCATTCCCCCAGGGATAGGTCCGGCCATCCGTCCCGCGCGCCGCCTTCTCCCACTCCGCCTCAGTCGGCAAGCGCGTGCCGACCCAGGTGCAATAGGCGTTCGCGTCTGCCCAAACCACATTGACGACGGGGCGCTTCCGGGGTTGGGGTCTGTTCATGATGCTCCAGTCAGGCGGCGCGTCTTGGGACGTGGCGTCCAAGAATCTCGCATAGAGCCCCACCGATACTTGGAACATATCCATCAAAAAGGCCTCCACATACACCTGGTGCTCCGGTTGTTCGTCGGCCTCTCCCATCGCACTCCCCATCATGAACTCTCCCGCCGGCACCATGGCCATCGAGCCCTCGTGAAACGTGGCCGACGCTGTCTTCTCGCGACTGCGATTGCGCCCCTGTTGAATTTTCTCATGCAACTGCTGGTAGAGGGCGCGTTGCACGTCATCGAGACCCAGCTTGTTTGCGATATCGAGAGTGTCTTCAGCCTGGGCCATCTTCTGGTGTGAGGGGTTCGGTTCGTTGATGGCCTGTCTTCCTTCGTCGAGTAAGCGCCAGACTGTGGCCTTGTGCCCCCGTTGTTTGGCTAACCCGGCCACCGAGGATTGCGCATTGAGTTCCAGCGAGGTCTGGTAATGCTCTTCTGCGCAGACCCAGGCTTTCAGGCCTCGGCAGGCCTCGCCGAGATAGAAGTGCGCCAGGGCATTTGCCGGATGTTGTTGGAGGGTGCCTTCAAAGGCTGTGCGCGCCTCCTGGTATTTGTGATGCTTCAGGAACTCATACCCCGCGGCAAATGTCTTGGTGCCCGTATCACTGGCGGCCACAGCCAATGTCGGGAAATCTGCGAGTTCCAATAAGGCGACGAGCAGCAAGATCTTCCTCATACAGCACCTCCGCATTCAGCAGAAGACACGATCCCTCTCACTCGGTTCGTTGGTTTGTCTTGTTCGTATGGTGGAACGAAACGAACGAGATAAACCGAGCCAACCAGATACACACAACGAACCAGATCAATCAGATAGGGAGGGAGCCGCAGCTCCGGGTCTCGCAGAGCCGGGGCTCCCATGGCGTTGACGCTCAGGCAACCTGGAGCGGAGCAATCAGGGAGGAGGATCTGATTGGGTCTACTCCAGAATTACGTGGCCATTGGGTTGTCAGGCGTGAATCCTCGCCAGTGAGTGTTCATGCATGAGCCCAATGACTGATGGTCGCCTGTTCGTCCGCCTCCGACCATTCAACACTCAACATTGATCATTCAATATTCCAACCGTACCGACTGCAGTTTCTGGCCGACTAACGAAGAGTGATGCAATCGATGTGCCGACGGGCTTTCTGGCAGGCTTCTTGAGAAATCCGTCCTGATTATCTTCATAATCACAGGGTTTTTCGATGCCCTGTGTAAATACGTAGAAGTAGAAGATGCGAGGCATTCGCTCAACTGAATCCATTTTGATTCTTATAGAATCCAATTGGATTCATCTAATAGTCTGTTTGGTCTCTTCGGTCTGTCTCGTGTGTATGGTTGAATGAAACAAACCAGATAAACCAGAGCAGCAGACGATGTCCCAATAAAATAGGAAGGGCCTGAGACCTCCACGGAGATCTCAGGCCCTAGTTCCAGAAGAGAATGTATATGCTGTCTACGATTGATACCCGTGGTGATGGTGCCGCAACCTTCTGATGCCGAGACCGATCAGCACGATGAGACCGGCTCCGATGAGGAAGCTGACCATTTGCAACGGCACTCCTGTCCAGCCGTTCATTTCCGCTACCGTCAAGAAGTCCACCGCCGGTGGCCTGTTGACGATCTGGAACGCAGAACCTCCATCGACACAGTACAGTGAGAGTAACAGCACCGTGCCGATCGCAAGCAGAGTAGAATTCTTATACATGATGTACCTCCTTATGGTTGATTGCGGTGACCATTTTCTGACGATGCTGAATCGCAATCAACGTGCCAGGGGATTCTGCTCAAGGCTTGTGCCTGTGTATCCGTTGAATTTATTGGGTTTAGCAAGGCTGTCGCGATGGATGTCGCGCAATGTGCCTCGGCAACCAGCCTCAAATTGAATCGAATTTGATTCTAATTGAATCAGAATGGATGCAGCGCATCTCTCGAACAGGATGCTAAAAGAGCCCGCTGGCACCGTGCACGGTGGCGGT
This sequence comes from Nitrospirales bacterium, assembly GCA_038200765.1. GTDB lineage: Bacteria > Nitrospirota > Nitrospiria > Nitrospirales > Nitrospiraceae > Palsa-1315. The sequence goes on from JBBRRK010000278.1 coordinate 3,417, forward strand.
TGAACTGCCCGAAAGGCCGGATGGTGAGAGATTGAATTCCCGCCTCGCCATGCCTGTCGCGCGTCGCTAGCCGGATGGAGCGGGCTGGATGAGGTGGTCGGATGGCAGCGTTTTGCTTTGTAGGCTGGTGGTGAGGAGCGGCTGAATTTTGCTGCGCAGTGCGGCTTGAATCTCATCCGGCGATTTTCTGGCATCAATCACTTCGAAGTGAAACTCTTTCGCCATTTTGTCGAACTCTTCGATCAGAAGTGACTGGTACTTCTTAAAGCTGTC
>JBBRRK010000279.1:0-3489 GCA_038200765.1 Nitrospirales bacterium
CGAATCGCCTTGGGCCAGTCCCAGGCTCAGCGTTTCACGTTCGTCGGCAGTCATGTGCGTATAGCAATTGTTCGACATAGCAACACCTTAGCCCAACCGGGCGTGTAGTGTTGCACTTGGAGTTAGAACCCAAGCAGCCAAGAATCGATGTCGGAACCAGGGCGCAGAGGACGAACAGCCCTAACATGCGGCGTGCGATGCGGCTCTGGAACAGCGAAAACGAAAAGATGGTCGTCATAATCCCGACATCTTAGAAATTGGACGCCAAGCCATAAAATCCGCCATCGTTGGCTCGAATGACGTCATCATGACTTTTCTGTGCCGTCAATGGGCCTACAGACTGTCCGTCCTTCCCCATACTGTAGAGGTCGAAATCCGAGTTGATCGGGACGAGGAAGCGGTCCTTCCTCGCTCCTCCGATACTGCCACAGGGCGGGCCGCCGGCTCCACCCCCGGGCGGACCACCGGCTTGAATAAGATAAATCCGCGCTTCGTGGTGATCGCCCTCACCCACTGCGAAGGAAACATGCGCTTTGACGGGAGGGAGCGCAACGCTGACGGGAAGGACAAGTCCGACAGCACCAATAGCCGGTGATTCGAGATTGTCGAGACGGCCAATGAGTGCAGCCCCGCAATTGATCCGGTAGTACTGATAGGGATTCCCCCATGGGTCCAACCATGTGCTGCTGCGGCCTATTTGCACGAGGCTGTCGGGGTATTGCTCTGTAGAAAGGGCATAGCCTTTCACTTCCTTAGCGAGGCTGTTCATTTCTGCCACGGCCCGGGCAACCCGGGCCTTCTCAATAAATCCCAAGTAGTTAGGCACAGCGAGGCTGCTCAAGATTCCGACGATTGCCACGGCAAGCATGAGTTCAATGAGGGTGAAGCCTCCGCTGTGCGCAAGGTGCTCCGCTGTCGAGTGTCTCGCGACGCAAGGTTGTTTCGCTGAGGGATATACTCTGGAATCGCACATCTGCTCTCGTCTACCCTTTGTGTGTCTTGAAGGAATCGATCAGAGATTTCAGATCTGCCATGTTTAGTTCTATCTGGTTCACGATCTCTGCCGTGGGGGGATCGCCCAACTGTTTCAACCGGTCGATATGAAGGGCGACTGTTGCCTGCGCCATTTTGATCGCGCTGATTTTGGAATTGAGCTGCGCCATCATCTGATTCACGAGTTCCGCTTCGGGGGTCAGGAAATCCCCTTTCCGAAGCGTCGTTCTGATTGAGAGGTTGCCCTGACCGATTTGTGGGAACAGGTTCTTGAGACGATACAGTGGGTCGGAGACGTAAAACATAATTTGCATGGAATGGATGCAATGGATCACGAGCATGAGGCCGGCGCCGAGTGCCCAGGGCCAGTATCTGGCATGGAGGTTGAGCAGATCGTTTCCGACGACAGCCTTTTCTTTCCAAGAGAGTGCAGGATTGTCGAGTGCCTGCATCAGCGGTCCGAACAAGGGAATGGCCAACAACACAAAGATGATCAGAGTATAGGAGAGAATTATGCTGAGCTTGCGAATTTGGACCGGATGGACGAAGGCCCACCGTCGCCGCCGTGCGTACCAGGTCTGGGGCTCGGCTTGGATTTGGCTCGGGGGGGGTCTTAAGATGAGGGGTGGGGAACGATGTGTTGCCGGAGGTGTCTCTCGACGTCGTGGGCCCGGATGGAGAGTCGGCGGTACGTTCAGCTGTGATCGTCGCGCGCTGCGGTTGGCCCATGGTCATGCGGCCTTCATCGTGGCCGATGAGTCCATTGGCGGCTGTGGAGCCTGCAACCTGAATCCATCGAGACAGGTCTTGAACTGGCGGATTTCCTCTTCGAGAGTGAGAAGGGTGGCGTTCACGGGGCTAGGTGACCGCCCTTGGATCAGCCGTGCCACATCCTCGTAAGCGTTCGTCACGTTGTCACAATGCACGTTCAAGGATTCGATTTTCCGCTCCAGTTGGTCCAGCATCGCGTTGAGGTCTCCTGCTTCTCGTTGCAGATAATCATATTCGCGCAGCGTGGCCCGCTGGGAGAGATCGCCGGCTCCAATCGCGTGGAAGAGCATCTTGAAGCGATACAGGGGACCGGCAATGCGGTGCATGAAGTAGATGGAATGGAGCAAGAGGCCGAGGAAGGTGACTACAATCCAGGGCCAGACCCGCGCATTGAAGTCCAGGAACTGGGTCGCCGCTTGAGCCCGTTCTTGCCACGCCACGGAAGGGTCATCGAGGGTTTGCACCATCGGAAGGACAACGATCCCGTACAGCACGATCAACACACAGGCGAAGTACATCAGCGACGTGACCACGAACCAATACTGAATCGGGTGAACGAACAGTTGCCGCCGCTTATAGCGCCCTGTCATGATTCCACCCTGTTCCTTGTCCACACGAGGTGTGACTGTGTCTTAAAGGTGATGGTGTGTTCGCGGGAATGATAATGAAACGACAAGACTTGTTCATTGCTTCGCGAGGTGCCGTAGACGAAGGTGTAGAACGTTTGGGGTCCGTCGGGGATTGCCTCCACCTGCAGAATTGCCTGTCCTTCGGCCGCACCTTCTCCCGCGTTGAATGCCAAACCATTCTTAGTGATCAAGCGCACCTTGTCTTCGTATCCGGGTGCAGTGGTCGTCCATGAACCGAGGAGTTCCTCCGGGCACGAAGGGGCATTTCCTAAAGTGAAGATCACTCCTCCGATGATGCCGAGGGAAAGGATGATGACGATTACGGCCAGGATGTTCCCGCGCTTCTTTGGAGAGGCGGTTGAAGCTGTGGCTTCCGTCGGTGCGTTCATGATCGTCCTTGTGTGGAAGGCCGTGACAGTTCATAACGACATCGAGATGTTGAGCTCTCTCGGTTGCTTTATCGGTCAACGATGTATGGACTTAAGGCCTTCCACAGGTCGAAGAGAAAGGTGGACGTCAGTCACGTAGAGCGCCGTTTCTGCGCATGTTAAAATATCGCCGATGCCGCTCTCTCTTTTTCATCCTCTCATCGCTGAATGGTTTCGTTCGCAGGTTGGCCAGCCGACCGATGTCCAGGGTCAGGCTTGGCCGGCTATTCAGTCGGGGTCTGATGTTCTGATTGCCGCGCCGACCGGGTCCGGTAAGACGTTCGCCGCCTTTCTCTCCTGCATCGATCACCTTTTCAAACAGGCTCTGGCGCGTGAACTCGACGACCACACGCAGGTGCTCTACGTGTCGCCGTTGAAAGCGCTCAGCAACGACATCCAGAAAAACCTCCAGCAACCGTTGGCTGAAATCGGTACCGCCGCCCTGTCTGCCGGGCTCTTGATGCCGGATCTCCGCGCACTGGTCCGCACCGGCGACACGCCGATGGCCGAGCGCCAGCAAATGCTCAAGCGGCCACCCCATATTCTCGTCACGACGCCGGAGTCGCTCTTTATTTTGGTTCTTCTCCTCGCCGAGTGGGTGATTTCGGCCTGATTGCATATCGGGTCCAGCATGCAGGTGAGGACTTTCAGGCGCAGGTACTCCTCGT
>JBBRRK010000280.1:0-3446 GCA_038200765.1 Nitrospirales bacterium
CCCCTTTAGGCCCAGATTTGGCCGAAGTTCTCCCTCGAAAATATACAATTACTGTACCAGAAACATGACCGGCTTTGATTTTGGTCAGCCGCCGACTCTTCCTCAACACATTAGCCATTGATTGTATTACTTATTTTTTGGAGAGGTGTTTCTCCATCGGACGGTTTAGCACCGAGTTACCCCCACTCTTTGGGCTCCGCAATGGACAGCAGATTGCCGACGAGAGCATAAAAAGGGGGGGGGCAGCATGGTAGATTTGGTCTATCAGGGATGGTCTGCCACTGGAAGCCTACCAGTTGAAGATCTCGCTGACGCAGATCAGCTTGATGATTGTGCGCGCAGACACGGGTCATGGATCTGTGCTAATGGGCCCACCCATACCATCACCATGCATAGGTGGCTCGCCGTCCTGCGGAGCCGTAAAATCCGGCATCCGATGCTCCGCCGCGTGCGTGATCCGCTCCTTGTTGTGGGTGTACAGCATTGTCGTCTGAATCTCCGCATGGCGCAGCATGGCCTGCACTTGATGGAGCGGCGCCCCCCGTTCCAGCGCAATCGTGGCGGCCGAATGCCGGAGCGAATGGGGCGTGATGCGGCGGAGCTGACCGGTCTGCCCCGCCGGCAGGGTCAGGAGCCCTGCCCGCCCGAGCGCCTCACGCATCATGTTTTGGATCACCCGCACCCCAAGCGGCCGACAGCCACGGGTCACCGCGAGATTGTCCCGGCGTGAGCGGTAGAAGCCGGGACCCCGCACCCAACAGAAGAGCGGATGGTCCTCGTGAATCGGGCGCTCCGGCCGATGGACCGCCGGTTGGTGCCACTGATCGTGACAGGCCAGATAGGCCAGCAAGGGAGCCAGGACCCAGGGCTCCACCACCACCGGGTTCCCCGCCAGATCCTCGCCCTTCCCATGCACCTTCAAGACATGATGCCCCTGCTCCACCGCCAGATGCCGGCGCTGCGCTCGCCCGAGTTCGATACTGCGGAGCCCCACCGCGCACCAGAGCACCGCCATCGCATAGTTCCGACGCGCCGTCTCCTGTTCTCTCTGGGTCTCCCCGCCTCGCGGCAGGACGGCCAGCAAACGGCGAATCTCCGCTTCCGTGAGACTATCCCGCACAAAGCCTTTCGGAATGCGCAGGCTCGCGATCGCCTCCATCGGATTCCAGGGCAGGAGGCCCTGGTCGACCAGCCAACCGCAGAACCGGCGGAGGATGGCCAGATAGAAATTCACGGTGCGGGGCTCGACCGTCGTCCGGAGATCCTCGCTATAGGCCTGTGGGGCGCAGTGGAACAGAAAACCGGGTTACGGTTGACGGTCGGCACACGCCTACGATGCCAGACATCAAGAAAGACGGGCTGCACGCCCTCTTTGCCGTACAAAACCTACCGTTTTTGCAACGCTCGTACGAAGGTGTGATCGTTGTGCTTTTCCACGAACAAAAAGGTATGGCCTCACGTCTTTCATCGCAATACGATTTCGCAACACCACACTCACAGATAGTGCTAATTTCCTGCGGCCAACTGCGCATTCGACGAGGGGTTGTCGTGATGTGGAAAGGCCTGTTAACCCGGTTTTCTGTTCCACTGCACCTCGGACCCCTAAGACTAACGACAAGCCTCGCAACTACCCATGGAGTGTCTACGTTTCACCGAATGAATCTGGCACTGATTTTGGAGTCTTAATAGAGTGTAGTCAGATCTATACGGTTCCAAAGATTGACGTAATCGAATTCGCGTACAACCTCACTCCCGAAACAATAGCGAAGGTCGACGAAGCCCTCCAATTCGGCATAGGGGTGGTTACCGTCGAAGATCTCAGGAGACTGCGCCCCACCTAAATTCTCTGGTGCCAATCTGGTGCCAAAACACCAGGACACAGCATGACCCATTATGACCTGTGCCATCACGGATCCTCTCTTATTGCTGTTGATTCGTTGTCCTGAGTGTCCTGAGGTAGGTCTTCGACGGGACTCTTCATTAGCGGGCCAGAAGCTGATCGCGCCTCATCCCATCATGTTTTTTGTTTAAGCCTCATACATTGACAGACCGGCTATCACCTCCGAGATGCATTGAGGAACCAGACACTCTAAATCGATCCCGTTAATGGAAGCGTGAAGCTGAACGTGCTTCCCTTTCCCGTTTCTGATGTAACCCAAATGCGTCCCTTATGGGCCTCGACGATCCACTTGGCAATAAAAAGGCCAAGACCAAGGCCTCTACGGTCGTTCATCGTAAGCTGCGAGAACCTTTCAAAGATTTGCACCTTTGCCTCTTCCTCAATCCCGGGCCCATCGTCGGTTACCGAAATTTCAACCTGAGACTCCTGTTTCCGTACCGAAAGCTCAATGGTGCCTCCATTGGGCGTGAACTTCAGTGAATTTCCGATCAAGTTGGACAGCACCTGAAGAATTCTGTCGTGATCAACATTGGCGAATATCGGCTCTGTGGATGTGTGAATAGTCATTGAAAAAGACTTACTTGACACAATCGGGGCAAATAGGTCGACACATTCTTGTAATAAATCGCAAACGTCGACTTTTTCCGGCTTAAGTTTTAGCTGGTCATGTGCCATTCGCTCTACGTCAAGGAGATCGCTAATCATCCGGTTCATGCCTTCGGCGGCCCGCTCGATTCCTCCAAGGTGGTTGAGAATACTCACTGCGTCCACCGCGTCTTTAGAAAGTCCTCTCCGTATCAGACCCGCGGCGATCGAAATAGCGACGATGGAATTTTTCAAGTCATGACTGACAATTGCGAGAAAATGATCCCTCGTAATGAGCTCTAGGTCGACGTGGACTCGTTCTTCGAGAAGTGCGCTGTTCGTGTTTTTACGCTCCTTTTCAAGGAGAGCTTCGGTTTCGGCGATCAACTGTTTTTGAACGCGTTCCTCTGTCCGAGCACGATCTTCTTCTCCGCGCTCAACAGCTTGGGATTTGTCAGACCCTTCGCGCTCTTGAACTAAAAGTTTCTCGTCCAATCGCGTAGGTGAAATACCAGTGACTTCACACTGATGTTCCTTAGCCAGGTCCACTTCCTCACGTTGACTTTCACGAGCTTTATCGGAAGCAAGCCGAATGGAACGGAGTTTCTCACTTGTCTTTTCTTCGACCTCCTGAGTTTTTTGTTCGAGATGCTCGTCAGTTTTTTGCCGCTCATCCCCTAAGGTTTTGTCGGTCTTGTCGCGCAGTTCTTGGGAGGATTCTGTTTCGTGAGTTTCCATACGTCTAGGCCTCGCTTTCTGTTCCCCAAAAATCAATAGCGTCCACAGGAAGGCAATTTCATCAAAGGCAGGTGTGAAGATAAGAAGTTGTCAATAAGTCCGTTGAAATTTCCTGAGCGGCTCCCATGGTTGTCTCACGCGGCCTTCTTCGTCTGAACCAGTTGCGGCTCCGCGTGCACAGCCTCAATGGTCGCGAGGACCTGTGCAATCCCGGCAAAGCCTT
>JBBRRK010000281.1:0-3424 GCA_038200765.1 Nitrospirales bacterium
AGATCGCCAGTCCAACCATCCTGGCCAGAATCAGCCGCGAGGAGCTGGACGCGCTGTTCCGCGGCTACGGCTACAAGCCTTTTTTCGTGGAAGGCGACGACCCGGACAAAGTTCACCAACTCATGGCCGCGGCGCTCGATGCCATCGTCGAGGAAATCCGGCAGATCCAATCTGAGGCCCGCAGCAAAGGTTTCAAGAAACGTCCGGCGTGGCCCATGATCATCTTGCGCACGCCCAAAGGCTGGACCGGGCCTAAAGAAGTGGACGGCCTGAAGACCGAAGGCTCCTGGCGCTCGCATCAGGTTCCCCTCGCCAATCTCGCCGAAGATCCCTCGCACCTGCGGTTGCTGGAAAAATGGATGAAGAGTTACCGGCCCGAGGAATTGTTCGACCCGGCGGGAAAACTCATAGCGCAACTCGCCGAACTGGCACCGAAAGGCAATCGGCGTATGGGGGCGAACCCGCATGCCAACGGGGGCCTGCTCCTGCAGGATCTGGAGATGCCCGATTTCCGGGATTACGCGGTCGATGTCCCCATTCCCGGTGCGGCGACGGCCGAGGCGACGCGCGTGACGGGCACCTTCCTGCGTGACGTGATGAAGCTGAATACGACCGCACGCAACTTCCGCGTCTTTGGCCCCGACGAGACGGCATCGAATCGGCTGGGGGCCTTGTTTGAAGTCACCGACCGTGCCTTTATGGGGGAGATTCTGAAGAGCGACACTGAGCTCTCGCCTGACGGCCGCGTGATGGAAGTGCTGAGTGAGCATCTCTGCCAGGGCTGGCTGGAAGGGTACCTGCTTACCGGCCGCCACGGATTCTTCTCCTGCTACGAGGCGTTCATCCACATCGTGGACTCTATGTTCAATCAGCACGCCAAGTGGCTGAAGGTCTCGCGGGAGATTCCCTGGCGGCGGCCCATCGCCTCGCTGACGTATCTGTTGACCTCCCACGTGTGGCGGCAGGATCACAACGGCTTCAGCCATCAGGACCCGGGCTTCATCGACCTCGTGGCGAACAAAAAGGCCGAGATTGTGCGCGTCTACCTGCCGCCGGATGCCAACACGCTGCTATCGGTGGTCGATCATTGCTTACGCAGCCGCCACTACGTCAACCTCATCGTTGCCGGAAAGCAGCCCGCACCGCAATGGCTGGACATGGATTCCGCAATCAAACACTGCACCGTCGGACTCGGCATCTGGGAATGGGCTAGCAACGACCGAGGCAGCGAGCCGGATGTGGTGATGGCCTGCGCCGGCGACGTGCCGACCATGGAGACGCTGGCCGCGGTGGAGATGCTGCGCCAGCATGTGCCGGGCCTCAAGATCCGCGTCGTCAATGTCGTGGATTTGATGGCGCTGCAGCCCGAGAGTGAACATCCCCACGGCCTGAGCGACAAAGATTTCGATGTCCTGTTCACCAAGGACAAACCCATCGTCTTTGCCTACCATGGGTATCCGTCGCTCATTCATAAGCTGACCTATCGCCGAACCAACCATCACAACCTGCACGTTCGTGGTTACAAGGAAGAAGGAACGACCACCACGCCCTTCGACATGGTCGTGCTCAACGACATCGACCGGTTCCATTTGGTCAAAGACGTCGTCGATCGGGTGCCGAGTCTGGGCCCACGTGCCGCTTACCTCACCCAATTCATCCGAGACAAACTCATCGACCACAAGCGCTACATCCGGCAATTCGGTGAAGACATGCCGGAGATTCGCAATTGGAAATGGGGAGCGAATGAAACGGTGAAGAGGAAAGCGAAGCGCAAATGAACGGCGCCCTTGCGAAGGTCCATCTGGCCCCGCATACAGTGGATCGTTGCGTTCTCTGATGCAACAGCAGCAACACGCGAACCTTGCCGACTTTGGCGAGGCGAGGCTGGACGCGCTGCAGCGTCACGCCTTCGATTATTTTCTGCATGAAACCAACCCCGCGAATGGTCTCGTGGCAGACACCTCGAAGCCGGGCGCGCCCGCGAGCATCGCCGCGGTGGGCTTCGCGCTCGCGGCTTACCCGGTTGGCGTCGAGCGCGGCTGGATGACCCGCACCGACGCGATCGAGCGCACGCTGGCGCTATTGCGGTTCTTCTGGACCAGTCCGCAAGGCACGGCGCCCGACGCGACCGGGCACCAAGGGTTCTACTACCACTTCCTCGACATGACCACCGGTCGCCGCGCGGGCGTGTGCGAGTTGTCGACCGTCGATACCAGCTTCCTGCTCGCCGGTATGCTCGCCGCCACGGCGTATTTCGATCACGAGAACGAAGCCGAGCAGGAGTTACGGACCCTTGCCGACGCGCTCTACCGGCGAGCGGATTGGCCGTGGGCGTGCAACGGCGCAGCAACGGTCACTCACGGGTGGAAGCCCGAAAGCGGCTTTCTACCCTACCGCTGGGAAGGTTACGACGAGGCGGTTCTCCTCTACCTGCTCGGAATGGGCTCCCCGACGCACCCCCTGCCGGCGGCGAGCTACGCGGCGTGGGCCTCGACCTACCAGTGGAAGGAGATCTACGGGTATGAGTTCATTTATGGTGGCCCGCTCTTCATCCATCAGTACTCGCACATCTGGGTGGATTTTCGTGGCATCCAGGATGCCTTCGTGCGCGACAAAGGCATCGACTATTGCGAGAACAGCCGCCGCGCGACCTACGTCCAGCGCGAGTACGCGATCCGAAACCCGCTCGGATTTGCGGGCTACGGAGAGAACTTCTGGGGGCTGACCGCGAGTGACGGGCCCGGCTGGACGACGCGCAAAATCGACGGCATCGAGCGCTCGTTCTTCGACTATGTCGCCCGCGGCGCACCGTTCGGACCCGACGACGGGACGATCGCGCCGTGGGCCGTGGTCGCGTCGCTGCCGTTCGCCCCCGAAATCGTGTTGCCGACGGTCCGGCACTTTCAGGAGACGTATCCACAGGCCTCCGGCGAGTACTGTTTCCGGTGCAGCTTCAATCTGACCTTTCCGCACGAGGCCGACGGCGGCATTGGCTGGACCTCGTCATTTCACTATGGGATCAACCTCGGCCCGGTCGTGCTGATGTGCGAGAACTACCGGTCGGGGTTGCTCTGGCGGCTGATGCGCGCGTGCCCCTACGTCGTCACAGGACTACGGCGGGCGGGATTCAGCAATGGCTGGTTGTGAGCGGCCATGTCCCGCTTAGCGCCGCGACCTCCGCCTTCAACCACCTCGATGCCGCCACCATCCACTCCATGTGCGTCTCCGGCAATACCAGCCGGCCAATTCGGCGCCTCGTCCGTCAGCAGGCCAACGCCGGTTCCAGTCGGACCATGCACACCAGCACGCAAGCGTCTTCGATAGCCTGCAACCCGTGATGCACCTCGCCGGCAAGGTACATGAGGTCACCGGCACATAACCTCTTGCAGGTTCCGTGCGCTGTGACATCGACGACACCCTCGAT
>JBBRRK010000282.1:0-3333 GCA_038200765.1 Nitrospirales bacterium
GCCCTTCCTTCCGCACATAGGTATCGGGGTCCTCCCCTGCCGGCAATGTAACGACTGTCACACCAATCCCGCTGTTCACAAACAGATCGAGCCCTCTCAGTGCTGCACGAACCCCGGCCTGATCCGGATCGAACAACAGCACGACCTTCGAGGCAAACCGTCTCAACACCTGAATATGCTCCGCCGTCAGTGCAGTCCCGAGCGTCGCAACCGTATGGGTCAGTCCAGCTTGGTGAAGCGCGACTGCATCAAAATACCCCTCCACCACGATCACGGTCTTCAGCCGAGCGACCGCTTCACGTGCAAGGTCTAGCGCGTACAGCGTCTGCCCCTTCTTGAACAACGGGGTGTCCGGCGAATTCAAATACTTCGGAGTCCCCTCCCCGAGAATACGCCCTCCAAACCCGACAATCCGTTTGCGCAAATCCGTGATGGGAAACATCACGCGGGCGCGGAAACGGTCGTAGGACCCTGAGGCCTGTTCCCTGGCTACCGTCAATCCCGCAGCGGCCAAGTCGGTTGGCACAAAACCCTGCTTGCTCAGCGCCCTGATGAGCCCGTCCCACTCAGCCGGCGCACAACCGATTTCAAATCGCTCGATCGTTCCGGCGAGGATGCCCCGTCCGGCCAAGTAGGCTCGCGCCGTCGCACCAATCGCGTCGTCCTTCAAATTCTGCTGGAACCACGCCGTGACTGCTCGATTAAGTGCTTCAAGGCGACTCACCTGCGCCGCCTGAGGCCCGGCGCTCGGCCCACTGTCCGGCACGTCGATCCCGAGCTTCTGCCCGAGATCACGAACCGTCTCAGGAAAATTCGCCCCGGTAATCCGCATCAAAAACGAAAACACGTTGCCGCCCGCGCCGCATCCGAAACAATGAAAAATTTGGCGGGAAGAGCTGACCGTAAAGGAGGGCGATTTTTCCTGATGGAATGGACAGAGCCCCTTTAAGTTTTGGCCAGCCCGGGTCAAGCTCACGTGATGTCCAACCACCTCGGCGATATCGATCCGATCCCTGACTTGATTGATCACATCTTCAGAAATTAAACCTCGGCCCACGGGAGTCGCGGCTCCTATTATCCCCACCTAGCACCGATGAGGAAGGTACACGTATATGGTCGTAAAATAGACCGGTCAGACTAACAGACGGGAAAGAAATCTGTCAACGTAGTAACAATGCGCTAGCCACTTACGGAAAAACGATGGCGGCGCCGAAAATCCACTGACCCATATGTCTAGGACAACGAGACACCACCCTCGCAAGAGGCTCAAAAGGTTCGTCCCGCAAGGCCGCTGCGAGTGAAGGCCAGAATCGTACCCTCTGGGGTACGTTGAGAGTCTGAACGATGCGAGAATGCCGCTGGCTGACTTTTCAGGATTCTGCTAGCCGGGAGGCCAGGCCATGTGTCGCCCGCCCAAGACATGGAGATGAAGGTGAAACACACTCTGGCCACCATGCGGGCCGGTATTGACGACAAAACGATACCCGGCGTCGGCGATTCCCTTCAATCTCGCAATTTTGTTGCCGGCCAGCATCAAGCGTCCGAGCAACTCGACATCCGAATCTTGAAGTTCGGCAATCGAACCCACATGTTTTCGGGGGATGACAAGCGTATGCGTCGGCGCCTGGGGATTGACATCGTCAAACGCAACCACCATGTCGTCCTCATAGACGAGCGCCGCAGGAATGCTCCTCGCGACGATGTGGCAAAAGATGCACTCGCTCATGAGGTGGCTCCTTTTCTCAAGCCCGACTTCCCGAACCGCGTCGCCAACTCCTGATAGACTTCTTGAGGTGTCACGCCATGGTACCCCATCGCCACCAAGGTATGAAACAGCAGATCCGCCGTTTCGTAGACAATCTCGTCCTTCTTCCCACCTTTCCCTGCAATCGCCACCTCTCCGGCTTCCTCGACGACTTTCTTCAGAATACGATCGACCCCGCCTTCCAGCAACTTGGAGGTGTAGGACTCGCTCGAAGGCTGGCGCTTCCGCTCTTGGATCGTCTGGTAGAGGCGTTCGAGAATGCCGCCCCAAGACTCGGACGTCTTCGTCTCTGGCGAATCCAGGCGAGAAAAGAAACAGGCCCGCTCCCCCGTATGGCACGTCGGACCGACTGGCTCGACCTTCAGGAGCAGAGCATCGCCATCACAATCGAGAAACATATCTTTAAGTTGCAGCCTGTGACCGGAGGTCTCCCCCTTTTCCCATAACGTCTGGCGCGAACGGCTCCAGAAGTGCACGGACTTGGTTTCGACCGTCTTCTGCAGAGCCTCTTGATTCATAAAGGCCACCATCAACACCGTGCCATCCCGCCAATCCTGCACGACTGCTGGAATTAAGCCTTGCTCGTCGAATTTCAAACGCCCTACATCCATTATCGGATCGCCACTCCCTTCTGACGAAGATAGGCTTTCGCTTCAGGAATCGTGTAGGTCCGAAAATGGAAAATGGACGCGGCCAGTACTGCATCGGCCTTCCCCTTGACGAATCCGTCATAGAGATGATCCAAATTCCCCACTCCACCCGACGCAATCACCGGAATTGACACCGATTCTGACACGGTAGCCGTCAACGCAAGGTCATATCCATGCCGATGCCCATCTTGATCCATGCTTGTGAGCAATATCTCGCCTGCCCCATACCGTTCCACCATCTTCGCCCATTCGACGACATCGAGACCGGTCGCCTTCCGTCCGCCATGGGTGAATACTTCCCACCCCGTAACCGGTACGGAACGAGACTTGGCATCGATCGCCACGACGATGCATTGCGTCCCGAATCGCTCCGCCGCTTCCTTCACAAATTCAGGCCGTTGGACTGCCGACGTATTGATGCTCACCTTATCCGCCCCAGCGTTTAGCAGCGCCCTGATGTCTTCGATTGTTCTCACTCCTCCGCCGACAGTCAGGGGCATGAAGACCTGCGCTGCCGTCCGCTCGACCACATCGATCGTCGTTTTGCGGTTCTCCTGGGAGGCCGTGATGTCCAAGAAACAGAGTTCATCTGCTCCTTCTCGATCATAGAGTATTGCGGCTTCAACCGGATCTCCCGCATCGCGAAAATTCACATAGCTCACCCCTTTGACGACACGACCGTCTTTGACATCGAGACAGGGAATAATGCGTTTAGTCAACATCGCAGCACGTGAAGCGTGAAACGTGAAACGACCATGTGAGAAAAGAATTCATCATGCCTCACGGAGGGCTGTGACAGCGGCCCGATAATCTAATTTGCCATCGTACAGCGCCTTCCCCACAATCGCGCCTTCAACCCGTGGACCGAGCGCCTGTACAGCCCATAGGTCTTCGACACGCGAAATCCCGCCCGAGGCG
>JBBRRK010000283.1:0-3320 GCA_038200765.1 Nitrospirales bacterium
CGCCAAGTCGTAATGCCGTTTGCCGACAATGCCCGGTGTTGCCATCTTGGAACTGGATTGGAGCGGATCGATCGCCGGATAAAGGCCTTCGCTTGCCCGTTTCCTTGAGAGCACGATGGAGGCGGACAGATGCGAGAAAGCATGCACAGCAGCCGGATCGGTAAAATCGTCCGCCGGCACATACACTGCCTGAATTGAGGTGATGGCGCCGGTATCGGTATTAGCGATGCGTTCCTCCAATGCCGATAGCTCTGTTCCCATCGTGGGTTGATAGCCTAGACGCGAAGGCATTTGACCCATCAAGCCCGATACTTCCGAGCCGGCCTGGATGAACCGAAAAATATTATCGATGAGCAGTAGCACGTCGCTGTGCTCGTCGTCGCGGAAGTATTCAGCCATCGTCAGTGCAGCATGACCCACTCGAAAACGGGCTCCGGGAGGCTCGTTCATCTGTCCGAAAAGCATCACCATATTAGGCAAGACACCGGCTTCCTTCATCTCGCGGTAGAGCTCCTCGCCTTCGCGGCAGCGTTCCCCAATACCGCAAAAGATACTGACGCCCTCGTGGTGCTCGACCATGTTATGAATCATTTCCGTGAGCAACACTGTCTTACCCACACCCGCCCCACCGAAAAGGCCGGCCTTGCCGCCGCTCTCGAGCGGCACAAGGACATCGATGACCTTGATGCCCGATTCAAAGACTTCCGACTTGGTGGAACGCCGGACCAGCGGCGGCGGAGCGCGATGAATGGATCGCCTTTGCATATCAGGCAATCCCCCTTCGCGATCGATCGCGTTCCCAAATACATCGAACATCCTTGAGAGAACCTCTCTGCCGACCGGTACGGTGAGAGGCCCGCCCGAGTCTTCGACCGCCGTACCGCGAGCGAGTCCTTGAGTGGGAGTCAAGGCGATCCCACGCACATGGCGCGCATCCCGCTGCGCCAACACTTCGATGACGATTCTTCCCTCATCTCCGGCGCGAAGAAGCGAATAGACAGGTGGCAACTTCTTATCGAACCGGACATCCACGACACTGCCACGTACAGAAACCACAACACCGGTATTCGTAAGCTCTAAATTGTTTGTCATTCTCGCAGCCTTCTTTCGCAAGCGAAGTTATTCCTCTGATGAACGTGAAGTGTTCCCGCGCGGGACCCTCAGACTCGTCCAGACGCTCGCGTCTTCTTCGCTCGCGGTTCCCCTTTCTGCCTTTCACCTCCACGCCACTTCCAGTTCCGAATCTCAGGCATGTCTTCGCCGTTTTTGGCTATGTACTGTTTGTGGTGTAGAAGCTTGTCGCGGATAAATTGTTTCGCGTAGGCGGCGGTCGATCCCAGTTGTGGCAGACGGTCAATGACGTCGGAAAACAGGTGAAACCTGTCCAGGTCGTTCAGCACCACCATGTCGAATGGTGTCGTGGTCGTCCCCTCTTCTTTGTAACCGCGCACATGCAGGTTCTTGTGATTGGTACGGCGATAGGCTAGCCGATGAATCAGTGTCGGATAGCCATGAAACGCGAAGATAATGGGCTTGTCGGCGGTGAACATCGAGTCAAAATCTTTGTCGCTCAACCCGTGCGGATGCTCGCTGGGAGGCTGCAGCTTCATCAAATTGACGACGTTGATCACCCGAACTTTAACGTCGGGGAAATGTTCCCGCAGCAACTCGACGGCGGCCAGCGTTTCAATTGTCGGCACATCCCCACAACAAGCCATTACGACATCCGGCTCGCTGCCACGGTCGTTACTCGCCCATTCCCATATTCCAAGGCCGGCGGTGGTGTGTTTGATAGCGTCGTCCATGTTGAGCCACTGCGGCGATGGCTGTTTCCCGGCAACGACGACGTTGACGTAGTTACGGCTGCTGAGGCAATGCTGGGTCACGGAGAGAAGGCAGTTGGCATCGGGCGGCAAATAGACGCGTACGATATCGGCCTTCTTATTCACCACGTGATCAATAAAGCCTGGGTCCTGGTGGCTGAACCCGTTGTGATCCTGCCGCCAGACGTGCGATGTGAGCAGGTAGTTGAGCGACGCGATCGGACGCCGCCACGGAATGTGGTTGCACACTTTCAGCCACTTTGCGTGCTGGTTGAACATCGAGTCGATGATGTGAATGAAAGCCTCGTAACAGGAGAAGAACCCGTGCCGGCCCGTGAGCAGATAGCCTTCGAGCCAGCCCTGACACTGGTGTTCACTTAGTATTTCCATGACGCGGCCGTCAGGTGCCAACTTATCGTCATCGTCGAACCGTTCCGCCATCCACGTGCGACCGGTGACCTCAAGGACGTCCTGCCAGCGGTTCGAGTTGTTCTCATCAGGACTGAACAGCCGGAAATTCCGGCTGGCGAGGTTCTGCTTCATCACGTCGCGCAGAAACTGCCCCATAACACGCGTGGCTTCGGCATTGGACGCCCCAGGCTGACTGACGGGAACCGCGTACTTCCGGAAGTCCGGCATACGCAATGCGCGCAGCAGTACTCCGCCATTCGTGTGGGGATTGGCGCTCATGCGGCGCTGGCCCTTTGGCGCCAGTTCGGCAAGTTCACTACGAAGAGCGCCGCCCTTATCGAATAGCTCCTCCGGCCGGTAGCTCTTGAGCCATTTTTCAAGAATCTTGACATGGCCTGGCTTATCCATATCGCCCATTGGAACTTGATGGGATCGCCATGATCCCTCTGTGCGCTTGCCGTCCACCGATTCAGGGCCGGTCCATCCTTTCGGCGAACGCAAAATGATCATCGGCCAACGCGGCCGCTCGCTCAGGCCATCGTGTCGGGCGGCCGCTTGGATGCGCTGAATCTCGGCGACCGCCTGATCGAGTGCCTGCGCCATGATCGCATGCATCTCCATAGGATCATCGCCTTCTACAAAAATAGGGTCGTAACCGTATCCACGAAAAAGTTGGTCGAGTTCCTCATGGCTGATGCGCGCCAACACGCATGGGCTGGCGATCTTGTAGCCGTTAAGATGCAGAATCGGAAGAACAGCGCCGTCGTGAACCGGGTTAAGAAACTTGTTTGAGTGCCAGCTAGTGGCCAGGGGACCAGTCTCCGCTTCACCATCGCCAACTACGCATGCCACCAGCAGGTCCGGATTATCGAACGCCGCCCCAAAAGCATGGGAGAGCGAGTAACCTAACTCGCCACCCTCATGGATTGATCCGGGAATCTCCGGCGCGACGTGGCTCGGAATCCCGCCAGGGAAGGAGAACTGTTTGAACAACCGTTGCATTCCCTCTTCGTCCTGCGAGATGTCTGGGTAAACCTCGCTGTATGTGCCTTCCAAATACGTATTGGCCACAAGTCCCGGACCGCC
>JBBRRK010000284.1:0-3195 GCA_038200765.1 Nitrospirales bacterium
TGAGCGAGGGGCTCAACAGTAAGATCCAGAAGATCAAGAGCATGGCCTGCGGGTTCCGCAACACGGAGCACTTCAAGACGGCAATTTACTTTCGCTGCGGAGGACTCGATCTGTACCCATGCTAAACCCGGAAGCGCCAAACTTTCAAACAAGAATACTTCGGCGTAAGACCACACCGGAGGAGTACAGGGTTTATAGGGCAGGTCTCGAATGGGATTTGACCGATCCTATAGTTATCGAGAAACCCGAGGACATAAAGTCTGAGTCTCGATGGCGCGACCGAGTAGAACCCTACAACCACCAGGTCGCAAATCTCATTACCTTCTGCCGCCGCTTGCCAGTCACTCTGCTCGCGGACGATGTCGGCCTCGGCAAAACAATCAGCGCCGGGCTAATCATCAGCGAGCTGATTTCCCGTTCGCGTCTTTCGAAAATTCTCGTTGTCTGCCCCAAGCTGCTTGGCCCACAGTGGCGGGAGGAACTTCTCACAAAATTTAACATTCCTTCTAAAATTGTGACCGGCAAGGATCTAATAGAGGCCGATCTCGAAGAGAACGGCGCCATCATCACAACCTATAATTCTGCGCGGTTGCATCTCGATTTAATCCCGCAGGATCGTTTCCAGATGCTGGTGTTGGATGAGGCGCACAAGCTGCGAAACCTCTACGGGGTCGAAAATCCCCCCCAGGTTGCCACGCGCTTCCGGAAGGCACTGGCCGAGCGTCGGTTTCGGTTCGTGCTCATGCTTACTGCCACCCCAATTCAAAACCGTCTTTGGGATCTTTATTCACTGGTCGACCTTCTTACTGTTGCGCGAGGACATCAGAATCCTTTCGGTAGCGAGGGGATGTTTGCACGCAAGTTCATCGCGGATAACCGAGAGCAGGCCCGACAGTTGAAAGCGGAAGCACGTGACGAGTTCCGGTCGATCGTCTACGGCTACATGTCAAGGGTTCGGCGCGGCGATGCCAAACTCTCTTTTCCTGACCGGCTCGTGCAAATGCACAAGGTTGATCCGACGGCGGCGGAGCTTCAGTTAATCAGCGCAATCGCCAAGCCGATCCAGTTGCTGAATCGGCTCGCACAAATTTCGATCCTGCAGGCTCTAACCAGTAGCCCAGACGCCTTGATGGCGCAGTTGAACAACATGGCAAGGAAGGGCACCGTGCCTCAGGAGCTTGCTGCCACAGTTCGGGCCATCGTCACAGTTATGCCCACGAGCGCCAAGCTTCAGGGCCTAGGGGGGCTCATCGATCAACTAAAGGGGGAAAACCCACAGCGCTGGCGATTGGTGGTCTTCACCGGACGGCTGGAGACCCAGACGACTATCCAAGCTTTCCTGGAGCAACATGGACTGAAGGTCGGCATCATCAATGGATCTTCTGGCGCTCGCAACCAGGATACCATCGCCCGCTTTCGCAAGAATCCCCCTGATTGCCACGTTATCGTGTCTACAGAAGCGGGGTCTGAGGGCATCAACCTTCAAGTTGCCAATGTGTTAGTCAATTACGATTTGCCGTGGAATCCTATGATCGTCGAGCAGCGCATCGGACGCGTCCAACGCTTAGCGTCCGAGCATGCGAGCGTCGGCATTTTTAATATTATGCTGCGTGGAACCTTTGAGGAGTACATCGTTGGACGCCTCATGGAAAAGCTTCAGATGGCATCCCACGCGATTGGTGATATAGAGGCGTTGCTCGAAGCATCAGGAATTAGCGGTGAAGATGAGAATGGGGAGACGGGATTCGACGAGAAGATCCGCCAGCTCGTGATTGCGGCGCTCGCAGGTATGGATATGGAGGCAGCGACACGCAAGGCCGTTGAAAGTATTGACAAAGCAAAGCGCATTATGGAGCTCGAGGAAGAAAACATCAACGCGATGCTCGGTGGAATGGAAGGAGCTGGGTTCGTCGGACCTCGTGCCCCGACCCTGCCCGGCGTCGTGCGATCTATGAAGCCACGGGACTTCACTCTGGCGGCCTTCAAGAGCTTGGGTGTACGAGTGACGCCGCAACCGCATGATCTGTATCTTGCGGAAGAGAACGGTGGACGTGAACATATCCGTTTCGAGGAAAGCGCGGGGGCGGGCACAAGAAGTACACTCTACGCTCCCGGTACTGCGGGCTTCCTCCGGTTAGTCGGTCGGGTCATTGCGACCGGCGTTCATGAGGTTCAGGATCTTGACCAGGACCCCGCCAAAGAGAGCGAGGAACTCGCACGTCGATGGGTCGTCACCTTCGGCGGTACGCCCAAGGAAGTAGAGGTCGAAGTGGTTCGTCGTTGTTTCGAAGGAACGGCCCTTGTCAGGGTACGTGCCACTGTGGCGCATGACAGCTACTAGCGCCTCGTCGAGGTTTCCTGTTCACCGACCGAGCACAGCGCTCAGACAGACCGATCAGGGCTGGGACCATTGCTTCGCACAATTGAGAATCCCATTACCTTTGGCCTAAACATTGAAAGTCTGGCCGACGCGGCGAAACTCGACGCGTCGATCTCCGAATTCTCCCGCTTCTACTTGGAAAGACGGACGCAGGAGGTGCAGGCCGCAGGCGGCGATGAGCGGAAAAAGAAGAAGTTGGAGGATGAGTTCACTCCCCGCCTTGAAATGACGCTGGTCGCACTCGAAGGACGACTATATCGAAAGCTTAAAGTACAAGTGCAATATAGGTTTGATACTGACTTCAAATATAGCAGTACGCTAACCACCATACCGCATACCAGAGAGTTGATCGCTGCTCCCGAATTAGGCCTCTGTGCTCAATCAGGGAAAACTGTTCCTGAGACGTGCCTCAACCAATGTCAGATCACAGGGGAGAAGGTGTTGCAACATCTCCTCATACGATCCGAGATAAGCTCTAGATTCGCGCTGCCCGAACATACCGTTCTATGCAGCCTGAGTGGCAAACGCGTTCTCAAGGACGAGGCCGAACTGTCAGCGGTGAGTGGATGCCTGGTTGCTAGCTCGCTCCTTAAGACGTCAGCTTTAAGCGGGAAGCGGGCAGAAGCTGGTCACTTTGGTGTGTGCGAATTCACGAAGGCCGAGGCTCTTAATACAGGCTCTTCTCCTTGGTGAGTGGGTACACGAAGTGCGAGAAACGGCATTTCTGGGGGATAGGGGCGTGAAGTCTGCGTTCTACGGGGTCTGGGAATCTGGCATGATTGCCGGATGCAAAAACACCGACACCTCGGGGATAC
>JBBRRK010000285.1:0-3153 GCA_038200765.1 Nitrospirales bacterium
TCCGGCTGTCAGCCCGTCTTTGACTCGCGTGACTGCCACGTTCTTAAACTCGGAGATGTATGGCTGCTTCGGTATCTTCATCGTCTCCCCTTTCATGGTGACGGCGATTATACGTCACCCGTGGAAGACGAAATTTCGGAGAAAGCTCAATTCTGTGACTCCGCCAAATACCGTATTACGTTGTGGTACCAAATCAAATAGCCTGCGCGTAAGACCGGAAATGGCAGATCCTTCTCTGTGCTGATCTTGAAAACCAAACAGTTTCTGCCCCTGGCATCTAATCTCTGGGTTACATGACGTTGATTCTGCATAAAGAAGGCCCATGCAAACCAACTCATCTTCTCTTCGCTCGTAGACACGCAATTGACTAGAAAATCTATTTCACTCGCATATTGGAGACAGTTATCAACGAACTGATCTCTAGTTTGGCCTTTTCGCCTTCCTCCAGACCATTTGACGAAATCGCCGTTTTTATTTCTTGGTATGAGTTTGTGAATCCAAATCTCAATATGCTCGATACTTTCAAAATGGCACGCTGCAACCGTGTGAAAAACACCCTCATCACCTTCCATCCACTCCTGAGGTTGCGCATCGAGAGTCGTGATCATCGGACAAGTTCCGTCGGCTAACCAGTAAGGCTACTGCGGTCTGCCTTGCTATGCTGCGAGGCAGGCTCAGTAATCTGTTGGTGGCAAGTCTAGCGAAACGTTCAGCGCTTATCCACTTCTCTGCCAGGTGTCACGCTACGGGATAGGCTGTGCCGCCCGCAGGATATCCCGAGCTACCTGCGTTTACTTTCCTTCCTGTGGCTCTGTAGACTGGGATTGATTATTATGGCCACCGAAATTCCCTTGTACCGTGAACCAATTGAGACTCTGCCAACCGATCCTGTCGATCGGGTGATCCGCTATCACGTCCAGACCAAACACCATTTCAATCGCTATGCTCGTGCATTGGGGTATCTCGATTGGGCGAATCAGCCTGATCCGTTTCGGCGGTTTGTAGGCGCACCGCTTGTCTCGCTGCCGCTGCTGAAGCCGGATGAAGACCCGATGTCGCCAGCCTATGATGCCATCTACCAGCCTGGGACGGTTGCCTGCCAGCCTGTCACGGTGCGATCGCTTTCCAGATTCTTTGAATTTGCGCTCGCGTTGTCGGCTTGGAAGAAAGCAGGGGAGTCGGAGTGGCCGCTACGGAGTAATCCATCCTCAGGCAACCTCCATCCAACAGAAGGCTATGTGGTTCTGCCGCAGATCGAAGGACTTGAAATGAACCAGGGGCTCTATCACTACGCAGCTAAAGAACATGGACTGGAGTTACGCGCTGAGTTTCCCGCTGAACAGATCGATCGACTGCTGGCTCCCTTTCCTTCCGGTGCATTTCTCTTCGGCCTGACCTCGGTTCATTGGCGAGAAGCGTGGAAGTATGGAGAGCGGGCGTTCCGGTACTGCAACCATGACGTTGGCCATGCGATCGGCGCAGCGCGGATCGCCGCTGCGACACTGGGTTGGAACATGGCGCTACTTGATGGCCTGAAACAAGACACGATTGCGCTTCTGTTGGGGACCGATAGGGTGGACGACTTTGCAGCGGTTGAACCAGAACATCCGGACTGTCTGGCTGTGATTTGGCCATCGGGGGACGTGAAAGGTGAAACGTTAGACGTGAAACGCGATATGGCGCCCGCTATCCCATTGTTTCTAGATTCGGAGATCGTGCAAAAGCTCGCGGAGGCAACATGGCAGGGGAAGGCCAATCGGTTGAGCGGCGAGCATGGAGTGCATTGGGACATCATTGATGAGGTAGCCACGGCGAGTTGGAAAGTCTCTTGCGAACACAGGTCTGTCGCTGCCCCCACCTCTGTTCCGTCTCACGGTTCACCGTTCACGTTTCATGAGGGGCTGCTGGCCGGTCAAATCATTCGCCAACGCCGGAGTGCTGTGTCGTTCGACGGGAAGACGTCAATCTCAGCGGCGACATTCTTTCGTATGATGGAACGGGTGATGCCTCGTGCGGATCGGTCGCAATTGGATCGCCCGATGCCGTGGGACGTGTGGCCCTATGAGCCGGCGATTCATGTGTTGCTCTTTGTCCACCGCGTCGACGGCCTCACGCCGGGGCTCTATTTTTTGGCCCGTGATCCACAGAAGCTGCCGTTGATTCAGCAATTCATGAATCCAGAACTGACTTGGTCTCCGACTCCAGGCTGTCCGGAGGATCTGCCGCTCTACTGGCTGCTTGAAGGGGATGCCAAGAAACTGGCCATTCAAGTCAGTTGTCATCAAGAGATCGCCGGCGATAGCGCCTTCTCGTTCGGCATGCTGGCCGAGTTTGAGGGGCGCGTGCGGGAGGGGGGGGCCTGGTGGTACCCACGTTTATTCTGGGAGTCGGGGTTGCTGGGGCAGGTGCTGTACTTGGAAGCTGAAGCAGCGGGGGTGCGGGCCACTGGGATTGGATGTTTCTTCGACGATCCGGTGCATGAGATCGTCGAGGTGAAGGGGCTGAGCTTCCAATCGCTCTATCACTTTACGATCGGCGGGCCCGTGGAAGATGGAAGGCTCATGACCTTGCCGCCATACCATCATTTGTGAGCACAACTAGTTATTGTATTTCAGTAGCTTATATGCAAGTAGCTCATGTTTAAAATAAGGAAAAAATCAGAGAAGCTGAAGCCCTCAATTCTCTATAACATCATTGAGGATTATTCTGAGTTCGACGCACCGGGGAATGTGACGGCTTGTGCCATGACCCTCCAAGAAGATCTGGCTGCACATGCAAAAGTTCTCTCTGAAAGTTACGAGGTTCCACTGGAGATGATGAAGACGTTGCTGACTGAAGGCGTGGTGTACGTATACCCGCAGGTCGGCGGAATTCTGACGAGAGGGTTGTTCGCCTGCAGGATCGACCCGACTGGATCCGTCCCTAAACAGACTTGGACGTTGGATCTTATGCAGTTTGCCGGGGCGGAGCAAGTGTCTCAGGCGCGAGGGATTCCGCTCGATGAGGTGGCGGCAGAGGGGGCTCCGGAAAACTGGACAGTGTGATAAGTGGTAGCCTGGCTTAACCGACGCCATCGAATGGTGGCGACACAGAGGAGCGAGGCGATGAAGAGAACGAGACGCAATCACGGGGCGGCTTTCAAGGCTCAGGTGG
>JBBRRK010000286.1:0-2920 GCA_038200765.1 Nitrospirales bacterium
TTTCGCCAATCAATCCATGTGGATCTGGCGCCAGGCGCGACGGTAGTACTGTGGGATGCCATGGCGTCCGGCCGGGTTGCTATGGGTGAGCGCTGGGCATTCACGTCGCTTGAAAACGAGATTTGCATCAGAACAGCCCTAGGTGGCTCGATCGTTGAACGGTATCGCCTGGTCCCTGACCGATTGCCTGAATCGGTAGGCCTTTCGGTAGGCCTTGTTGGGAGCTGGGACTATGTGGCGTCGCTCTTTGTCATCGGCGATGCGATCGATGCCGAAACTTGGACACGTCTCGATCTTGTACTCGCTGCTATTCTGGAGCAGCGTCCAGGCCTGGTGCTGGGAGGAGTATCAAATCCTGCAGCCCCTGGTGTAGTGGTCAAACTCGTTGCCCGCTCGACGCCGGACCTTACTGAGACGTTGGAAGCGATGTGGGCGGCGATTCGGAAAGAGCTTTGGGATTTTCCAGTCCCAAACTTGCGACGATATTGAGTCAACGAGATTCCTGGTTAGAGGCTATTTGATACTCTCGCAACACGTGTGATATCCAGTTGGTCAAAATGACATTCCAACGAGGCCGCAGGCGACGCAAGTACCGCAGGCGTACCCTCTGGGGTACATTGAGGACACTTGCGAGCCGAGAACGAAGTTGGAGGTCATTTTCACCAACCTGGTGGTAACTATGCGTACTTTTCGTATCGCCATGGTGCAGATGAATCCGACGGTCGGGGATCTGGATGGGAACGTCCGCCGGATCATAGCCTGGCTGCGCGAGGCAAAGAAGGCGAAGGCCGACATGGTCGCATTCCCGGAGTTGGCGATCACCGGCTATCCGCCTGAAGACCTCTTGTTACAGCCTCGTTTTATTGCAGACAACTGCCGCGCACTTCAAGAAGTCGTCCGTCACTGTCGAGGTCTTGCCGCGGTGGTGGGCTACGTGAGCCAGAGCGATGGACTCGATCCGAAGCCGGCTCGCTCGTCGGTCGTGCAGGGCGGCGCGCACGAACTCTACAACGCGGCAGCGGTCATCGCAGATCAGAAGCTCATCACAACCTATTGCAAGCGGTATTTGCCGAACTACGGCGTGTTCGATGAGAGCCGCTACTTTCATCCGGGCCGGCGGCTGCCGCTCATCCGTCTGCGTGGCACGGTGGTCGGCGTCAATATTTGCGAGGATGTCTGGTTGTCGGACGGTCCGACCGGTTTCCAGGCGGCAGCAGGCGCCGAAGTTATCGTGAATATCAATGCTTCTCCGTTTCATCTGGGCAAGAGTCGAGTGCGCGAGCAGATGTTGGCGACCCGCGCGAGGGAAAACGGCGTGGTGCTCACCTATACCAACGCAGTCGGCGCTCAGGATGAACTGGTGTTCGATGGGAATAGTGTAATTCTTGATCACCAGGGTGAGGTCATCGCGCGCGGAAAAGCCTTTGAAGAAGATCTGATCATCGCTGACCTCAACATGGAGGCGGTCGCGCGGGCGAGACGAACCGGACGGAAAAAGCTCATGCCGCAGCGTGTAGCTTCTGTGGTGAAGGTCTATGCGGCGCCACTTCCCGCTGTGCAAAAAACTCGGGTACGCGCAATTCCCGCTGTCGCGGTGACCCTGGACCAGCTGGAGGAAGTGTATCGGGCTCTCACGCTGGGGGTGCGCGACTATGTGAGAAAAAATGGATTTAAGCGCGCCGTGATCGGCCTCAGCGGCGGAGTGGATTCGGCGCTGACCGCTGTCCTCGCCGTCGATGCGCTTGGCGCCGAGAACGTGCGGGGCCTGTTCATGCCCTCACCCTATACGTCGCAAGACAGTTATGACGATGTTGCTGAATTGGGGAGAAGACTTGCGATCTCTGTCCGGACGATTCCCATTACGGCACTGTTCGAGCACTATCGGATGGCGCTCGCGGAGACGTTCGAAGGGCGTGCCTCCGATACAACGGAAGAGAACCTCCAAGCCCGCATTCGGGGCAATCTCCTCATGGCTTTCTCCAATAAGTTCGGCCATCTGGTCCTCACGACGGGCAACAAGAGCGAGATGAGCGTGGGGTATGCCACGTTGTACGGCGATATGGCCGGCGGTTTCGCTGTGATCAAAGATGTGCCCAAAACGATGGTGTATGACCTGTCGCGGCTCCGTAACTTTCGCGGCGCAACCCCGGTAATTCCCAAACGGACGTTAGACCGCCCGCCCACCGCCGAACTGAGGCCCAACCAAAAGGATGAAGACTCGTTGCCGCCTTACGAGATACTCGATCCTATTCTTCAGGCCTATGTGGAAGAAGACCGGTCGCTCGAAGAGATCGTCAAAGCGGGGTACGATCGTGCGACGGTGGCGCGCGTGATGGCGATGGTGGATGGCAGCGAGTATAAGCGCCGGCAGGCGCCGATCGGCATCAAGATCACACACCGGGCCTTGGGGAAGGACAGGCGGATGCCGATTACGAACGGCTATCGAAATTCATAGACGGCGGGAAAGGCTGAAGACTAAAGGTTGAAAGGCCGAAGGCAGAAGTCTGAGATTAGGGCCCCGATGTTTCACAAGCTTCAGTCTTCAGCCTTCCGCTCCTTCAGCCTTCATTTTTTCTCTGGTGTGGTTTTCTTCTTTGGGCTGTCCGGTTTGGCTGGCTGGTTGCCGAGTTGTTTTTGAACGGATTGCAGTTCTTTCCTGAGGGCCTCTACCTCCTGAGCCAGAGCCTCTGTGGTATGAGCCGGAGTTTCGGATGGACCGGCTCCTGTTGCAGACCCGTGGACCGGTGCGCTTCGTTCCATTTGAGGCGTAGTCTGATCAGTAGCGGTTGCTGCTGGTGTCTGTTGCAGAACCCCAAAATCGATAGCGAGAAATCTGTCGGTCGACTTTCTCCCTGTCGGTGGATCGAAGGCATCGGACCGTTCCGCGGCGCTCGGAGTAAACAATAGAATGCGGTTTCGG
>JBBRRK010000287.1:0-2155 GCA_038200765.1 Nitrospirales bacterium
TCGTCGCGTTCGTGGAAGCACACGAGGTGGCACCCGCCTACTTCGAAACGCCGTATTATCTCGCCCCGGACACACGCGGCGAAAAAGGGTACGCCCTGCTGCGGGAAACCTTGAAGGCGACCAACAAAATCGCCATCGCCATCGCCACCGTCGCGATCCGCACCAGGCAGTATCTTGCAGCCCTTATCCCCAGCGGCCACGTCATGGTATTGAACACCCTGCGGTATAAGAACGAACTGAAGTCCGTACAGGAGCTTGAGGTGCCCTCGGGAAATTTGAAAGCATCCGGCGTGTCGCCGCGCGAGATTGAGATGGCGAAGAAGCTGGTGGAGGAAATGACTGAGCCATGGAAGCCGGAGCAGTATCATGATACCTATCACGACGATCTCATGAAACTGATCGACAAACGGATCAAGGCAGGAAAAACGGAGGTTATAACCGAGGCCGGAGCCGACGATGATGATGAGAAACCGGCTCGGGGAGAAGTCATCGATCTCATGGCGCTGTTGAAGCGAAGTGTCCAGGCAAAGGGACAGTCGCCTTCCAGGTCGAGTCGGGCCTCGAAAAGACAGCAGCCGCATCCTCGCCGGAAGAGTGCGTAGAGGAACGGTAGTGCACCCTCTGTCTCACGGGGAGCCGAACGGCTACGCCGACAAGTCTAAGGAGTTCCGATGGGGCTTCGGCAGTACTGGGGCAAGCGGAACTTCAAAGAGACGCCTGAGCCGCGCGGTGCCTTGCAATCTTCCTCGGAACGCCTTCAGTTTGTCATTCAACAACATGCGGCCAGTCGCTTGCACTATGACTTCCGCCTGGAACTCGCCGGGACGTTGAAAAGTTGGGCGATTCCGAAAGGCCCCAGCTTGAATCCCGCACACAAGCGTTTGGCGGTGCATGTGGAAGACCACCCGCTCGACTATGGCGGCTTCGAAGGAATTATTCCTCCAAAACAATACGATGCGGGGACGGTGTTGCTGTGGGATCGGGGATCGTGGTCTCCCGTCGGTGATCCCATGACGAGTTATCGGCGCGGCCGGCTCAAGTTCAACTTGAAAGGTCACAAACTGCATGGGCTATGGAATTTGGTTCGCATGGGCGGGCGACATGAACAGGGGAAGGACAATTGGCTCTTGATCAAAGAAAAGGATAAGGAGGCGCGTACGGGGGAACAAGCCGAGGTGACCCGGCTCCTGACGAACAGCGTCGCCAGTAGGCGGACCATTGAGCAGATCGCATCGGGCCGCCATCGGGTTTGGCAGTCGAATTCCCCGGCGAGGAAGCACGCGAAGGCGATTCCCCGCCCTTACGAGACGGCAACGAAAAAATTGGTCGGCGCACGCCGTACACCCCAGGAGGATTCGATGCGTCCGCAGTTGGCGACCTTGGCAGACGAGGCTCCAGTGGGTGAGGAATGGGTCCATGAGCTCAAATATGACGGCTATCGGATCCTGTGCCGTGTGAAGAATGGGTCTGCCAAGCTTGTTACGAGAAACGACCACGATTGGACGGCTAAATTGCAGGGCATCGCTGCGGCGGCTGCGGCGCTGCCCGTCAAGACTGCCTGGCTCGATGGCGAAGTCGTTGCGCTGATGCCTGATGGAATCATCAGTTTTCAGGGCCTGCAGAATGCGTTCGATACAGGATCGGAAACGAACCTGGCCTACTATGTGTTTGATCTCTTGTATCTCGATGGGTATGACTTGAGACAGGTCTCCCTCCTCGACCGTAAGCGTTCGCTTGCCGCAGTGATGCCGAGCGGTGCATCCGGAGTGCTTCGGTATAGCGACCATATACTGGGCCAAGGGGGCGTCGTCTTTTCGGAAGCCTGCCACAAAGGGATGGAAGGGATAATTTCTAAACGGAGTGGCGCAGTCTATCTCCCCGGCCGCAATAGAAATTGGATCAAGGTCAAATGCGGTCACCGTCAGGAGTTCGTCATCGGAGGATTTACCGATCCGTCAGGCTCGCGCATGGCCTTCGGAGCCTTGCTGCTGGGTGTCTACGGGGAGCAGGGACGAATTTCAATTCGTCGGAAGAACGGGAACCGGATTTTCCGAACGCTTGCTCAAGGAGTTGCACAAGCGCCTGGTTGCGCTGGAGCAGTCCAGGTCCCCATTTGTGAATCCTCCAACCGGTGTCGATGCACGTGGGGTTCACT